>CALBJC010000036.1 GCA_937892655.1 uncultured Clostridia bacterium | reverse complement strand
TTCGCGTATCCACCGAAGAGGTCGCCTCGTCAAGTAACAGCATAGGAGCGTCCTGCAACATTGCACGGGCTATGGTGAGAAGCTGTTTCTGACCTTGTGAAAGGTTTCCGCCGTTTTCATCTATGATGGTGTTGTATCCGTCAGGTAGTCTTTTTATAAAGCTGTGTGCATGAGCAGCTTTTGCAGCTTCTATTATTTCACTTTCTGTTGCATCAGGTTTTCCGTAAGAAATATTGTCAGATACCGTTCCTTTGAAAAGCCATGTTTCCTGCAGTACCATTCCGAAACAGCTTCTTAAACTGTTTCTCTGAACTTCCTTGACATCATGTCCGGAAATCACTACATCGCCGTCAGTAGTATCGTAAAATCTCATCAGAAGATTTATAAGAGTTGTCTTTCCGCAACCTGATTTTCCGCATAATACGATAAAATCGCCACTTTCTACATCAAGATTTATATTCTTCAAAGCAAATTTCTGGGCAGAAGAATATTTAAAGCTTAAATCTTTGATTTTAAGTATTTCCATCTTAAATTATCTCCTGTCTGAATAGTGAATGGTAAAAGTGAGAGTATAAGAAACGAAGCTTCTGATACGATCGTTAAAACATCAGTATCTGCCATAGTAACAGCAGGGTAGAATGAAAAGTCAAGTCTGCCGGTTGCAAGCCCCGAAATTACCAGAATATCGCAGAATAAAACTATTGCAATCAAAAGCATATCTGAAACTGAAAACTTGTAGCTTGAATAGAATGTTCTGCCTTTGAGTAAATATCCTCTTGCATTCATTGAGTTTCCCGTATCAACAGCATTTTCAAGTGCCCAGCCGATAAGCGCTGAAATAACTCTTATATTGCTTTTGAGTGATAAAAATATATTGTCTGTAGAATATAGTCCCATAGCCTTCTGAGAATTTTTTATCTTCTGTGCCTGACGCTTTAAAAGGGGAACAAATCTCAGTGCTGATGAAATAAGAAGGGAGAGCTTCTTGCCGAATACAGATAGCAGATACAAAAGCTTTTCTTCTGTAAAAATCAGATTGAAATTTGAAAACCATATAATGATGTTAATAAGCATCAACGAAAGATTTATACCATAGATTATAGCCTCAAGCGTTATAGCGTTGTTGTTTATAAAAAACAGCTGTGTATTGCCGTTGTGCGAAAACAAGGGGTTTGTAACAGAAACTATCAGAAATATAAAAATATAAAACCAGAGGCTTTTTGAAAACCTTTTAAACCCTGTGAGCGATATATTAAAAAGAATACTGCCGATAAGCGAGGCTATAACTATAACGGGATTATGGCAAAACATTGATAATACCATAACCGATATAAAATATACAGCGCAAGCCTTCGGGTGAGTGTCTGAAAACTTATACATAAATTTATCCTATCTCTTTTTCTCTTTTAATCCTGCTTTTTCCAAAGCCCTTGGCCAAGGACCTAAAAAAGCCTTGATGCGAGATTTTGTAACGTCGTCAAAGTCATCCTTCTTAGGCGTTCTGCCAAGCTCTTTCTGCTTTTTTATAAGCTCATCTATAGCCCACAATACCTTTTCGTTAGTTATTTTTTCCATAAAAACTCCCATATAATAAAAAATACTCTTTCAAACCCAAAGGTTTAAAAGAGTACAACTGATTTTACGCATACAAAAATCTGCCCTGAGAAGAATGCTCCCAAAGCTAGTTTGCGATAAACCGGCTGCACTCTTCACACCAAAGCTGTGTAAACCAAAATAATCTATGGCAGGTCTCCTGACTTGTGACGTAGAAATGATAAAACATTTCTAAAGCACGCCTTCTCGCAAACGCAATGGACAAATGTACTTTTCTTATCACTTACAGTAATGGCGGTTGTTCCGGATTTAAACCGGATTCCCTTTTAATTCTGCAAAAAGCTTACAGAAACCATAGCTTCATATCTTCTGTTTAATTTTACAATAGCTATTATAACATATTTTAAAATTTAGTCAAGATGGATTTTAATCCATTGGAGAATATCGTTATAAACAATATCCTTTTCAGGCTCGTTGAGTATCTCGTGTCTTAAGTTTTTATAAAGCTTTAAATTCACATCATCAAGACCTGCATCAACAAGTCGCTTGTAAACCTGTTTTACACCCTTGCCGTAATTGCCAACAGGGTCCATATCTCCTGCTAAAATGTAAACAGGCAGCTCAAAAGGTAATGAGTATGCCCAGTTATCGTCAGATACTCTGTCTAAAACAGTAAACATATCTCTGAATGCGCTGAGAGTAAATACGAAATTGCAGTATTCGTTCTTTTCAAACCAGCTTTTTATATCATTATCCTTTGTCAGCCAGTCATACTGATTAAAGCGCTCTTTATAATTCTTGTTGTAGTTTAAGAATGCTGTATTGTATACAACATCGCTTCTGAATTTATCGCCAAGCAGTAAAGACATCGAATTACAAAGCCCTATTCCGAATTTAGCCCCAGGGTTTACACCGCTTGTACCGCAAAGAATAAGACCGTCTATCTTACTGCTATACTTTGAAGCAAAATCCCTTGCAACAAAAGAACCCATACTATGACCAAACAAAAAGTATTTAGTGTCAGGGAATTTCTTTTTCATAAGCCTTGTAAGTGTGTTTACATCCTCTGTAAGATGTCTGTCACCGTTTGACTTTGAAAAATAGCCAAGACCGCTTTTTGATTTTACAGATCCCTTGTGTCCCAAATGGTCATTACCGCAAACGAGAATATTGTTTTTACACAAAAACTCTATAAAAGGCTCATAGCGTTCTACATATTCACACATACCGTGAGAGATCTGAAAAATAGCTGATGGGGGAGTATCGTTCAGAGGCTTATAGACATAAAAGGCAATTCGGTCCTTTTTATTAGCGCTCATATAATACCCACGGGTTTTCTTGAATTCCATAATATCACCTTAATTTAATAACAAAAAAAGACGCCGAAGGCATCTTTTTAATGTCGGATATTTATTGGGTTATTAAACCGCTCTTGTAACCTTGTTTGAACGTAAGCATCTTGAGCAAGCGTAGATGTGGCATGGAGTGCCGTTTACAACTGCCTTAACTCTTCTTACGTTAGGCTTCCATGTTCTGTTAGTTCTTCTGTGTGAGTGAGAAACCTTAATACCGAAAGTTACACCCTTTCCGCAAATTTCACATTTTGCCATTAGGTTGCACCTCCTTTTTCTTTTTCGGGATAAAGTCAACATTGATATTTTAACAGATACAAACAAAAAAAGCAAGTGTTTTTCTAAGTTTTTTAAAATTTATTCAAATTTGTCAAACGAGCAAAAAAAATTGGCAATATACTTGTAATTTTTTATAAAATGTAGTATAATTGAAAAGTAAATATGCTCATAATGATTATTATGGGGGTATATGTTCATATTGAGTTTAATCGGTTGTAGTAACATCAATATATAGTATTTTTAAAAAGGTGGAACAAAATGAATTTTGATATTACAGATGTTATCCAGTATGGTACAAGATTATTGATTATTTTTACCATACTTCCTATCCATGAATACGCTCATGCCTGGATGGCAAAGCGTCAGGGCGATGATACAGCCTTGTACAGTGGCAGGCTTACATTAAACCCTATCTCTCATATTGAGCCGATAGGCGCATTACTTTTATTCTTTACTGGCTTTGGCTGGGCAAAACCGGTACCCGTAAACCCTCTTCGCTTCAAAAAGCAGAGAAAGGGTATGGCGCTCACAGCCCTTGCAGGCCCCGTATCAAATCTTATCTGTGCATTTGTAGGCTTTGTAGCTCTTAAAATTCTTACAAATACAAACTTATTCAATGAAATGCTTGTTGAATATGTTTTGGATGATAACTATATGTTTTTACTTTTTGATATTCTTTACTATTTCGTTATCATCAATATCGGCCTTGCTATATTCAATCTTATTCCTATTCCGCCGCTTGACGGCTCAAAGATTTTAAGCTACTTTACTCCTGCTAAGTTTGACAGATTTATCTATCAGAATCAGCAGATAATCTATATTATCTTTATATTCCTGCTCGTTTCACCAATCCTCAGTACTCCTCTTGGCTGGATAAGAGATGGCGTTTACGGTCTTTTTGACCTGATAACCTTCTTTATCCCGACGGGTGATTTCGGTGCAGTAAGGTACGGTATGTAATATGGCGCTTATAAATTTTAAACTGAATGAATTTGAAGGCCCCTTAGACCTTCTTTTACATCTTATAACAAAGCATAAGCTTGATATCTGCGATATTGAAATATCTGTTTTATTAGAGCAGTATTTAGCATACATTGACGGTCTGTCTGAAAATGACTTTGAGGGTGCTGGCGAGTTTTTGGAAATGGCTGCAAGGCTTATCCTTATAAAAACCCTCTCCTTGCTTCCAAAGCCTGAAGAAGCTGTCGAGATGAAAAAAGAGCTTGAAGGAAAGCTCATTGAATACTCTTTATGTAAGCTCGCAGCTGGCGTTTTAGCTGACAGATATATAGGAAATCTTATTTTTGTCAGAAATCCAGCCCCTGTTGAGGTTGACAATACCTATTGTAACATTCACGAGCCTGAGGATTTGCCTGCGGCGTTTATGTCAATGTCATTAAAGGCACGAAGAAGTGAGCCTGTAAACCGCAATATCTTCAAGCCTCTGGTTTCAAAGCGTATCGTGTCTGTAACTTCTAAAATCATTTTCGTACTCAAAAGGGTATATACTCAGGGCAAATGCGAAATGAAGGATATCTACAGCGGTATGACAGATAAGTCAGAAAAGGTAGCAACCTTCCTTGCAATCCTAGAGCTTACAAAGTCAGGCAGAATAATGCTCAATGATGATAACTCAGAGATTGTTTTAAATCGTGAAAGAAGAAAGGCGAACTAAAAATGCAGATAGATGAAAAAATCAGTATAATTGAGGCCGTTTTGTTTGCGAGCGGAGAGCCTGTTGAAACAAAAAGAATAGCAGAAGCCTCAAACGTTGAAGAAGAAACTGTTCATAAGCTTGTGAAGATACTTAATGACAGATATGAAAACAACAACTCTGCAATAGAGATTTTAAAGCTTGATGATAGCTATCAGATGGCTACAAAGGCTCAGTATGCCCCATACATCAAAGCGGCTATGGAGCAAAAGCGAATGGCAACTCTGTCTCCTGCGGCTATGGAGGTTTTAACAATAGTTGCATACAATCAGCCTGTAACCAAAAGCTTTATCGAAAGTGTCAGAGGTGTTGACAGCTCTGGTGTTGTAAACGCCCTTGTTGAGAAAGACCTTGTAGAAGAAGCAGGCCGTCTTGAAGTTCCCGGCAGACCTATTGCCTATGTTACTACAAAAAATTTCCTGCGTTGCTTTAAGCTTGCGTCGATCGACCAGCTGCCACCGCTTCCTAGAGAAAATACTCAGATGTCATTTGATGATGTTAAGCTCGAAGAAGAACAGCTAGCGTCAATTCAGAGTGAAGTTACAGAACAAGAAGAAAATGAATAATGAATTACTGGGGATGATTATATAATTGCGTTATATATTATTCTTGGCATAATTCTTCTTATATGGATATTATTGCGATGCTCGGTTACCATATATTTTGCTATAGAAAAATCTGAGCAATCGCTTATAACGCCGGCAAAGCGTGCTGATAAGGTAAATCAGACCGCACTGGGCGAAAATGGCTTTATTGAGCTTGCTGTAAAGTGGCTTTGCTTTACATTCTATCCTCAGGTAGACAAGCCTCCAAAAAAGAAGAAAAAGCGAAGAAAGAAACCTAAAAAATCAAAAACCAAGAAGAAATCTTCAAATCAGAACCTACCTTCACAGAAAGTTTCAGAAACTACTGTTTCTGAAACTGAAAAAGCAGATGATACTCCAAAAACTGAGGAGAAACCGAAAGAAGAATCTGCTGAGAACACATCTCAGACTCCTCCTGACGGTCACAAGGTAGGAAAGAAGAAACCTAAAAAGGAAAAGAAATCCAAAAAATCTGATGAAGAAAAGGTTCCTCTCAAAGAAAAGCTTGCAGATTTAAAACAGAAATGGCTTATGATAAAGCCTTATCTGCCGCTTGCAAAAAAGAGCTTTTTAAGACTTTTAAAGCTTATCAGATTTTACGATTTTGAGCTTTATTTAAATGTTGCCGATAAGGATTCATGCGAAGCCGCACTTAAATTCGGCAAAATGAACGGTATTGTGTATAACGCTTTAGCTACATTTATGCAGGTGTTTACCGTTAAGATAAAGCATACAAATATCGGCTGTAAATTCAATAACGATAAAATGGATTTTGGCGCAAAATTCTATGTGAAGGTTAGGCCGTCAACCCTTTTGAGAATTGTATTTTCAGCAGCATTCTCTGCACTTTTTATATTCCTTCGTGAAAGAAGAAAGGCAAAGAAGGCTAAAAAACTAGCGCAAAAGCAAAATGCGCAAGACTCAGCTGAGGAAAACGCATTTGAAAATAATGATAATAATGAAAACATTCAAAATAATGAAATGGAGATGTAAAAAATGAGCGTATCAAATTTAGAAGGCGTAATCAAGTCATCAATCGAAAAAATCCGTGAAATGGTTGACGTTGAAACTATTATCGGTGATCCTATCACAACCCCTGAGGGCGTAACGATCATCCCTGTATCAAAGGTTACTCTTGGTGTTGCTTCAGGCGGTTCTGACCTTCCAAGCAAGCAGGCAAAGGATTTATTCGGCGGCGGCGTTGGCTGCGGCGTAACAATTCAGCCTTTGGCGTTTATTACAATTTCAAATGGCGACGTAAAGCTTTTACAGCTTTCAATGAACGCTTCAAAGGAAAATGCTATGATCAATATGGTTCCTGAAGTAATCGACAAGATTACATCAGCTATCAAGTCAAAGTCAGCAAAGGGAGAAACTGAAGCTGTAGCTGAATAATTTTACGCATTTTTTAGTACAAGCTTGGCATAATTATTCTATAACTTATTGAAAGGAATGGAATGTTATGAAAAAGCTTTGTGCAATAGTATTTAGTGCTGTAATATTTATTTTAAATTCATTTTCTGTGAATGCCGATACTTTGTCTGTTTCTGCAAAATCAGCAATTCTGATTGACGCTCAGACAGGCAGGGTGATCTATGAAAAAAACGCGTATCAAAAGCGTCCTATGGCAAGTACAACAAAGATAATGACAACTCTTTTAGCTCTCGAATACGGTGACCTTGAAACATATTTCACCGTAGACAGCGAGGCAATAAAGGTTGAAGGTTCATCTATGGGGCTATGTCAGGGCGATATGGTGAGGCTTATTGATTTATGCTACGGAATGATGCTCCCGAGCGGCAACGATGCGGCAAACGCTACTGCTGTAAGAATAGGGGGCAGTATAGATAATTTTGTAGCATTGATGAATGATAAGGCTCAGGCTATAGGTATGAAGGATACTCATTTTGTAACTCCATCAGGTCTTGATGACTATACTGATGAGCATTATTCTACTGCTTATGATATGGCGCTTCTGACAAGAGTAGCTCTTGAAAATGAAAAATTCAGAGAAATCTGTGGCGAAAAGTACGGAAAAACCGAGTTCGGTAACCCACCATTTGAAAGATGGCTTACCAACACAAATAAGCTTTTATCAACCTGCGATGGCGTTTTTGGCGTTAAAACGGGATTTACTGATAAGGCCAAAAGATGTCTGGTTTCAGCGTGTGAACGAAATGGGGTAACTCTTATATGTATTACTCTCAATGCCTCTGATGACTGGAATGACCATATGAAACTTTATAACTACGGTTTTTCAGAATATAAAAATACACCATTACCGGCTCAGCATCAGACCCTGCGCTTTTCTGTTGTCGGTGGTGACAAAAGCTATGTTGATGCGACTTTGATGTCTGCACCAACCGCCCCTTTATCTGAAGGCGAGCTTGATAGGGTAAAGGCTGTATATCGTGTAAACAGATTTCTATATGCCCCTGTAAATATGGGCGATGTTGTCGGTGAGGTAAGTTATTACCTTGATGATCTGCTTATCTGTAAATCTCAGTTTCTTGCAACGTCAGATGTATTTATAAAAACTCCCAAACCTAAAAAAGAAAATTTCATCGAAAAGCTGTTTTCAGGATTGAAAGGGCTTTTTTGATGTTATTTAATAATGCGGCGTGAGCCGCCTACATATTGAAAGAGGAATGCTTATGGAAAAAATAAGAATTCAGAAGATTATGAGTGACGCAGGCTACTGTTCAAGAAGAAAAGCCGAAGAACTCATATCAAAAAACAAAGTCAAGGTGAATGGTCATCCTTGCAAGCTTGGTGATAAGGCTCATCCTACAAAGGATATTATCACAGTTGACGGTGAAAGACTTTATGTTGAAAAGAAAAAGTCATACCGCTACATTATGCTCAATAAGCCTCGTGGCTATGTTACAACAATGTCAGATGAGCTTGACCGCAGATGTGTAACAGACCTGCTCACAGGCCTTGATGAAAGAGTTTATCCTATCGGCAGACTCGATAAGGATACAGAGGGCTTATTGCTCTTTACAAATGACGGTAATTTTGCAAACAGCATTATGCATCCTTCAAAGCACGTTTCAAAAACCTATCGTGTTACTGTAAGACCTGACATCAACGATGAACAGCTTATTAACCTTACAGAAGGCGTTGTGATTGACGGCAAGAAAACACTTCCTGCCTCGGTAATTGTTCTGGATAAACAGCCTGGCAGAGTGGTTTTACAGATTACCATTAGAGAGGGCAGAAACCGTCAGATCAGAAAAATGTGTGAGGGTGTAGGTCTTGAGGTTGCAAGACTTAAGAGAACATCGGTAGGCCCTATAAAGCTTGGTATGTTAAAGCCGGGCACATGGCGAGATTTAAAGCCTGATGAGCTCAGAGCAATAAGAAATGCTATGGCAAAGGAGTCGAAGAACTGATGCTTCAGATATTACAGGCAAGAAGCTTTTCACCGTATCAGGATATTATAAATACCCTTGATATCGATGATGAAATATTCAGCATAGCAGAAGCCATCGATAACGGTGAGGTTTTAGGCTATGCTATCTATCATTTTAATGCAGACAGCGTGATACTCGATTACTGTACTTCAAATGGCGATTTATACCTTTATGACGGACTTGTAAGATCAGTACTTTTCATTGCTGTAAATAACGGAATAGAGAAGGCAATATTTGCTCTTGATGACAAAACAAATATCGAAAAATTAGGGTTTGTACAAAAGTGTCATAATTCGTTGTCTGATTTATCCAATTTTTTGAATAACTGTAAAAGTTGTAAAAAATGATTGTTATAACCTTGTCAATCCTTTAATTTTATAGTATAATTAAAAGGATTGGAAAATCGAAATGGAGGATAACTTTATGGCAATTAACAGACTCAAAAGTCTCTTTGATGAAGGCGTGTTTAATCAGCTCGGCTCAAAGGCTTTGAACGGTGATGACCTTTGCGGTGTTATCACAGCTTTTGGCTATGTTCAGGGTGAACCTTGCTACGCTTTCTCTCAGGACATTAATGTCAAGTCAGGCTCTTTATCAAAGGCTGGTGCTGACAAAATCAAAAGAATTTACGATTTAGCTGCTAAAACAGGCGCTCCTGTAATCGGCATTTACGATTCACTTGGCGCAGATTTAACTGACGGTATGCAGGCACTCAACGCTTATGGCGAGCTTATGCTTGCAGTAAACAACCTTTCAGGCGTTGTTCCTCAGATTGCAGTAGTAGCAGGCGTTTGTGCATCAACTGCAGCAATGCTCGCTGCAAGTGCTGACTTTGTTGTAATGGCAAAGGATGCTCAGATGTATGTTGCTCCAAACGCAGGTGAAAACTCAGCTGACGTTTGCGCTAAGAACGGTCTTGCAGCTATCGTTTGTGATACAGCAGATTCAGCTATTGAGGCAGCTCGTGATCTTGTTACAAAGCTTCCTATCAACAACCTCTCTGCAGTTCCTGTATTTGAATACTCAGCTTCTTCATCAAACCTTGGCAAAACAGCTTGTGAAAATGCTTTGGCTATCTGCGATGAAGGCTCATTAACAGAGCTTTATGCTGATTGCGGTACAGCTTCTTATACAGCTATCGCTACAATCTCAGGCTCAACAGTAGGTATTGTTGCTACTAATAAGGCAGATTCAAAGCTTACAAGCGCTGACTGTTCAAAGATTGCAAGATTTGTAAGAACCTGTGATGCATTTGCAATCCCTGTAGTAACCTTAGTTGATACAGAGGGCTTTGAAGCAAACGCTCAGACAGAAGCAATCGGTGCTGTAAAGGACATGGCAAAGCTTGCTAACGCTTACGCTGAAGCTACAACAGTTAAGGTTTCAGTAGTAGTAGGTAAGGCTTACGGCTCTGCATTTATCGCTCTTGCCGGTAAGGGTGCCAACGCTGACGTTACATTTGCTGTTGACAGTGCAGTAATTGCTCCTATGGCTCCACTTACAGCTGTTGAATTCTTTATGCATGACAAGCTCAGCGGTGCTGCGGATGTAAACGCTAAGAGAAATGAGCTTGCTGCAGAATACGCTAAGAACGAGGCAGGCGCTGACAAGGCTGCAGCTGCAGGTGCTGTTGATGAAGTTATTTCAGCTTCTGACGTTCGTCAGTGTGTATCAGATGCTCTTGATATGCTCGCTGGTAAGAGAGTAACAAAGCTTCCTAAGAAGCATAGCAATATGCCACTTTAATAAATTGAGAAAAGGATGATATGACCATGAAAAGATATAACATTACTGTAAACGGAAAATCATACGATGTTGCTGTTGAAGAAATCGGTGCCGGCGCACCTGCAGCTCCTGTAGCTGCTGCTCCTGTTGCCGCAGCCCCAGCTGCTCCTGCTGCAAACGTTGCAGGTACAGAGGTTGCCGCTCCAATGCCTGGTACAATCCTTGATGTCAAGGTTAAGGTAGGCGATACAGTTGAAAACGGTGCTGCTATTATGGTTTTAGAAGCTATGAAGATGGAAAACGATGTTAACGCTCCATGTGCAGGTAAGGTTGTTGCTATCAACGTTACAAAGGGCTCAGCTGTTGAAACAGGTACAGTACTTGCTGTAATTCAGTAAGCTTTCGATAAGAAATTCAATACGAAAGGAAAGAATAATTATGGCAAAGGTAAAAATTACTGAAACCGTCCTTCGTGACGCTCATCAGTCATTACTCGCAACAAGAATGTCAATGGATGAAATGCTCCCGATTCTTTCAACAATGGATAAGGTTGGTTTTTATTCAGCTGAAGTATGGGGCGGCGCAACATTTGACTCTTGTCTTAGATTTTTAAATGAAGACCCATGGGAAAGACTCAGAACAATCCGTCGTGAAATGCCTAATACAAAGCTTCAGATGCTCTTCAGAGGTCAGAATATGCTCGGTTATCGTCACTATGCTGATGACCTTATCGACTATTTTGTTCAGAAGTCTGTAGCTAACGGTATCGACATCATCAGAATTTTTGATGCTCTTAACGATATCCGTAACCTTGACCGTTCAATCAAGGCAGCTAAGAAGGAAGGCGCTCACGCTCAGGTTGCTATTTCATATACTCTTGGCGAAGTATTTACACATGACTACTATGTAAACTACGCTAAGCAGATTGAAAATCAGGGCGCAGATTCACTCTGTATCAAGGATATGGCAGCTCTTTTGACTCCGTATGAAGCTGAATCTCTTACAAGAGATTTAAAGGCTGCTGTTAAGATTCCTGTTCAGATTCATACTCACTATACATCAGGTCTTGCATCAATGTGTCTTTTAAAGGCAGTTGAAGCTGGTGCTGACATTGTAGATACAGCTATGTCACCACTCGCTCTGGGTACATCACATGCTCCAACAGAATCAATCGTTGCAGCACTCCAGGGTACAGAGTACGATACAGGTCTTGACCTTATCAAGCTCACAGAAGTTCGTGACTACTTTATGAAGCTCAGAGCCAAGTACATCGAAAACGGTCTTTTAGACCCTAAGATGCTCGCTACTGACGCTAACGCTCTTATCTATCAGGTTCCTGGCGGTATGCTTTCAAATCTTCTTTCACAGCTCAAGCAGGCAGGTAAGGCTGATCAGCTTGATGAAGTTTTAAAGGAAGTTCCAAGAGTAAGAAAGGATTCAGGTTTCCCACCACTCGTAACTCCTACATCTCAGATTGTTGGTACTCAGGCTGTATTCAACGTTATCACAGGCGAAAGATACAAGACAGTTACCAAGGAGTTCAAGGGCCTTGTTAAGGGCGAATACGGTAAAACTCCTGTTGATATCGATCCTGAATTCCAGAAGAAGATCATCGGTGATGAAGAGCCTATCACTTGTCGTCCTGCAGACCAGCTCGCTCCTGAGCTTGAAAATATGAAGGCAGAATGTGCTGAATGGCTCGAGCAGGAAGAAGACGTACTCAGCTACGCTATGTTCCCAAAGGTTGCTCCAAAGTTCTTTGAAGCAAGAAGAAATGCAAAGTACGGCATCGATGGCAAAAACTCAGATGCAGCTAATAAAGTTCATCCTATCTAATATATTTTGACAATAAAATATCAATTCTTGAATTTTACCTCCCTTTGTGTTACAATTTACACAAAGGGAGGTTTTTGTTATGAAAAAGCTTTTAATTGTAGTTGACTATCAGAATGATTTCGTAAACGGTTCATTGGGCTTTGAGGGCGCTGAGAAGCTTGATGATGTTATCTGCAAGAAGATTTCTCAGTACAGAGAAAATGGCGATGACATTATCTTTACCCTTGATACTCATAGTGAAGGCTATCTTTCAACTCAGGAGGGTAAGAATTTACCGGTTGAGCACTGTATAAAGGATAGCGAGGGTCATAAACTATTTGGTAATGTAGCAAATATGGCAAGTGAATACGACCTTTTCTTTGAAAAGCCTACCTTCCCGTCATTAAAGCTCGGCGTATATCTAAAGGGTAAAGAATATGAGTCAGTTGAGCTTTGCGGTCTTGTTTCAAATATCTGTGTAATCTCAAATGCCATTATTGCAAAGGCGGCTCTGCCTGAAGCTGAAATTATCGTAGATAAGAGCGCAACAGACAGCTTTGATAAAGAGCTCAACGAAAAATGCTTTGATATAATGAAAGGATTACAGATTACTATAATTGGTGAATAAGAATGAAAAATTTCAATATGACAATGCTCTGTGATTTTTATGAGCTTACAATGTCAAATGCATATCATAAATTCGGTATGAAGGATGATATCTGTTATTTTGATGTATTCTTCAGAAAAGTGCCGGATGCTGGCGGTTTTGCGATAGCCTGCGGTTTAGAGCAGGTCATTGAATATATCAAGCAGCTTCATTTTGAAGAAAGAGATATAGAATATCTTCGCTCAAAGAATCTCTTTTCTGAAGAATTTTTAGAATCACTCAGAGATTTTAAGTTTACAGGAGATATCTGGGCAGTACCTGAGGGTACTCCTATATTCCCGAATGAGCCTATTTTAACAGTAAGAGCAAGAACAATTGAAGCTCAGCTTATTGAAACATTTATACTCTTGACCTTAAATCATCAGTCACTTATTGCTACTAAGGCAAACAGAATTGTCCGTGCCGCAGAGGGTAGAGCTATTTCGGAATTTGGCTCAAGAAGAGCTCAGGGCGCTGATGCCGCAGTTTACGGTGCAAGAGCCGCATATATCGCTGGCTGTGGCGCTACTGCCTGCACATTGAGCGACTTGGAGTTTGGCGTTACTGCAACAGGTACAATGGCTCATTCATGGGTGCAGATGTTTGACACAGAATATGATGCGTTCAGGTGCTATTGTGAATGCTATCCTCATTCAACAACCCTGCTTGTTGATACCTATAATGTTTTAAAAAGCGGCATTCCTAACGCTATCAAGGCTTTTGATGAGGTTTTAAAGCCTCAGGGCGCAAGGCCTGTCGGTATCCGTCTTGACTCGGGTGATATAACATATCTTTCAAAGAAAGCAAGAAAAATGCTTGATGATGCGGGTTACCCTGATTGTAAGATCGTAGCTTCAAACTCTCTTGATGAAAATCTTATCAGAGATATGCTTTTGCAGGGTGCTAAAATTGACCTTTTCGGTGTAGGTGAACGCCTTATTACAGCAAAGTCTGACCCCGTTTTCGGCGGTGTTTATAAGCTTGTTGCCATTGAACGTGACGGCGAGGTTATCCCTAAAATCAAGATAAGCGAAAATGTTGCTAAGATTACAAATCCTCACTATAAAAAGGTTTACCGTTTCTATGATAAAAACGGTATGGCTATTGCCGACCAGCTTTGCGTATACGATGAGGATTTACACGATAATGAGCCTATAGAAATATTTGACCCTGAACACACATGGAAAAGAAAAATCCTTACTGAATATACAGTAAGAGAGCTTTTAGTGCCGATATTCAAAAATGGTGAATGTGTATATGAAAGTCCTGCAATTTCGGATATAAAGGCATACTGCAAACAGCAGATTGATACTCTGTGGGATGAAGTAAAGCGTTTTGAAAACCCTCACAAGTATTACGTTGACTTATCACAAAAGCTGTGGGATATCAAAAACGGTCTGTTATCTGAAAATTCAAAATAAAAAACAAAACCATCGGTCATACGACCGATGGTTTTAAATTTTACTTTACAATTTCAACCTGCAAAAGGTTTGTAGTTCCTGAAACTCCAAGCGGAACGCCTGCTGTTACTACAACAAGGTCATTTTCCTTAACAAAGCCACATTCCTTTGCTCTGATGATTGCGTGTTCAATAAGCTCATCTGTGCTCTGCTTTTCGTCCAAAAGGGCAGGGTAGATACCCCATGAAAGAGCAAGCTGTCTGCAAACTGTCTTGCTTGTTGTCATACCGATAATTGGTGAGAATGGTCTGTACTTTGAAATCATTCTTGCGGTTGAGCCCTTCTTTGTTACAGTGATAATAGCGTTAGCGTTGAGGTCATGCGCTGTAGTTACAGTAGCGTGAGAAATAGCATTAGTGATTGATGAGTTTGTATTGTAATCATTCTTTGAGAAAATCTTTGAATAATCGATAGTCTTTTCAGTAGTCTTTGCAATTGATGCCATAGTCTTTACAGCTTCAACAGGGAAGTTACCTGCAGCAGTTTCGCCTGAAAGCATAATAGCTGATGTGCCGTCATAAATAGCGTTTGCAACGTCAGTGATTTCAGCTCTTGTAGGGCGAGGATTGTTGATCATTGATTCGAGCATCTGAGTAGCTGTGATAACCTGCTTGCCTGCATTGTACGCCTTGTGAATAATTTCCTTCTGTAAAGCAGGGATCTGTTCAAATGGAATTTCAACGCCCATATCGCCTCTGGCTACCATAACGCCATCAGCAGCTTCTAAGATTTCATCAATATTCTTAACGCCATCCATATTCTCGATCTTAGCAATAATTCTAGGAGTATACCAGCCAAGGCTTTCCAAGAATTTTCTCAGATAGATAACGTCAGCACCGCTTCTTACAAATGAAGCAGCTACAAAATCAAAGCCAAGCTCAGCGCCAAACTTCAAATCTTCCATATCAGCATTTGAAATGTATGGGAGTGAAAGCTTGATACCGGGTACATTGATGCTCTTTCTGTCAGAAAGCTTACCGCCGTGAATTATATCACATAAAATCTCAGTATCGCAGACCTTTTTAACCTTAAGTTCAACAAGACCATCGTTTATAAGAAGTCTTGTGCCGATTGATACATCCTTAGGAAGACCCTTGAATGAAATACAAGCCTTCTTTTCATCGCATACGCATTCTTCGGTAGTAAGAGTGTATTCATCACCGTCGTTGATAACAACAGGAACAGAATCTTTGAATTTGCCAAGTCTTATTTCAGGGCCCTTGGTATCAAGCATAGTACCAACGTGAAGACCGAGTTCATTTCTAAGCTTATCAACAAGCTTAAATTTTTCTCTGTCTCTCTCATAATTTGCGTGTGAAAAATTAAATCTAATAACTGACGCACCTGCAAGCATCAATTCTCTGAGGGTTTTCTCATCCTCACAAGCAGGTCCGATAGTACATACAATTTTAGTCTTAAGCATATAAACGCTCCTTTGATGAATTAAAGCAAATTTTGCCTTTATAATTATATTACATTTTATAAAAAAGGTCAATATTAAATATGGTAAAGATATAGAATACTAAAGAAAAAAGAATATGAAATTTTGCGAAAATATACTTGCAAAAAATATCAGTATTTGGTATAATAAATTTAATCTGAATAAATAGAAAGAAGGATTTTAAATGCTCGATATCAGATATGAGCTTACAAGCTCTCCAAAAGCAAAGCCAACTGACGAATCAAAGCTTGGCTTCGGTCATGTATTTACAGACCATATGTTCATGATGAACTACACAACAGGTAAGGGATGGCACGATGCAAGAATCGTTCCTTACGGTGAGATTTCACTTTCTCCAGCTGCTATGTGTCTGCACTACGGTCAGGAAGTATTTGAAGGTATGAAGGCTTACAGAACTGCTGATGATAAGATTCAGCTTTTCAGACCTTTAGAAAACTTCAAGCGTCTCAACTCATCAAATGAAAGACTCGTTATTCCACAGCTTGATGAAGAAATGGCTCTCGAAGCTTTGATGGCTCTTTTAAAGGTTGAAAAGGACTGGGTTCCACACAGAGATGGTACATCTCTCTACATAAGACCATTTATTTTCGCTGTTGACCCATTCTTAGGTGTAAGACCTGGCGATGAATACTTGTTTATGATTATTCTTTCTCCATCAGGTGCATACTATGCAACAGGTCTCAACCCAGTAAGCATCTATGTTGAAAACAAGTATGTTCGTGCTGTAAGAGGCGGTATGGGTTATACAAAGACCGGTGGTAACTACGCTGCATCATTAAAGGGTCAGGATGAAGCTCACAAGCAGAACTATTCTCAGGTTCTCTGGCTCGACGGTGTTGAACAGAAGTATATCGAAGAAGTTGGCGCTATGAACATCTTCTTTGTAATTGATAATGAGGTTGTAACTCCTGCTCTCCAGGGTTCAATCTTACCGGGTATTACAAGAAAGTCAGTAATTGAGCTTTGTAAGGCAAAGGGCTACAAGGTTTCTGAAAGAAGAATCTCTATCGAAGAGGTTGCTAAGGCTTATGATGAAGGCAAGCTCAACGAAGTATTCGGTACAGGTACTGCTGCTGTTATTTCTCCAGTAGGTCACCTCAAGTGGGGCGATAAGATTATGGAGATCAATGACAACAAGATTGGTACTATCTCTCAGATGCTCTATGATACATTAACTGGCATTCAGTGGGGTAAGCTCCCTGATGAATTTGGCTGGATTGTACCAGTTGAATAATTGATTTTAAAGGCTGAAAAACTCGGTTTTTCAGCCTTTACTGATATGTGAGGTAAAATATGATTAAATACTGTTCATTATCATTTGATGACGGCCCGAATACCGGGACAACTATTGAGGTTCTTGATGTCTTGAAAAAGCATAATGTGCCTGCCAGCTTTTTTGTATGCGGTAAGAATGTAACAGATGAAACCGAGAGCGTTTTACAAAGAGCAGTTTCACAAGGCTGTGATATTGAAAACCATTCTAAAACTCATCAGGCTATGACAGCGCAGTCAGTAGATGAGATTATTGATGAAATAGAGTATACAGATAATGTAGTTTTAAAGGCAACAGGCAAAAAACCAACACTTTTCAGACCACCATATATTGCATACGATAACAGAATGTATGAAAATATCTCTCATACATTTATCTGCGGTGTAGGCTGTGATGATTGGGATAATGCAGTGTCTGTCGAGAAGCGTGTTGATGTTATCACAAGCTCTGTTAAGGATGGTAACATTATTCTTCTTCACGATATGATGGGGAATGACGCTACTGTCGAGGCACTTGACTTGATAATTCCCATCTTAAAGGAAAAAGGTTTTGAGTTTGTAACAACAAAGAAGCTTTTTGAAGTTAAAGGAATAACTCCAAAGCCACATGACAGAATAATCTATACAAACGTTTTGCAGAAGGAGGAAAGAATATGACCTTTGAACAGATTGTACAGATGGCAAAGGATATTTTTGATAAAAAAGATGTAAGTGCAAGAAAAGACCACTTAGCGGTTGAAGTGTGTGTAACAGGTGAGGGTAGTGGTACATTCTATATTGAGCTCAAAGACGGTAAAATCAACGTTGAGCCATATAACTACAATGACCACGATTGTCGCCTTATAGCAAGCGCTGATACTCTTTTAAAGCTTGTATCAGGTAAGATGGATGCAGTTTTGGCATTTACACTTGGTAAACTCAGGGTTGAGCGTAGCATTGAAAAAGCTCTTGAATTTGCAAAGATTATAAAGGAATAGAAAAAATCTCCTGAGAAAAATCTCAGGAGATTTTTTTATTTTGTGTATCCGAAAACGAAAATGTATTTGTAAGAAAGCTTGCCGATTTTACTAAGACGCATTTTTGTGAATTTCAAAACTCTGTCATAGTAGCTGAGTGCTAAACTCCAGTCGTCTTCACTTATAGAGTGATTGCTGAATTTTGCCTTTGAAGCGATAGAATACAGCATAAATATATGCTTTGCGAGTATCTTATTTGATTCATCAAGCTTTTCGATAAGGTCAATTTCGCTGATATTCTCGCTTTCGTACCCCCAAAGCCTCAAGATATTCTGAATATCGGAAAACATATATCTTACAGCAAGTGATTTATCAGAAGAAAAGATTTTTCTTTTACGCTGTGCCAAAATAACTCGTCTTCTTATAAATATAATACAGATTATCAGAACAAAGCAGAAAATAACATAGCTTGAAATCATAATGATTTCTCTGTTATTATCAATAAATTTTTCAATTGAAGCTTTTATCTTAGGCCAGAGTGGCTCTTTCTGAGGCATATTATCAGAACTGTTATTTTGACTGCTGTTTATATCGCCATTATTGCCACCTTGTTGAGTTGTGCTACCCACACTACCCTGATTGCTAAAAATACCACCGTTGCTACCATTTGAGCCAATACTACCTGAATTGTTTCCACTGTTATTACCTGAATTTGAATTGCTATTGCCATTATTACCGCCATTACCCTGATTTTGAACATCTGTATCCGCCGGGCGTGTAGTTACAGGAGAGGTAACTGGCACATCTTCGGGTGTTTGTGGACTCTCAGCCTGTAAAGAATCATTAGGATTTGAATTCATATTATATCCACCAGGAGTAAGCTCAACAGGTAACCAGCCTAAATTATCAATATAGATTTCTACCCATGCATGAGCAGAATTATCTCTGAGTGTCGCCACAAAGCTGTCACCCTGTTTTTCAAAAGAGTCGGGAGTTGCAATATACCCTTCAACATATCTTGCAGGAATACCCGCACATCTGAAAATCATTACACCCGCAGAAGCAAAGTGAGAACAGTAACCTTTGTGGTTTTTATAAAGAAAATAGTTAATAAAGTCCTCAGAATCGGGAGTTTTTCCTGGAGAACGAGTGTAGCTTGCCTGATTCCATAAGTAGCCTTGAGTGGCAATAACTAAAGGAATAAGATCATTTGTACCTCTGAATTTTGAAAACTTTGAATATATCTCAGGATATTTTTTACTGTCAAATTCAAGATAATTTGCATATACAAATTTTGTGTAGTCATCAAGCAGGGAATTGTACTTTGTTGAATATGTAGAAGCAGAAGCATTGTTCATAAGCTCATTCCAGGTATGCGCATAAATCGTATTTGAGTTCAAAAAACTATAGGTATAAACTGAATTATCACCAACTGCGTCAGTATCATCGTGTGCAAGATACCCTTCATTGATAACAGAAAGGTTAGGGAAGAAAATAACCTTGTTATCCTTAGTCAGATTCTTTATAGTCATTTGCTCAATCGGGAAATTGGTAACCTGATTGAATGATGACTCAAATAAAACGTTACTGCTGATATTTGATAGGAATACGATACTAAGCCTTGCGTTTTCAAAAATGCTCTTGTTTTTATTGTAAACCTTTGAAGGCAGAGGATCCCATTCATCACCCTTGTAAACACCCGCAGCATAAGAACGGAGATAAATTGTATTCAAAGGCTTGCTTGAAAGAGTTACCTCAAGCGCTTTAATATTTTTATATTCTATCTTTTCAACCTCGCCAATATTGCCATTTGATATACCGCCGACATACCGCTTGCTCTCTGGTGTGAAAAATTCTGATACTTCTTCTTTAATCTCATTTACAACATCTTCAAAGCTGAAATTTCGGATAGTATATGAAATGTGGTATCTGTATGAATTTAAAATTTCAGGACGGGAATAATTGAATACTTTTGCACCCAAAGCTATAAGCAGAAAGCTTATAAAACAGATAATTATTATCAGCATTCCTATCTGTGTGCTTGGAAATTTCCCTTTTTCGGTTGACGTGAACTGATATGTATCTTTGCTGCGTATGAACACAAAAGTGTTTTGTTTAGAGCCTTTGCGAACTGTAAAGGTTATAAGCTGTACAGCCATAAGTGATACCCAGAAAACAACTAAACCTAAAAGTGAGAGGATATATGTGTTAACTCCCCAGTACATACCGAGCTCAAAGAAAGGAAAAGTAGCCAAAAAGCCTAAAATGAAGTTTGAATGCAGTAAAACCGCATATACAAGCAGAAAAATAACTATTAATGAAACGGCAAGCGAGAAGTATAAAATACAGTCACTCCTACCGTATTCTTCAAGGAACATTTTAGCTGTATCTTCGATGAAATAGTAATCACGCTTAATGAATTTTATATATTCATATATTAATATACAAGCTCCGCCAACTACTTTTTTTCCATTGGAAATCAAAAATAACAAATTCATAATCAATAGCCCGGCTATTGACAGCTTGATCGTTCTTGATTTTGCAAGATAAAAAGCAACTGCGAACAATAAAAATGCCATCGCATACACAACCATACTGAATATCGGTAATCCGAAATGGAAAAATCCTTCAAACATAGTTACCGAAGAAACAAATCCGATTATACATAATATCGCTTTGAATACGAGATTTAAGGATTTTGGCTTTTTACTGTAAATCAGCTGTGCGTCATCATAAAGCCTTAAACAAAGTCCATTCATCATTGCCACCTCTCAATCTCTGAAAGAGCAATCTGAATAGTATCGGGAGTTGCATTTATATATGTAAGATTATTTGAATTATAGCTTTGCAGGCTTTCTTCGGTTATATGAATAACAAGATATTTCAGTGCGATTGAGCTCTTTTGCAGCAAAGCTGAAATGTTTTCATCAAACTTGCTTGTAACATAGATAAGCGTTGAGCAAAGCTGTTTTTTACTGCAAAGCTCAAATGACGGAAAATCTATACTCTTTACAACAGAATTTCTCATAATAGAGAGCATACATTGTGAAAAATCATCATTGCTTTCATAGCTTATTGTCTGCTCATGCTTTTCGTCAAGCGGCAGAATAACCGTACAGCCGTTGATTTCGCAGGCATAGTAGAAAAATGAAGCCGCACTATCGAGCATAGTTGAGAAAATGCTATCAAAGCTTACACCGTTTTCTGTCAGACTCATCGGTTCAACCAAAAGCCCCAGCTTTGATAATACAGGATATGAAAACTCTTTTACATAGGTGATATCGGTTTTTGCTGAAAGCTTATAGTGAATTCTGTTTTGCTTGTCGCCGTCCTGATATTCTCTTATATCAAAAATCTCAGAAGGGTCATCACCACTTTTATCAGCAGAAAAAATATCACTGTCAGCAGTTATATTCTTCTCAGGGATAATCGTTGCAGTAATAGGATAAATTGAAGGCAGAATATAAAAGCTGAGAGTTTTATATATCTTCTTTTTTAAAGTGAATAAAAAGAAGAGGTCGAAATACTTTACGTTTACAAGCTCAATACTGAATATTCCGCAGCTGTCAATTGAAATCTGAGGAGAGATAGTCTGATTATTTTTCAAAAGAACGGGTGTATTGATATAAAACTCCTTCTTTTCACCTGACAGCTGATTTGTAACACAAATCATTGCTCTTGCCTGTGAAACAGGGAAGATGCTGTTGTTTTTAAAAATAACGCTGATGCAAAATTTTTCACCCTTCTGTGCATATGGCGAAGAAAGCTTTATGTCAGCTTTTGATTTGAGCGTACTGTTAATAAGTATTATAAGCAGAAAAACAGGCATAACAAATAGGAAAGCCATCAGAATAGCTGATGAGTTTCCTAAATAAAGAATATAAAAGAAAACCGAGCCTATAAGCAACAGGATATAAAGAATGCGCATAAACAGCATGATTTATACCCCCGTCAGTTAATCTTTTCAGGCGGGCACTGTGCCTTTATGCTCTTTATAACGTCATCCTCAGTTACCGACGAAAGCTTTGCCTTGGAGCTTAAAATAATTCGGTGAGAGATAACATCACCGAGAATATATAAAACGTCCTCAGGTGTAACATAATCTCTTGCTCTTAAAAGTGCAGTAGCCTTTGCCATATTTGTAAGCGCAATAGCGCCTCGCGGGGAAACGCCGAGCTTTATGTATTCGTGATTTCTTGTTGCGTGAACAAGCCTTGCGATATATTCATAAACATCATCTGATACGTAAATATCTGAAACAACCTGCTGACAGAATAAAATATCTTCACCATCCGCTACCGATTTTACATCGTCAAGCGGATTTTTATTTGCCTTATTCTTGAGCATTAAAACCTCGCTCTTAACATCAGGGTAACCCATAGAAAGCTTTACAATAAATCTGTCAAGCTGTGATTCAGGAAGCATCTGAGTACCGATTGAACCGATAGGATTCTGAGTTGCAATAACGATATAAGGCTTAGGAGTAAGCCTTGTTATACCGTCAACTGTAATCTTACCTTCTTCCATTACCTCTAAAAGAGCAGACTGAGTTTTTGAAGATGTACGGTTGATTTCATCAGCCATAAACAGATTACACATAGCCGCACCTTCCTTGTAATCAAAAGAAGCTGTCTGCTTATTGTAAACTGTAAAGCCTGTTACATCTGACGGAAGTACGTCAGGTGTAAACTGCAGTCTTTTCTGATTTAAGCTTAAAGCCTTTGAAAGTGCTGTTGCAAGCGTAGTTTTACCAACACCGGGAATATCATCAATAAGAATATGCCCTTGCGCTAAAACTGCAAGTAAAACTTTGATAATAATCTCATCTTTGCCGACGACAGCTTTCTTTACCTCGCTTATTACAGCCTTGGAAATTTCGATTACCTTAAGCTGATCGTTAGTCAGATTATTTACCATATTTTTTCCTTCTTTCTTTTGGTTCTCTACATAGTTTTTATACATTTTCTATCTTTTTTTCTTTAAGCTTTTTATTTACAGCAGCAGATGTAAGCTCATAAATAATTGACATACAAGGAACGCCTATAAGCATACCTAAAACGCCACCGATACCGCCACCGACGATGATAGCGAGCAATACCCATATTGATGACAAGCCAACCTTGCTGCCAACAACGTGTGGGTAGATAAGGTTACCTTCGATCTGCTGAAGAATAACGATATATACTACAAACCAGACTGCCTTGATAGGATCAATCAGCAGGAGCAGAAACGCTGAAGGCACTGTACCGATAAAAGCACCGACAATAGGAATAAGGCTTGAAAGAGCAATAAGAAAGCTGATGAGCAATGCAAAATCAAAGCTGAAGATCCTCATACCGATGTAACAAAGAAGACCCAGAATAACAGCTTCAGTAAGCTGACCTGAAATAAAGTTTGCAAATGTTCTGTTTACAAGGCTGATGATATTTGTAATTGAGTTTGCAGTTTTTTCCTTGAAAACAGCAAAGCAGATTTTCTTGAACTGCATATAAAGCTTTGATTTGCCTATAAGCAGATAAACTGAGATGATAAGACCAAGCAATACATCTACAATTACACCGAATACTCCCTGAGTTACACCTAAAACGCCCTTGAAGAGAGTGTCGGCATTTGAAAGCAGCTTCTGCGCAATTTTATAAAGCTCATCAACAAGCTTGAAATTTTCGGGGATATGAGCATTGAGCTTTTCGAGGGTTTTATCAAGCCAGGAGTTAAAATTCTCAAAATACTTATCAATGTTTGAACTGAGTTCTTTAATACTTGAAAACAGCTCAGGAATAATAACAAATAAAACAACAGCCAAAAAGCCGAGCAAAACAATATAAACGCTTATAATACTCAAAGCTTTGCAAAGACCTGAGCGATCCTTTTTTGACTTTTTAAAAGCCTTTGAATAAAGCTTGTTGAGCGCAACGGTTGGATTATTGAGAACAAGCGCAATAGCAAGACCGATAATAACAGGTCTGAGTATTCCGATCAGAGTTCCAAGCCATCCTGCAACAACATCAAGCTTCCATAAGAAGAATACTAAAAATAGTGAAATAAGGATTATCAATAAAATACTACGAAATAATTTTTTGTCCATTTTTACAGTAAGGCTATTAAGCCTTCTCCTTTCAAAAATATGCTACTTCAATTATATCACGCAGTGTGTTCATTTGCAATATTAAAAATCAATTTTATCTGCTTCTTAAAAGTAAGGCTGATTGTAATAATTCTGAATCTTTCGCATAAGAATTAACAAAAGACAACCTGTAAAGGAAGGGCATAATGAAAAACTCAGGACTTGATTATGCAGTTGACCTTTTGCCTCTGAAACTTCGCAAAGCAATAGCCTTTTGTTCTCAGAAAGCAATGATCGATGAAATCAGATTAACTACAAATAAACCGATTAGCGTTACAATACTTTCAAAGCCTTATATGCTTAGTGAGAAAGGTCAGATTACAGATGAGTTATCAGATGCTCTTATTGTAACAAGTGAGGATGTGGATTTTTCTTTCAAAT
>CALBJC010000035.1 GCA_937892655.1 uncultured Clostridia bacterium | reverse complement strand
TGACAATATTCAGTGATTTTAAAGAAAAGTTTTCTTTAAGCTTTTCTCTAAATGTTGCAGAAATGTTTAGCATTTCATCAAATGAATCGACACGCTTTTTGTGAATCCATTCAAATATCTGAGTTGCTCTGAATTTCTTTTCACCCATAGAGGTAATATGATCACAAAGCTGATCAAAGGTCAGAGATAAAATATCTATTTTCTTTTCCATTCTATCTCACCCTTCTGATTTTAGCAATAAAGAAGCCGTCGCTGTTACAATACTCAGGAGTAACAGTAACAAAACATCTATCAAATCTCTCTCCTCTTGACTTTGAAACACTTACACCTTCAAAATCAGGATTATTATCTAAAAATCTTTCAACGACTCTGTCATTTTCCGCACGGGAAACAGTACATGTTGAATATATAAGATATCCGCCGACCTTCAAATACTTACTTGCAGTCTGAAGAATTTCATACTGAATGTCAGGCAAATTATCAAATTCATCAGGATTTTTATACTTTATCTCAGGTTTTCTTCTTATTACCCCAAGACCTGAACAAGGAACATCACAGAGTATTCTGTCAGCCATAGGTATTTCATCATTGAATACTTTTGCATTATTTACAAAAGCTTTTATACAGCTTATTCCAAGTCTTTCTGCACCATCCGAAATAAGCTTAACCCTCTTTTCATGCAAATCGCAAGAAATGATAGTACCATTATTTTCAAGATGCTGAGCAATAGTAAAGGTTTTACCGCCAGGGGCAGCACACAAGTCTAAAACCGTATCGCCTTGAGAAGCATCAAGAGCCTCACAGCAAATCTGAGAAGAAATATCCTGAACATAAAACATTCCAAGCTTATATGCCTGAGTTTCTTCTAGGCTACCCGATGAAAACACTTCGAGACAGCCATCAATAATATCAGATCTTACAGTTTTTACTCCCTCTTTTGAAAGCGTATCTTCAACGTCGGAAACATCAAATTTTACTGTATTTACTCTGATTGTAATAGGCGCTCTTCCAAGTGATGATTCAAGTAAGGATAATGCGGTTTTTCTATCGTATTCATTGAACCACTTTTCTACAAGCCATTCAGGACACGAAAATTTAACCGAATTATTCTTAATATCATTTTTATACTCAGGTAATCTCTTATTATCTCTTATAAAGCTTCTTAGAACAGCATTTATAAAACCAGTAGCAGATTTGAAGTTTAACTGCTTTGCAAGCTCAACGCTTTCATTAACAGCAGCGTTATCAGGCACAGAATCCATATATAGCAGCTGATAGACGCCCATTCTCAGTATTTCTCTTACTTCTCTGTTCAAAGTTTCAATCCCTTTTGAGTAATACTTTGAAATTATCATATCGAGAGTAAGCTTTCTTTCAATGACACCGTAAAAAAGAGCCGAAATAAACTTTTTATCCTGTAAACTTAAATCAAAACTTCTGAGTTTATCATTGAGTAAAATATTCGAGAATGCAAGATTCTTTTCCATTTTGAGCAAAATGGATAAACAAATTCTTCTAGGACTATGCATTAGTTTCTCCTACGTCCGCCTCTAACAATCAATATAAGTCTCAAGACCTGCAAAATTGCGGATAAAAGTGCCGCAACATAAGTCATAGCAGCAGCACTGAGCATTGCTTTTGCCTGAGGTATTTCATCACTATCAAGCATATCGTCGCCTTCAAGAATCTTTAAAGCTCTTGAACTCGCATCAAGCTCAACTGGTAAAGTTACAGCCTGAAAAATAGCAGTCATAGAAAACAGTGCAATACCAATCGAAGCAATTACAGTATTAGTCATCATAGCGCCCAACAATGCAATATAAATACCAGCTTTTGAACCTATATTGGTAATCGGAACAATTGAAGCGCGAAGCTTTATCGGCCCATAAGACTCAGCATACTGTATAGCATGGCCGCATTCGTGCGCCGCAACACCGATTGCGGCAATTGAAGAGCTGTTGTAAACAGTATCAGATAATCTTACAACATTAGTTCTAGGATCATAATGGTCAGTCAAACTACCATTAACATGCTCAATTGCAACATTATCAAGATTATAATTATTCAAAATTCGTCTTGCTATATCTGCAGCAGTGTATCCTTTTCTTGAATTTATCTTGGAATACTTACTGAATGCAGATTTCACTTTAGCCTGTGCATAAAGCGAAAATATCAATGCCGGAATGAGTAATAAAAAATGCATAATTGCCTCCTATTCTCCTAAAACGGTTCCTATCTCTATCGGTTTTCCTCTTAAATAATCAGAGCTATTCATTCGTTTTGAGCCTTCAGCCTGAATCTCAACAAGCTTAACAGAATCGCTTCCACATTTAACTACTAAATCCTTGCTTATAACCGTACCAGGCTTTTTATCTGAATCGTTCATAACGATCTGACTTCTGTAAACTTTAAGTCTTTTTCCATTTATAGTTGTTGTAGCACAAGGCCAATCAGAAAGACCTCTTATCTGGTTATGAACCTCCTGCGCAGAATTTGAAAAATCAATAGGACATAAATCCTTAGAAAGCTTGCCCGCATAAGTGGCTAAAGATTCATCCTGTTTAATAGGAGTCAACTCGTTTTTCTCAAGTTTTTCAAGAGTTTCTATCAGCAAATCAGCGCCGATATAAGATAATCTTTCATAAAGCTCTGATGATGTTTCGTTTTCGCCGATTTCTACCTCAGCTTTAAGCAACATATCTCCTGTATCAAGACCCTCGCCCATAAGCATAGTAGTTACGCCTGAATACTTTTCTCCATCAAGTACAGACTGCTGAATTGGTGCAGCACCTCTGTATTTTGGCAACAATGATCCATGAACATTTATACAGCCAAATTTTGGAATATCAAGAACCTCTTTTGTAAGAATCTGTCCGAAAGCAACAACTACAATTACATCAGGATTGAGATCTTTTAAAATCGGAATATACTCGTCTCTTTCTTTTCTTAAAGACTCGGGCTGATAACAAATTGTGTTATGCTCAGTAGCACATACTTTTACAGGTGGGGGGGTAAGCTTCATACCTCTTCCTTTTGGTCTGTCAGGCTGAGAAAACACAGCCTGAACATTATGGCTGTTATCATAAAGCTTCTGAAGCGTAGGAACAGCAAAATCTGGAGTTCCCATAAATACAATATTCATCGAATACCTCCCTTAGTTTTCGGGTTCAACGAATTCTTCAACAAGATCTATAAAAAGCTTTCCATCAAGATGATCAAGTTCATGGCACACTGCACGAGCAAATAAACCTTCGACAGTCATCTGATATTCCTTACCATTTCTGTCCTGAGCCTTAAAAGTAACAATATTAGGTCTTGTAACATATCCCCATTGATTAGGGCATGATAAACATCCTTCTGTATCACGCTGTTCACCTGACGCAGAAATAATCTCAGGATTGATAAGCTCAAAATAGCCTTCGCCCGCATCAATAACGCACAAACGCTTGAGCATGCCAACCTGCGGAGCTGCAAGACCAACTCCATCAGCCTTAAACATAGTTTCTTTCATATCATCAAGTAAAGTCCACAGACGCTCATTAAAAACATCAACGACTTTACATTTCTTTCTTAAAATCGGATCTCCATTTTTTACAATAACTCTTAAAGCCATTATTATCCTCCTATAATCCAATATCACCATTTATATCGGCAAATATTCTGACATCAGCAAGCGTTCTTTCTTTGCTTGATTCAATAAGTAATTCACTCATAAATTTTCTGAATAATTTGTTATTATTACATTTTATAACTATTCTGTATCTGTACCTGTTATTTATCTTTGCCATCGTGCATTTAGCAGGTCCTAAAGCCCTCAAAGGTATGTTAATACCTTTTTCATCTATCTTCCTTTTCATTAGGTCAACAAATTTATCTGCGGCCTGCTTTGTATGTGAGTCAATCAGAGAACTGAAATTAACAACACATATATCACAAAATGGCGGATAAATCAAATTCTTTCTGAGAACTATCTCCTCATCATAAAAGCCTCTGTAATCCTGACAAGCTCCCAGATTGATAACATAATGGTCAGGAACAAATGTCTGAATGATAGCTCTCCCAGGCTTTTGCGCTCTTCCGCTTCTGCCGATCACCTGAGTTATAAGAGAAAATGTTCTCTCGTAGCTCCTGTAATCGCCTATAAACAAAGCTTTATCAAGCGACAAAACGCCAACCAACGTAACATTTGGAAAATCAAGCCCTTTAGCTATCATCTGAGTACCTATCATTATGTCATACTTACCGTCAGAAAAATCCTTGAAATTTCTGTCATATGCATACCTGGAATAAGTAGTGTCAGCATCCATTCTGAGAACTCTTGCAGTAGGAAACAAGTTTTGAATTTCTTCTTCAATTCTCTGCGTACCAACGCCACTTAAAAACAGCTCATTACCAGAACAGTGTTCACATTTTGCATCTTTCATATCAATAGCATAACCACAATAATGACACATCAAAGTATCATTGGTTTTGTGATGAGTAAGTGCAATTGCGCAGTTAGGACATTTTATAGGTTCTCTGCACGATGTACAACTGAGATACGTATGAAATCCTCTTCTGTTTAAAAGCAGAATTGTCTGCTCTTTATTCTTAATATTTTCGTTAATCTGATTTGTCAATTCCCTGCTGAAAACGCTTTTATTTCCGTCCATAGCCTCTTGCTGCATATCCACAATGCCAACAGAAGGCAAACGGGTATTACTATAACGCTTTTTTAATTCAAACAATCTGAAGCGCTTTGTTTTTGCATAATAAAAGCTTTCTAAAGAAGGCGTAGCTGATGCCATAAGCAATACGGCATTATGATATCCGGCTCTTTGAATAGCAACATCTCGTGTGTTGTATCTCGGTGAAGCATCTGATTTGTAAGTTCTTTCACCTTCCTCGTCCATAATTATTATTCCGATGTTGGAAAGTGGACAGAACACTGCACTTCTTGTTCCGATTACAATAGAAACTTCACCATTTTTAATGCGCTTATATTCATCAACTCTTTGTCCCAGAGATAAGCTTGAATGAATAACAGCAATGGTATCACCAAAAAGAGACTTGAATTTTCTAACCATTTGTGGAGTAAGAGATATCTCAGGAACAAGCAATAATGCGCTCTTTCCATCATTTATACACTTGTTTATCAGTTTGATAAACACACTGGTTTTACCGCTTCCTGTAACGCCGAACAGTAATGCACCTGAAGGCTTATTTTCATCAAGCATTGATGAAATTTCGTTGTACACAGCGTTTTGTTCGGAATTTAATATAAGCTCATCAACAGATTTGGATTCTTCATGCTCGGTTGCAGATAATCGCATAACCTGATACTCATACTCGTACAGAACGCCATTTTTAACAAGATTTCTGATGACAATTGAAGTAACATTCGCAATATAGCAAATTTCCTTTATGGATGCAGAAGTATTTTCTTCAAGAATTTCCTTCTTTAACCTTGAAATTTCGCCGCTTGTTCCAATAGCGCAGGCAACCGGCAACAAAACTGCCAGTTTCGCTTGATGGTTAATGGAGTTTAATGTGTCAGCAATAAATTTTACGAAGTAAAGACCTTTAGAGGGATCTTCTTTTTTGTCTTTAGGCCAAGTAGATACATATGACTGAGGCAAATGAATACGCTGACCATTGTATGGCGGGTTCATAAGAATAACATTTGGCTTTGCATCTTTAATC
>CALBJC010000034.1 GCA_937892655.1 uncultured Clostridia bacterium | reverse complement strand
GATACCATTATGTGTACCACCAACCTTAAAGTCCATATCGCCGAAGAAGTCTTCAAGACCCTGGATATCGATCATTGTCATCCATCTGTCACCTTCAGTGATAAGACCACATGAGATACCAGCAACAGGAGCCTTGATCGGAACACCTGCAGCCATAAGAGCAAGCGTTGAACCACAGATTGAACCCTGTGATGTTGAACCATTTGAAGATAATACTTCAGAAACCATTCTGATTGCATATGGGAATACATCAGTATCAGGAATTACTGGAACGAGAGCCTTTTCAGCTAACGCACCGTGACCTACTTCACGTCTGCCAGGACCTCTTGATGGCTTTGTTTCACCAACAGAGTATGATGGGAAGTTGTAGTGATGGATATATCTCTTTGTTTCTTCTTCATCAAGACCGTCAAGCTTCTGAGCATCGCTTACAGGACCGAGTGTACAGATTGTAAGTACCTGAGTCTGACCTCTTGTAAAGAGACCTGAACCGTGAACTCTTGGAAGAAGGTCAACTTCTGAAGCCAAAGGTCTGATCTGATCGAGTCTTCTGCCGTCTACACGCTTGCCTTCGTCGAGAAGCCATCTTCTAACGATAAACTTCTGAAGCTTGTAGATACATTCGTCAATCATAGCTTCCTTTTCAGGATAAAGCTCATCAAACTTTGCATGAATGGCATCCTTTACAGGCTGAAGTCTTGCTTCTCTTACATTCTTGTCATCAGTATCAAGAGCAAACTTAACATCATCAATAGCAAATTCCTTGATTGCTTCGAACATATCGTGGTCTACTTCCTGTGATTCAAAAGTAAACTTTTCCTTACCGATTTCCTTAGCAATATCTGCGATGAATGCTACCATTTTCTTGATTTCTTCGTGACCATAAGCAATAGCTTCAAGCATCTTATCATCAGGAACCTGATTAGCGCCAGCTTCGATCATTACGATCTTTTCCATAGTACCTGCAACAGTGAGGTTGAGGTCATTATTTGCTCTCTGTTCGAGAGTTGGATTGAGAACTAATTCGCCATCCACAAGACCTACTGAGATACCTGCAACAGGACCGTTCCATGGAATATCTGAAATTGAAATTGCGATTGATGTAGCGATAAGGCCAGCAATTTCAGGTGAACAGTCAAGATCAACAGCCAAAACTGTCATTACAACAGAAACATCGTTTCTCATATCCTTTGGGAATAAAGGACGGATAGGACGGTCTACCATTCTTGAAGTAAGAATAGCCTTATCTGTTGGCTTACCTTCTCTCTTCATAAATGAGCCAGGAATCTTACCTACTGAGTAAAGTCTTTCTTCATAATCAACTGATAATGGGAAGAAGTCAATGCCATCTCTTGGCTTAGGGCTGGCTGTAACGTTTGCCATTACAACAGTTTCACCGTATCTTACCCAACATGAACCATTTGAAAGTTCACATGTCTTTCCTGTTTCAACAACAAGTGGTCTACCAGCAAATGTGGTTTCAAATTTTCTGTACTTTTCGAACATTTTTTCTGCCTCCAATTTAATTTTTCTTCTGGCGACAGCTTTAGCAATAAACACAATTCAGTAAAACTGAACTCTGTTTAATGCTAAATCATCTGCCACCTGACTGATTTGGGTTGTTTCTAAGATAGACCAAAAGGCAGAAGACGAAAATCGTTTCTGCCTCTTAGAATATTCTTAAAATTACTTACGAATACCAAGCTTTTCGATAGTTGCACGATATCTTGTGATATCCTTCTTCATGAGGTAGTTAAGAAGATTTCTTCTTCTACCAACCATCTTAAGAAGACCTCTTCTGGAGTGGTGGTCATTCTTATTAGCCTTCAAGTGTTCGTTGAGATCGTTGATTCTCTTTGTGAGAATAGCAATCTGTACTTCAGGAGAACCTGTGTCTGTTTCGTGAGTGCGGTTAGCTTCGATAACTGCATTCTTTTCTTCTTTACGCAACATGGTAAAAGCACCTCTTTAAAAATATTTCCGTTAACTGAGCCATCGGCAGATGCGTTCCCTTCTGGGCTTAACCCGAAAGCAAAGTTAAGGTTACGCTTTTTACAGCTTTTCTAGTATATCATAAATACAAAGCAATGTAAATAGAATTTACAAAATATTAAGAATTTAACCCTCGTAATTGAAAAGTTCCGCAAGCTTTGCTGCTGTAAGTGTATTCTGCATAAGCATTGCAATTGTCATAGGGCCAACGCCGCCAGGTACAGGAGTAATATATGAAGCCTTTTCTTTGGCTGTTTCAAACTCAACGTCACCACAGAGCTTGCCGTCAGGAAGTCTGTTCATACCTACGTCGATAACAACAGCGCCTTCCTTGACCATATCACCTGTAATAAGATTCGGCACACCAACTGCTGCTACTAAAATATCAGCCCTCTGACACACTTCCTTTAAATCCTTTGTCTTTGAGTGGCATATTGTAACTGTACCGCTCTGATGTAATAAAAGCATAGCCATAGGCTTACCAACAATGTTACTTCTGCCAACTACAACACATTCCTTACCGGCAATCTCAACACCTGTAGAAGCAATAAGCTCCATTACACCTGCTGGTGTGCATGGTAAGAATGAGAAATCACCAATCATTATCTTACCTACATTTACCGGATGGAATGCATCAACATCCTTATCAGGATTGATAGCATTGATAATCACCTTTTCGTTGATATGCTTTGGAAGCGGAAGCTGAACTAAAATACCGTGAACCCTCTTGTTTTCGTTGAGCTTTAAAACAAGATCGAGAAGCTCTTCTTCTGTTGTGCTTTCAGGCAATGCATATTCGTATGACTCGATATTACATTCAGCACAAGCCTTCTTCTTGTTGTTTACATAAATTCTGGATGCAGGATTATCACCTACAATTACAACTGCAAGACCGATTTCAATATCGTGTTCATTTTTGATATCTAAAACTTCCTTAGCAATTCTTTCCTTTACTTTTGCTGAAATAAGCTTACCGTCAATAATCTGTGCCATAATAACTCTCCTTATCAGTCAATATCATCAATGTCGTCAATGTCGTCAATATCGTCGCAATCATCACAATCGTCACAGCTATCAGTAACATCGATTTCTTCGTCAATAACTTCATCAGGTTCAGAAATTACTTTTTCCTCAGCTTTTTCTTCTACCTTTTCTTTCTTCTTTTTCTCCTTAGCAGTTTCTTCTTCATATTCTGCTAAAAGCATCTTTGATTCTTCAGTCTCGTAATAGAACTTGTATTCACCACTTCTTCTTACCATACCTCTGAAAACAAAGATAAGTATAACCGCAGCTAATACGCAAGTGCCTGCAAGAAGCTGAGATACTCTCAAGTTTGCGCCAATGTATAAGCTATCAGTTCTCAAGCCTTCAATGAAGAATCTTCCGAGACCGTACCAACCTATATACATAAGGAATACTTCACCGTCAAACTTACGGTGCTTGAGATACAAATGGAGTACTAAAAAGCCGAGTGCGCACCATAACGATTCATATAAAAAGCAAGGGTGTGCAACATAATCCGCTAGTACATGTTCGGTTGTATAGTTGTATTCAGCAAGTACATTCATTATTTTGTAGCTTGTCATACCCCATGGAAGAGTTGTAACATCGCCAAATGCTTCCTGATTGAAGAAATTACCCCATCTGCCCACCGACTGACCAATTAAGAAGCCGATACCTGTAAGGTCTAAAATAGCAGGAAGATTTACTTTTCTTATCTTACACATTATACCGCCACAAAGTATAGCGCCGATAAGGCCGCCATAAATTGCAAGACCGCCATCACGAATATCAAAAATGCTCAACAAATCATTTTTATATTCATCCCATGTAAATATAATATAATATAGTCTTGCACCAACTATAGCGCCTAAAAAGCCAGCAATACAAGCACTAGAACAAAT
>CALBJC010000033.1 GCA_937892655.1 uncultured Clostridia bacterium | reverse complement strand
GCCACTTGTTTGTCAAAATATCGTCGATCTTGTCGCCAAAGTTTCTATCTTTTGTAAAAACCTTTCTTGTTTCAACTTCCTTTACAAGACCGTTTACAAATTCAAAACGCTTGCGGTCTTCTGCCTCAACAGCCGCCTTGTCGGTAAGGTCGATATCAGCCTGAGTGTATGGAGCTGTCTGTGTTCCGCCTGCAACCTCTACAGCCTTTTTAACGACCTCACAAAGACCGTCAGCCGAAACAGAAACAGTACTGATAACAGGGCAACCGAGCTTTTGCGAGAGCTTCTCAGTATCAATCTGGGTTTCCTTCTTTTCGTTGATGTCGCTCTTGTTGAGGGCAACTACCATCGGGATACCAAGCTCTAAAAGCTGAGTTGTGAAGAAAAGAGAACGGCTTAAGTTTGTAGCGTCAACTATGTTGATGATAGCGTCAGGCTGTTCGTTGTGAATGTAGTCCCTTGTAACGCTCTCTTCATTTGTGAACGGTGACATTGAGTATGCACCTGGCAGGTCAACTGCCACAAGGCTTTGAGCCTCTGAGTAGATACTCTTTTTTATTGATTTTTCCTTCTTGTCAACTGTAACGCCTGCCCAGTTACCAACTCTTTCGTTTGCACCTGTCAGGGCGTTGAACATTGTTGTCTTGCCAGAGTTAGGATTACCGGCGAGTGCTATTCTCATTGTTTTTCCTCCTAAGAAAATATATACTAAAACCCGAAAGTATATAGTCAAAATCAGTTAGCCTTCGCTAACTTTGTTTCAAAAAACAAACGCTGATATAAATCAGCGGAAGTTTTTATGCAACTACTTCGATAGCGTCTGCAAGCTGCTTGTCGATAGTGTATCTTGCATCCTTGATAGAAACGATACAGCCTGCTCTGATGTGTGAAACAACTGTTATTGCCTCACCGCTGTAGCAGCCGAGTGAGAATAAGAAAGAATCAAGCTCCTCGTCATCAGTATTGATGCTCTTGATGATGTATTCTTTACCTTCTAAAGCTGATTTTAATGTCATGATGTTCATTTCACACCTTCTTTCATCAAGCTGGTGGTTAGCCCCTGCTAACCTTCATGTTCATTATACCCCTGTATAATATGTATTGTCAAGAAAAATCAGGAGCATTTTGCAAATTTTAGTCAATCAGATAAGTTAGCGTACGGTAACTGAAAGTTTTTTGTATCTTTTCACAATACTATTTATATAGAGATAAAAGAGAAAATATTCCAAATAAAAAACCGCACATTGCTGTGCGGTTAAAAGCAGTATTTAGAGAATATCAGCTTCGTCGATGTCGTCATCCTCTGTCATAATTGCAACGAGTGCCTGAAGCTCTTCTTCAGAAAGAGTGATACCCTTTGACATTCTTGTATGGTCAGGTGACCATTCTCTGATGTCGTATTTAGGAGCATTGTCATTCCATGATACTAAATTGAGTTCCTTTGTCCAGCCCTTTGCGTTTTCTGATAAAACGCCAAGCTGCTTTGTAATTTCAAACTTAAGCTCTGCCATTGTGAGTTTCTCCTTTATAAATAAACTAAAGCATATTTTATACTACAAATTATTCTTTGTCAAGTATCAAAGATGAAGTCTTCTCAGAATTGATGCAGGGAGAAGCCTTCTTAAAATCCTGAGAATTGCCGAGAAGTTGATAGTGCAGATGAGCGCACAGCCGACTATAAGTATAGCTGCCAGAATAAGCCCCTCTGACACAATAATCATAATGCCCATTATGAAGATGATAGCTGTATTTACGATTATTGACATAAAGTCAACATCAAATTCAGCAAACCTTCTTACATCAATAATTCTGTAAACAAATACTGCAACATAGCTGATAAGCGTTGCAACCACAGCGCCCTGAATGCCAAAAGGCTTGATAAGAAGGGCGTTGAGCGCAACATTTATAAGCGCGCCGACAAGCGCTGAATACATCGAATTCTTTGTTTTCTTTACCGCTGAGTAGATACCGCCCAAAAATGATGTAAAGCAGGTGAATATCATTGAAACGATAAGCATAGGCGCATATTTGTATGCTATTAAATATTCCTCGCTTGAGGTGAATATGTTTATTAAAGGAATCAAAAATGTCATAATGCCCGCAGCGCATACAAAAACAAGCGATGCGTTTGATGAGAAAACATTTGTATAAAAGCGCTTTCTGTCATCGCTGTCAGACTGGGTGATTGCCGACATATTCCATGCCTGCGCAAACATACCGTACATAGCGGTCACTATAGTCGGAAATTTATAGGCTACCGATAAAATACCGTTTTGGGCCTCACCGAGCATTTCTGTAACGAAAAATCTGTCTGAAACGTTTGTTACAAGCCATAAAACCGTTGTAGGAATAAGCGGAACACAGAATGCAAGCATTGATTTCATCAGCGTCAGATTTATGCTTTTGAGTGAAAAATACCTAGCATACCCTGCTACTGCAAACAAGAAGATTATCGAGCAAGCGTCAGAGAAAACGACCGCCAGAAGATAGCCCTTTGCGCCGAGCTTGAATACAAACAAGAATAAGACGTTGAATAAAAGCATCATAACGGTTGTTAAAAGCCCGTTGAGAGAATATAATTTTACAAGCTCTCTTGCTCTTGCAAACTCGCAGAACAAAAGCTTTACGCAGGCAAAAACTACATATATAAAAAGGATGAATACATAATCAGAAATTCGCTCATAAAGGTGCAGAACAGGGCAGATTAGAGCAAACATCAAAACGCCTACTGCCATAACAGCGCATGAGGTCGAGAAGATTTCAGACTTATCGTTTTTCTTATCAAGCCCGAAGCGGATAACAGCGTCAGCAATAGATAAAGAGGCTACAGGGATTATAAAGTTTGCTATCTGCATAACTAAATCTGCAATACCAAGCTCTGATTTTGTCAAAGCGCTTGTGTAGATAGGTAATAAAAGAAGAACTAAAATCTTTGAAGAAAACGAGCCTATTGCAAAAATTATCGCATTGAAGGCAAGATTCTTGTAGCTGTCCTTTTTAGCCGCCATAATGTATTCACCGCCTTTTTTAAAATTTACAATACATATTATAACACAGCAAACAGAAAATGCAAAATATTTTTCACAAAAATTAGTTTACTATTGAAACTTTGTGTATTTTTTGCTATAATATGCGTATTGAAAGACCGCTTTTGGCGGATATTATAAGTAAGGAGAGATTTTAATGAAATCAATGCTTAAAATTTTAGCTTTCGTAGGTATCATAGTGGGCGTTTTAGCGGCAATAAAGCTCTCACTTGAAATTTCAGAATCCTGTTCAAAGAAATACTATATAGTAGAGAATACAGATTCTGCATTCTAATCAATACCGATTTTTCGGAGGAAATTTATGATTTATGAAAATTTGCTTTCGCTTGTGGGTAAAACCCCTCTTTTAGAGGCTTCTCGCTTTTTTGGCAGGAGCGGTGTTTTGTGCAAGCTTGAGTATTTTAATCCTGCAAGCAGCGTTAAAGACAGAGTCGGCGTCAAGATGATTGAAGATGCTGAAAAAAGCGGCATTCTCAAAAAGGGCGCTACTATTATCGAGCCAACCAGCGGCAATACCGGTATAGGTATCGCTATGGCGGCTGCTATCAAGGGCTACAAGGCTGTACTTACTATGCCAGAAACTATGTCAGTAGAGCGCAGAAAGCTTTTGGCAATGTATGGTGCAAAGATTGTCTTGACTCCTGCATCTGAGGGCATGAGCGGCGCTGTCAGAGTAGCAAAAGAGCTTTGCGAAAAAACAGATGGCGCTGTTATCTTAGGGCAGTTTGACAATAAGTCAAATGCGCTTGCCCATTATGAAACAACCGGCCCTGAGCTTTGGCAGGATACAGATGGTAAAATAGATGTCTTGATAGCCTGTGCGGGTACAGGCGGTACGATTACCGGTACTGCTATGTATTTAAAGGAGCAAAATCCCGATATTGAGATAATTGCCGTTGAGCCAGAAAGCTCACCGCTTCTTTCAAAGGGTGTTGCGGGTGCTCATAAAATTCAGGGGATAGGCGCAAACTTTATTCCGTCAATTTTAGATTTATCAATTATCGACAAGATTGAAACCTGCTCAGATAGCGATGCTTTTGAATGCTCAAGAGCGTTTGCAAAAGCTGAGGGCGCTTTAGTCGGTATCTCATCGGGTGCGGCTTTAGCGGTTGCAAAAAGGCTTTGCGCACTTGAGATTTACAAAAACAAAACTATTGCGGTAATTCTGCCTGACACGGGCGAGAGGTATATCTCAACAGAACTTTTTGACATTTAAGGGTGTGAAAAACATTGAAGGTAAGTCTTTTTGGCGACATCACAAAAGAGAATATCTCCTTTTTTAACAACGCTCAGCTTTGCGCCGAGGTAAAGCGTCAGCGCTCTGTCAGAAAAAGGGTGGGCGATATGATGAACTTTGCGTGTATCGCATTTATCATTTTCGTTTTGTGGTTTACTATTGACGCTATCGACCTGCTTACCAATATCAGCGCAGGTGTAAAAACTGCAATAGTAATAGCTCTTGCAGTGCCTATTGTGGCGCTTGCGTTTTTGTCGCTCTTTTGTGCTGACAGAGAGGTTGATAACGGCGAGTCATTAAAGGGCGTTGTTAAAGCGGTTATTATGTTTGCAATTTCATTTGTCATGTTTGTTGCAGATGTGCTTTTGACAGTGGGTACTATGGGCTTTGTGGCTCTGTGCTTTGTGTGCTTTGCGATTTTCTGTTTTGCGTCATTTGTGTGGTATAAAAATGTTGATATGATATCATATATGCGCTATCTGCCTGACTATCCTTTTGAAAAGACTCGTCAGATCTATCAGGATGCAAGAGCGGATATCTTGAATGAGCATAATGAAAGAGAGGCGCTCAGGGGTAAATCAAATCAGCCTGATTTTGAAAAGATCTTCGACGATTAAGGGGTGACAGAATGCTTTTTGGTCTGCTTGGCGATTGTTCGGTAAATGAGCTTAAAAGGCCCTTTAATGATGTTGATATAGGCTTTGCGGAAAATATTGAAAAGTCAAACGAAATAGCGCGTATAAGAAGCGTTGAGTCAGCGGCTTTTCGCTATACATTTTTTATTCTTACTGTATATTTTGTCATTTTCTTTGTTACGCAGGTTATCCTCAACATTTCGCAGTATAGCTGGGGTATGCTTTTTTACTGGCTGAAAACCGAAGTCATCGGAGAAGAAAATCCCATCGAAAAAGAGAGATTTTTCAGGCTTGCAAAAGAGCTTTCTTGGGCGATTATCGGGATAATCGATATGGCGGTAATCTACCTTTCAATCGTCGTGATGAAGCTCAACACAAAGGTTTTCTCTGTCGTATACTGCGTAGCATACGCATTTTTTGCAGCGTGGGGGCTTATCTGTCAGCTAAGACCAGCTGCTGTTTTGATAGGAATAGGCGGATTTATACTTTCGCTTTCGCTCATATACGCCTATAAAAACGAAAGGGCGCTCAGAAAGCTCGACGGCTATCCGTATTTTCGCAGTAACGAATTAACCTATGTTTCAAGAAGTAAGCTTATAGATGAGCTTCACGAAAAAGAGAGTAATACTACCGCTTTTTCTCCCGAAGATGTATTTAAATAAGCTAAAAAGGCACGGTGTAAAAGGCGATAGCCATAAAGAAATAACTCCAGAGAAGAAAACGTCTTCTCTGGAGTTTATTTTATATTAAGTTTTACAAATTGGGATTTGTAGAATCATTTATTCCACAATATATCGAGCTAATTCTAAAGCTATATCAAAATGACCCGAATCATGCTGTGTGCGTTTTATCTGATTTTTCTTAACTCGTTCATCCCATTTGGGTGAATCGAGCAAATCACCACTGGTAAAGAAAAAGTATGCGTTCAATCCTCTGAAATCACACATAGCCTGAACTGCGGCACATTCCATTTCGACAGAAATGCAACCTTCCGCCTTTCGCTTTTCAAAGTTTGCTCTGGTTTCTCTGTGCACAGCATCTGTTGTCCAAGTTTTACCTTTTACATAAGGCAGACCGACTGTTTCCATAAACTCAGCTACAACATCTGCATTTTTGACCTCAATATAATCAGAAGCAGGTGCATAATGATAAGATGTGCCCTCATCTCTGTATGCAGCAGTAGGCACCATAACCTTGCCATGTGCTATTTCTTTATCAAGACAACCTGCACCACCAAAGACGATATACTTATCTGTGTTAATAACCATCATTGTATCTTCTATATCAGCGACACAAGCAGGAGCACCTACATAGGACATATAAACCGCAAAAAATCTGTCCTGATACTCAAATCTGTAAACAGGGTTTGCTCCGTTTGAAGAAAACAAGTCGCCGATTTTTGTACATTCGTAATTTTCCAATACATATTTCAAAATCACATGAGAAAAAGTTAAAATACAGGCATCCACCTTGACCGCATTTTCATTGCGGTTCACTTTTATTATTTCTTTAGTTATATTTTCAAATGTGTCAGTTATCATTGTTCGTATCTCCTGTTAGATAAATTCTTGTTTATCGGTCTGTCCAACCTCCTATATTATATCACATTTTTGCCTTGAATTTCAATATGTAAAGCCCGAAAAAGCGTCGAATACTCGGATCATCTGACCACTCCTTTCTTGTTTTCGGGTATAAGAAAAGCCGTCTGTGATTGTTAGTCACAAACGGCTATGTAATCATTGTTCAATTTAAAAAACTGGAAGTTATCGCTCCTTTTGCACTTTGCGAACATAACTTTTAGCATTCAAAACCAAAAGAATAGAATAAGCTATTGTCATAGCCAGCGGAATTGCCGCAAACCAAAGACTGATTTTTACATCACTGCTCTCTATCAAAATTATAGAAACTATTGTGAACCCGCAACAAAGCATTTCCAGGGCAAACATAATAATAGCCCTTAAAACCGCTTGTTTTTTTTGTTTATCCGCATAATTTGCAACCGCTAATATTGTTTCTTTTACTTCCTCATTCATATTCTCACTTTTCCTTTCTCCATTGATGATTTCCCGGATGTCAACCTCATAAAACTCAGCTATCTCAACAAGCATACTGATGTCCGGCAATGTGCTTCCTGTTTCCCAACGTGAAACAGAACGATTGGATACATTTAATCTTTCCGCTAACTGTTCTTGTGTCAGTTCTTTTTCTTTTCGCAATTCCTTCAGAAAAGCACCGATCTTCATTTGGTTCATGCAAAATCCTCCTTTGATTATCAGTTTAGCACATAGCCTTAAATTATAACACGACACAAAGTGAGAAATGCCGTATTTATAAGGATTAGACACGCTTGTCTAGTTCGTTTTAATTAAGAAAATTCTTATTTATCGGTCAGCTAATTATAACACCGCTGACACACTAAGTCAATATCACAAGCAATGCAAAAAGCCACTTTCAACATCAAAAGTGGCTTTTAATACTTCTGTATGACTATCGGACTAAGGATAGCGTTTTATTCTGTCATCAGCTTACATACCAAGTTTGCATACTCAACAGGGTTTTCAATCTTCATACCCTCGATTAAAAGTGCCTGATTATACAAAAGCTTTGCATAGTCTGCGATTTTATCGTTATCAACATTGTAGAGGTTTTTGAGCTTTGCAAAAACAGCGTGGTCAGGGTTAATTTCCAAAACTCTCTGAGCCTTGATTGCGCCGTTTTCCATATTAGGCATTGCGTTCATTACCTTTTCCATTTCAAGACTGATTTCACCGTCTGCGGCAAGACATACAGCGTGGGATTTGAGTCTTGATGATAAGCGTACTGCTGTTACTGCGCCGTCAAGTGACTTTGTCATAAGCTCAAACAAATCCTTGTTTTCATCTGACTGCTTTTTGAGTTCTTCTTTTTTAGCATCGTCTTCAAGATCGAGGTCTCCGGATGTTATCGACTTGAAATCCTTGTCGTTATACTTGCCTATCATCTTGATAGCAAATTCATCAACATCATCAGTAAAGTATAATACCTCAAAGCCCTTATCCTTCAAAAGCTCAATCTGTGGGAGCATTTCAATCTTTGCAGAGGTTTCACCGATTGCATAGTAGATATACTTCTGGTCTTCCTTCATACGCTGGGTATACTCAGCCAAAGTTACCTGCTTACCTTCAAATGAAGATGGGAAAATAAGTAAATCCTGTAAAAGCTCCTTGTTCATACCGTAGCTCTGGTAGATACCGAACTTAAGCTGTAAGCCGAAATTCTTGAAGAACTTTTCGTATTCATCACGGTTATTCTTGAGCATTTTTGTAAGCTCATTCTTGATAGCCTTTTCGATATTCTTAGCGATAACCTTGAGCTGTTTATCATGCTGTAAAAGCTCTCTTGAAATATTGAGGGATAGATCCTGAGAGTCAACAAGACCCTTTACAAAGCTGAAGTAATCAGGCAACAAGTCAGCGCACTTATCCATAATCATAACGCCTGATGAGTAAAGAGAAAGCCCCTTTTCATAATCCTTTGAGTAATAATCGTATGGCGCACGGGATGGAATATACAACAGAGCATCATAAGTTGCAAGACCCTCTGTTTTTGAATGGATATGAAGAGCCGGATTTTCAAAATCGTGGAACTTATCCTTATAAAACTCGTTGTAATCTTCATCCTTGAGCTCTGACTTGTTCTTCTTCCAGATAGGCACCATAGTATTCATAGTTACAGTTTCTGTATACTCTTCATACTCATCCTCGCTGCCCTCTTTGAGTCTTGAACGCTCAAAATCCATCTTGATAGGATAGCGGATATAGTCAGAATACTTCTTGACTAAATTCTGAATTCTATACTGCTCTAAGTATTCATCATAGTTTTCATCATCTGTATTATCCTTGATTTTTAAGATAATATCTGTACCTACGATATCCTTATGGCATTCTTCGATTGTGTAGCCGTCAGCACCCTTTGAAACCCACTTGTTACCCATATCCTCGCCATAGGCTCTTGATATAACAGTAACCTCTCTAGCTACCATAAATGCTGAATAGAAACCAACACCAAACTGACCGATGATATCAACATCATCGCCAAGCTCATTATCCTTTTTGAATGCAAGTGAGCCTGATTTTGCAATAGTACCGAGGTTTGTTTCAAGCTCCTGCGCTGTCATACCAATACCGTTATCAGAAATTGTGAGAGTTCTGTTTTCCTTATCAATTGTAAGGGTAATGCCGTAATCACTCTTTGCTCTTGTAATAGATGTATCCGTAAGCGATTTGAAATAGAGCTTATCAATAGCATCTGACGCATTTGAGATAATTTCACGCAGGAAAATCTCCTTATGTGTATAGATAGAATTGATCATCATATCAAGCAATCTTTTTGATTCTGCTTTGAACTGCTTTTGTCTCATTTTATCATTTCCTTTTTTATAATTTTATGCGATTTTAGCACTCTCAGCGTTAGAGTGCTAAATATAGTATAATACTCCACAATATCAAAATCAATACTTAAAACATATTTGTAACATTTTATTAAGTTTTATGAAATATTTGCAATATGCTATAAAATATGATAAAATAACTATGAATTTAAATTTTTCAAAAAGGGAGTAAGTGTTATGAAAATAGCAGATATATTCAAAGAAAATAAAACGGTTTTTTCACTTGAGATCTTTCCGCCAAAAAAGGCAGCATCTGTTGATGTTATCTATGAAACGCTCGACGGACTGAAGGGTATTTCGCCTGATTTTATTTCAGTTACCTATGGTGCGGGCGGTAACAGAGCAGATATGAAGACCTGTGAGATATGCTCGATTATCAAAAACAAGTATAATATCACCCCTATGTCACATCTTACTTGTGTAAACTCATCAAAGGATGATATTGACTATATTGCGCAGAAGCTTGCAGAAAACGGCATTGAAAACATTTTAGCGCTCAGGGGCGATATAAACCCTGATATTCCGCCTAAAAATGATTTTAAGTACGCAAGCGAGCTTACAAAATACCTTAAAGAGAAAACAAATATGGGTATATCGGGTGCTTGCTACCCTGAGGTTCATTCAGAATGCGAGAGTATGCAAAAGGATATTGAAAACCTCAGAATAAAGGTTGACAACGGCTGTGAGCATCTTATATCTCAGCTTTTCTTTGATAATGACGCATTCTTTGACTACATAGAAAAGGTAAGAGCGGCAGGTATAAATGTACCGATTGAAGCCGGTATCATGCCTGTTACAAACAAGAGTCAGATTGAGAGAATGGTAGCAATGTGCGGCGCTTCAATTCCGCAGAAGCTTGCTAAGATCATCAATCGCTACGGTGATGACCAGACTGCTATGCTAGACGCAGGTATCGCTTACGCTGTAAGTCAGATTATTGAGCTTATTGCAAGCGGTGTTGACGGCATTCACCTTTATACTATGAATAATCCGTACGTTGCAAACAAGATTTACGATGCAGTTTCTTCAATCAGAAGAGCATCAAAATAAAAAGAGGCGGTTAATATTAAATATATATGCGTAAACCCCAGATTATACGATGATGATACATCGCTTAAAAAGCTTCAGAAAAAAGAGCTTACAATAGCCGCTACAAAGGTAGGCTTTATATTCTTTCTTTCGTTTTTTCTGCAGGAGTTTTTCTACAACGCATACAGATATACACGGTTTTTCATAACCGAAGACAGATGGCCTAAAAAGGCTGACAACGAGCTTTTGCGTCAGATGATGACAGGCCTTTCAGATGCCGAGGTTTACTTTATGAACTCGGTAGTTTTCGGACTTGAGTTTCTGACGATTATTCTGATATGCCTGTTTTTCTTCAAGTTAAATCTTTTCAAGACCATATCATTTGAAAACCCGAAATTTCAGCTAAAGGCCGCAATGACAGGTATGCCCGTATCATTTATGTTCAATTTCGTGTGTTCATTTGTAATTACAGTTATAACATCATTTATTGAAGAACAGGGCACTAATGTTCCATCACCTGATATTTCAGTTTCAGACCATTCACCGCTGACGCTTTTATCATTCTTTGTAAGGCTTTGCATAACAGCACCGCTTTTTGAAGAGCTGATCTACAGAGGGTTTATAATAAGCCTATTAAGGCCATTCAGCGCAAAGCTTGCGATCTTCACATCAGCTTTGATTTTCGGTCTTTCACACGGTAATTTAGAACAGCTTTTCCCTACATTTGCAGCAGGGCTTTTAATGGCTTATATTACTGTAAAATGCCATTCTTTACTGCCGGCACTCATCATTCACGTTATCAATAATTTCTACGCATTTTTAGTAGATATAATGCCTGATACGGCAGTAACGATTTTAGGACTTTTACTTTTGATAACTATTTTTGCAGGCTTTGTAATTTTTACAAGCTATGTAAACCGCCGCAGGATTTTTGTAGAGGAAAACAAAAACTGTCTTTTGAGTGGCCCTCTTTGCGCAGCAACTGTTTTTTTCAACGTATTTATGATTTTATATTTTGCTTTACAGATACTTATTTATGTAAGCAGCTTTATACTTGAAAACTCTTAAGAAGGAGTAAAAATTATGAATTTGGATTCTTTAAGATTGCAGATAAACTCTCTTGACAATGAGATTTTAAGACTCTTTGAGCAGAGAATGAAGGTCTGCAAGGATGTTGCACAGTATAAGATTGAAAACAATCTTCCTGTTTTTCAGAATGCCCGTGAACAGCAGGTTATCGAGCGTATCAGCTCTATGACTACAGATGAGCTGAAAAACTCATCAGCGCTTTTGTTCACTACAATTATGGATATTTCAAAATGTCTGCAGTATCAGAAGTTTTTCTCTGACAATACTGAGATCGAGTCAAATGATTTTGATAACACCAAAGCATTGAAGATTGCCTGCCCCGGTACAAGCGGGTCATATTCAGAGCAGGCAGGCTGTCAGATTTTTGAAAATGGCGAAATTGTATTCTACAAAACCTTTGACGAGGTTTTCAGGAGCGTTTCAAACGGTGAATGTGATTTTGGTATTGTGCCTATTCAGAATTCATCGGCAGGCTCTGTTACTCAGACTTACAATCTCTTGAAAGAGTATGACCTTCATATTGCCGCATCAACAAAGGTTAAAATCTCTCACTGCCTAGCGGCAAAGGATACAACAGATGTTTCTCAGATAAAGAATGTTTACTCTCACGAGCAGGCTATCTCACAGTGTTCAGAATTCATTTCAAAAAACGGCTACAATGCGGTTTCATACTTGAATACTGCGCTTGCCGCACAGCTTGTTTCAGAGTCTGATGAGCCTATTGCGGCTATCTGTTCAGAGGACTGCGCTACTTTACATAGCTTAAAAATCGTAGAGCGCTCTATTGCAAACTGCGAGGATAATTACACAAGATTTATTCTTATCTCAAAGGATATTTACACATCAAAAAATGCAAATATCATTTCAGTTTCACTCTCCTTGCCTCACACATCATCTGCACTTTACAGAATGCTTACTAAGTTTTCTGTAGCAGGCTTAAATCTTCTGAGAATTGAGAGCAGACCGATAGCCTCAAAGGATTTTGACGTTTTATTCTACCTTGATTTTGAAGGCAGAATCGACAACAAGGAAGTTCAGATTTTAATCAGCGAGCTGTCTGACGAAATGAAGGAGTTTCATTTCTTAGGCAACTATGAGGAAATATAATGAAAGCTTCAGTAATTATAGCCTGCGGTGGCAGCGCTTCGAGAATGAACGGGATAAACAAGCTTTTTTACGAGCTTGAAAACACACCTGTTATCATACATACCGCTAGAAAGTTTGACAGCATTCCTGAGGTAGCAGAGATTATTTTTTCAACAAGCAGCGACAATATGCCGCTTTTGAAAAAAGCGCTGGGCGACTACCCTCTTACAAAGCCATATAAAATTGTTTTAGGTGGCAGTACAAGACAGCAGTCTGTTTTTAATGGCGTAAAGGCTTGTGAAAAATGTGATGTTATCTGCGTTCACGACGGGGCAAGACCTTTTATTTCGCAGGTTACTATCAAGGCAAATCTTTATGACGCAAAAGAGCATGGCTGCGCTATAGTCGGGGTAATGACAAAGGATACTGTAAAGCTTGCAGAAAACGGGATAATTACCTCTACCACAAAAAGAGAAAATACCTTCTGCGCGCAGACTCCGCAGTCGGCAAGCTATGAGATTTATAATAAATGTATGCAAAACGCTCTGACAAATAATCTTGACTTTACTGATGACAGTCAGCTTTTTGAGGCAATGGGATATATGCCAAAAATCACTCAGGGCGAGTATTCAAACATAAAGATTACAACAAGCGAGGATATAGCGCTTGCAAATTCAATTTTTGAGAAAGAGGATAACACTATGACATTCCCTTTCAGAATAGGTCACGGATATGATGTTCACAAGCTTACAGAGGGCAGAAAGCTGATTTTAGGCGGCGTTGAAATTGCTCACACGATGGGGCTTGACGGTCACTCTGACGCTGACGTTTTAACCCACGCTGTAATGGATTCAATTTTAGGTGCGGCGGCTATGGGTGATATAGGCAGGCTTTTTCCTGATACAGATATGGCATACAAGGGTGCTGACAGCATTGAGCTTTTAAAGGCAGTATGCCAGAAGGTATATGCGCAGGGCTACAGCATTGTAAATATCGACGCTACTATCTGCGCTCAGGCGCCGAAGATTTCACCGCACTATGAAGCAATGCGCCAGAACCTCGCAAACGCCTGCGGTATAGACTTATCTGAGGTTTCAGTAAAGGCTACAACCGAAGAGGGCTTAGGCTTTACTGGCGAGAAAAAGGGCATTTCTGCAACTGCGGTTTGTATGATAAGAAAGTAGAGTAATATGAAAAAAGTATTATTCATTATACTGGGATGTGTTCTTGCTTTAGCGGCGGTAATTATCCCAGTATCGTTACTTGATACAAAGGTTTCTGATCTGCGCCAGGGTAATTTATCCTCTGAGCAAAGTTCTGAGGATACCTTAAATCTCCCTGAGGGCTCAACCTTTGAGATACATTTTATAGATGTAGGTCAGGCAGACGCCGCACTCGTTTTATGCGACGGTAAGGCTATGCTCATTGACGGCGGTAATATTGACGACTCTGCTTTAATATACACATATCTTAAAAACAGAGAGATCGATACCCTTGAATACGTTGTTGCAACCCACGCTCACGAAGACCATATAGGCGGGCTTGCGGGTGCGCTCAATTACGCAACAGCAAAGAAGATATATTGCCCTGTGACAGACTATGAAAGCGAAGCGTTTGACAATTTCAAGAAGTATGTTTCTGAGCAGGGTAAGACAATAACTGTTCCAGAGCCTAATGATAAGTTTTCGCTGGGGTCAGCGACAATAAGGATACTCGCTGTAAATACCGAGGGCATTGAAAATGACAGCACGATAGTTTTGAAGATTATGTATGGCAATACAAGCTTTCTGTTTACGGGAGATGCTGAATATCTCACAGAAAAGACTATAACAGAGGGCGGCTACAACTTAAAGAGTACAGTTTTGAAGGTAGGCCATCACGGCAGCGATACCTCGACAAGCTATGAATTTTTAAGAGAGGTAATGCCGCAGTATGCTGTAATCTCAGTAGGCAAGGAAAACACCTACGGTCACCCGACAGAGATAGTTTTATCACGCTTAAAAGACGCAGGCGCTGAAATTTTCAGAACAGATAAGGACGGCACTATCATCTGCACAAGCGACGGCAGAAAGGTAACGTTTAAAACGATAAAGGATGCAGATTATATTTTAAATACAAAATCTCTCAAGTTCCATAAACCGGGCTGCGACGCACTGAAAGATATGAGCGACAGCAACAAGGGCACATTTTACGGTTCAAGAGAGGATTTAATAGCAGACGGATATATACCATGCGGCTGGTGTAAGCCGTAGAGAAAACAGCAAAACCGCAGAAAGCTTATGCTTTCTGCGGTTTTTTCGGGTTTTAATCAGGATATTACTTTTGGAATTGTATTGGAATTGTATTGTATGCGTTTTTTACTTGAAATATCTGTTAAGTAAGCCTTCGAATGCGCAGCCGTGTCTTGCTTCATCCTTAGCCATTTCATGTACTGTATCGTGGATTGCATCGTAGCCGAGCTCCTTTGCTCTTCTTGCAATCTTCATCTTGCCTTCGCAAGCGCCGTTTTCAGCCATTGTTCTGAGTTCAAGATTCTTCTTTGTTGAGTTTGTTACTACCTCGCCTAAAAGCTCTGCAAACTTAGCTGCGTGTTCAGCTTCTTCCCAAGCTGCCTTTTCGTAGTACATACCTACTTCAGGGTAGCCCTCTCTGTGAGCTACTCTTGCCATTGCAAGATACATACCAACCTCTGTACACTCACCCATGAAGTTTTCTCTGAGGCCCTGAACTACTTCTTCGTCAAGACCTTCGCAGATGCCTACTCTATGCTCATCAGCCCATGTAAGCTTTGCATTTTCTTCTACCTCT
>CALBJC010000032.1 GCA_937892655.1 uncultured Clostridia bacterium | reverse complement strand
GAATAATACAAAACTTAAACAAAAAGAGTTAAGTTTGTGACCGACTTGCCGAGTTCGAATAACAAAACAATACAAAAATCAACAGGACAGCAATTTTTATGGTTGCTGTCCTGTTTTTTGTTTATTTGATTAGAAAAACGGCTTGATTTTTTCAAGAATGGCTTCAAATCGCTTGTTATCACGGATAGCGTCATAACTGCTTTGCTGTAATTTGTCATAGAGTACCTTACAGTTTGTAAAAGCATAGTTTTTTATCATATCCGCTGAAGTATATTCAATTTCATTTACAAGCAGTGATGTGTGTGCTTTTTTGTCAGGCAGAGTGTCAGACATTATCGCATATTCTGCTGATTTTTCAAGGCTTGAAAGGGCGAGCTCATAGTCGTTTTCAAGCATCGCAAGAGTAGCAATATAGCGGTGTGTAACCGAAACCGAATCGCAAAAATTCAGATAATCGCCATCTTCAAATACAAGAGCAAGAAGCTCAAGCGCTTTTTTCAGTATTGCAATTCTTTGCGCATTAGTCTGACTTTTGTCCTTGAATTCAAGGTCTGCCATATTTCGCAGATTACACCAGAATACGCTCGTATAATACTTAACTGCATTCTGCAGATGCTTTTTGCGCTCCTCGCCCTCATATATATCGCCAAGTATTACCGTACTGCAAGCGCCTATATCGGGGAGCCTTTTTGCATATTCTACCGCTTTCTCGGTTTCACCGAGCCTTGAATAGATATAGCAAAGCTGCTGTGTTGTGCGGTTTATTATCTTGCCGTCATTACAGCGCGAAAGAATATGGTTTCCAACCTCGCAGGCTTCTGAGTTGAGCTTAATTTCTTCTTCCTCAGATAAGCCCTGTCCGTTTTTATATTGGCAGAATGAAAGCTGATGAAGAAGCTTAAATTGAAGCTGATAATTTGTCGGATAAGTTTTTACTGCCTCTCGCAGAATAAGAATGTTTTCATAAATTGCGCCCTTATTGCTGTTTTTGTCAATTTCACAAAGCAGGGTCTTGATTTTCTCTTCGCTTTTGAAATCCTGCATTCCCATAAGCTCATCAAGAGTAATTTCAAAATAGCTCGCAATAGTCGGCAGAAGCGTTATATCAGGGTAAGTCGTACCGTTCTCCCATCGGCTCACAGCCTGTGCCGATACACCGAGAATGTCCGCCAGCCCCTCCTGCGTCAGTAAACGGTCAGTTCTGTATTTTTTCAGGTTTTCGCCAAGTTTTAACATAGTATCATCCTCCGTATTTTTAGTGGAGCTCCTGATAAAATAATACCCGATGTCAACTTATTTGTCCATATCGCATTTGTTGAGAAAATTTCAACCAAACTGAGAGCTTTTACCTTTTCCAAGGTCTTTTATTGCCAAACCAGCCTTTATTCTCCCAGTATTCTCTTTCTGCCTTGCTCGAGCCCATACCGCCTTTTTGCATCATACGCATCATTGAGAATAAAAACTTTGTCTTAATACTTATCTTTGGCTTTTTTGCAGTCGAAAGCTTCTTTGCGATTTTGTTTATTCTTTTTGTTATCTTATCTTTTTTCTTTGGCGCTACCTTGTCCCAGCCCATCGCCGCAACACCTGTGCCCAGTTTTGTGATGTCAGAAATGCCCCAGTAGCCGAGGGCTGTTGTGATATCCTTGATAGCGCCTGATGTTCCCGCACCAGCCGCAGTTGAAATAACTAACGCTCTTTTTTCAAACATACATTCTCTGGGGCGGTGAACCATCCAGTATGTAAAGGTCAGATCGATAAATGATTTCATCGGTGCAGAGGCTCTCATGCAATAAGTGGGAGTGGTGAAAATGAGC
>CALBJC010000031.1 GCA_937892655.1 uncultured Clostridia bacterium | reverse complement strand
ATTACATACCCTAAGGTTGTAAAGGTTAATCTTACAGGCAAGCTTAATTCATGGGTTGCTGCTAAGGACGTTATTCTTGAAGTTTTGAGAAGAATGTCTGTTAAGGGCGGCGTTGGTAAGGTCATTGAATACTGCGGCGAAGGCGTAAAGACTCTCTCAGTTCCTGAAAGAGCTACTATCACAAATATGGGTGCTGAGCTTGGTGCTACAACATCAATATTCCCTTCTGACGAAATCACAAGACAGTTTTTAAAGGCTCAGGAAAGAGAAGATGTATGGGTTGAGCTTTCAGCTGATGCTGACGCAGTTTACGATGAAGTAATCGACATCAACCTTTCAGAGCTTGCTCCTATGGCAGCTTGTCCACACTCACCTGACAATATAAAGTCAGCAACAGAGCTTGCAGGTATGAAGATCGATCAGGTTTGTATCGGTTCATGTACAAACTCATCACTTCTCGATATGCTCAAGGTTGCTCACATTTTAAAGGGCAAGACAGTTCATCCTGATGTTTCACTTTCAATTGCTCCCGGTTCTAAGCAGGTTCTCAATATGCTCGCTCAGAACGGCGCTCTTTCAATTATGATCGACGCAGGTGCAAGAATTCTTGAATCAGCTTGCGGTCCATGTATCGGTATGGGTCAGTCACCTAACTCAAAGGGTATTTCACTCAGAACCTTCAACCGTAACTTTGAAGGCCGTTCAGGTACAAAGGACGGTCAGGTATACTTGGTATCTCCTGAGCTCGCTGCTGCTTCAGCTATCGCAGGCGTTTTGGTTGACCCAAGAGATTTAGGCGATATGCCAAAGTTTGAATTACCTGAAACATTTATCATCAATGACAATATGATCGTTCCACCGGTTGACGAAAAGGATATGGACTCTGTTGAAATCTTAAGAGGTCCGAACATCAAGCCATTCCCTACTACATCACCACTCGATGAAACAATCAACGCTAAGTGTTCACTCAAGGTTGGCGACAACATCACAACTGACCACATCATGCCTGCGGGTGCTAAGATTTTACCGCTCAGATCAAATATCCCTGCTATTTCAAAGCACTGCTTTGCTGTATGCGATGAAGCATTCCCTGACAGAGCGCTTGAAATGGGCAAGAGCATTATCGTAGGTGGTTCAAACTATGGTCAGGGTTCTTCAAGAGAACACGCAGCTCTCGCTCCACTTTACCTCGGCGTAAAGGCTGTACTTGTTAAGTCATTTGCTCGTATTCACAGAGCAAACCTTATAAACGCAGGTATCCTCCCACTTACATTTGTAAACGAAGCTGACTACGACGCTATTTCACAGGGCGACGAGCTTGTTATGGCTGATGTAAGAAAGGATATTATCGATGGCAAGACAACGCTCGTTGTAAAGAATATTACAACTGGCAAGGATATCGAAGTTCTCTGCGAGCTCACAGGCAGAACAAAGGATATTGTTTTGGCAGGCGGCTTGCTCGATTACACAAGAGAAAACTTAAAGTAATTTACGGGGGTTAATATAATGGAAAAGATTAAAATGACCACTCCTCTCGTTGAGATGGATGGCGACGAGATGACCAGAATTCTCTGGAAGTGGATTAAGGAAATCCTCATTGAGCCTTATGTTGAACTCAATACAGAGTATTATGATTTAGGCCTTGAGTACAGAGAACAGACTAAGGATAAGGTTACATTTGATTCAGCTGAAGCTACAAAGAAGTATGGTGTTGCTGTAAAGTGTGCAACCATTACACCTAACGCTGCAAGAATGCCTGAATACAACCTTTCTCAGATGTGGAAGTCACCTAACGGTACTATCCGTTCTATTCTTGACGGTACAGTATTCAGAACACCTATTCTTGTAAAGGGTATTGAACCATACATTCCTACATGGACAAAGCCTATCACAATCGCTCGTCACGCTTATGGCGATGTTTATAAGAACACAGAAACTACTGTTAAGCAGGGCTCAAAGGCTGAGCTTGTTATCACAGACGAAAACGGCAATGAAACAAGAGAGCTTATCCACGAATTCAAGAACTCTGATGGTGTAGTTCAGGGCCTTCACAACCTCGATAACAGTATCGCAGGCTTTGCAAGAGCTTGCTTAAACTACGGTCTTGATTTAAAGCAGGACGTATGGTTTGCTACAAAGGATACAATCTCAAAGAAGTATGACCATAGATTCAAGGACATTTTCCAGGAAATCTATGACAACGAATATAAGGAAAAGTATGAAGCACTCGGTATTGAGTATTTCTACACACTCATTGACGACGCAGTAGCAAGAGTTATCCGTTCAAACGGCGGTTACATCTGGGCTTGTAAAAACTACGACGGCGACGTTATGAGTGATATGATTGCAACTGCTTACGGCTCACTGGCTATGATGACATCAGTTTTAGTATCCCCTGACGGTATTTATGAATATGAAGCTGCTCACGGTACAGTACAGCGTCACTACTACAAGTACCTCAAGGGCGAAGAAACATCAACAAACTCAGTTGCAACTATCTTTGCATGGACAGGCGCTCTTCGCAAGAGAGGCGAGCTTGATAACATTGCAGGTCTTTGCGATTTTGCTGATAAGCTTGAAAAGGCTACAATTCAGACAATTGAAGAAGGCGTTATGACTGGTGACCTCTACCTCCTCTCAAAGCTCGAAAACAAGAAGAAGGTAGATTCAAAGACTTTCCTCGAAGAAATCAATGTTCGTTTAGCTGCAATGTTCTAATAAATCTTTTTGAAAGGAATGATTATATATGCCTAAGAGCGAGCAGATATCTACTTCGGTTATCAAGAGATTGCCACGCTATTACAGATTTTTGGGCGAACTTTTGAAAAATGATGTAATCAGAATTTCATCAAGAGAATTATCCGAAAAAATGAATTCAACCGCTTCACAGATAAGACAGGATTTAAACTGTTTTGGCGGTTTCGGTCAGCAGGGCTACGGATACAATGTTTACGAGCTTCATCAGGCTATTGGTAAGATTTTAGGCGTAAACAGAAGCTACAACACGATTCTGGTTGGTGCGGGCAATCTCGGTAAGGCTATCGCTGCTCACATCAATTTTGAAACACGAGGCTGTAAGCTTGTAGGTATCTTTGATAAAAACCCTGACGTTGTAGGAACTGAGGTTGCAGGAATCAAAATCTCACATACTGACGATATTGAAAGTTTTTGCAACGATATTCATCCCGATGTTGCAGTTTTATGTATTCCAAAAGCAAATACTCAGGCTATCGCTGAACAGCTTGTAAGCCTTGGTGTAAAGGCATTCTGGAATTTCTCTCACTACGATCTGAGAATTGAATATTCTGATATTGTTGTTGAGAATGTTCACCTCGGCGATTCACTTCTGACACTCACCTACGGTCTGACAGATAAGGAAAACATCAAAAACGGTGTAACAAACATTTTTGATGATGAAGATAATTTCTAAAAAGTAATTAAAATCCTGAGAGATTACCTCTCAGGATTTTATAGTTTGGAGAATATTTACTATGGTTAATTTTATCATATGCTTTCTGGCGGGACTTGGAGCCGGACTTGGCACAGGTTTTGCAGGAATGAGCGCTGCTGCTGTAATCAGCCCTATGCTTATCACATTTTTGGGAATAAAGCCATATTCTGCAGTCGGTATCGCTCTGGCAAGTGATGTTCTGGCTAGCGCCGTATCCGCTTATACATACAAGAAACATAAGAATATTGATATCAAGAATGGCATAATAATGATGATTTGTGTTCTTATATTTACAATGGTAGGAAGTTTTGTTTCCAGTTTTGTTCCATCAAATGCCATGGGCACAACATCGACCTTTATGACTCTCATTTTAGGTATTAAGTTTATTGTAAAACCTGTAGTTACAACAAAAAGCAGAATGCAATCATTGACAAGAAAAAGGCAGATCATTTCTTCTTTTGTTTGCGGTATTGTCGTTGGCTTTATCTGCGGATTTGTCGGCGCAGGAGGCGGAATGATGATGCTCTTGATTCTGACTTCTGTTTTAGGGTATGAACTCAAAACTGCTGTCGGCACAAGTGTTTTTATTATGACATTTACAGCACTCACAGGCTCAGCAAGCCATTTTGCTATAGATGGTGCGCCCGACATTGAAATACTTATCATATGTGTTCTGAGCACACTGTTATGGGCAAAGGTAGCTGCATTGTTTGCGAACAAGGCAACGCCCAAAACGCTCAACAGAATAACAGGTATCGTTCTTGTAATTTTGGGTCTGGTTATTCTTGGCGTTGAGCTTATTAAGTAAAACAAAAGGCTGTGTAAAATTTACACAGCCTTTTTATATTAATCATTTTCTGCCATAACAGCTTCTAAATCGGTAACGTTCAAAGGTTTACTCCATATATGGCCCTGAATGTAATCACAATCGAATTTCTTTAGGATGTCAACCTCGTTTGCTTGTTCGACGCCCTCAGAAACTATATTACAGTTGAAGAGATGACCTATATCAATGATTGACTTTAAGAAATCATCCTTACAATCCTCGATAACATCGTGGATAAATGTACTGTCAATCTTTAAAACATCAATAGGAATGTTTGCAAGATTGCTAAGAGATGCATAGCCTGTACCAAAATCATCAAGGGCGATAGTAACACCATAAGCCTTTAGTTTTCTCAGATTCATTGATGTAATGCTTGTCGCCTTGATAAAACTGTATTCAGTAATTTCAAGCTCTAAAAGCTCGGGATTGAAGCCTATGTACTCAATTATGCCGATAACCTCTTCTGCAAAATCAACCTCGTGGAGGTGCTTTGCTGAGATGTTTATCGACAGCTTATATCGCTCATTGAATTTACCGCTGATGGTTTTAAACTGCTTCATTGCGTTTTTCAAAACCCAATGGTCGATTTCAAAAATCAAGGTTGAGTTTTCTGCAATCTCGATAAAATCTGCAGGCATTACAACGTTATCTTTTGAATCTCTCATTCTGATTAACGCTTCAAAGCCTCTGATGCGCTTATCCTTTGCACTATACTGCGGCTGATATTCAAAGAAGAAATTATCGTTACGCAAAGCGTGACGAACTTCATTTTCAACGTTGAGATTCTGCTGAATCTGGTCAGACAAAGTAGGGGTAAATACTCTGAAGGTATTCTTGCCGTTTCTCTTTGCTTCATACATGGCAAGGTCTGCACACTTCATAAGTGAGTCAATATCACTGCCGCCATCAGGGAATTTACAAGCACCGAGGCTGGCTGTTGCGTAATACTTAAAATCATCAACAATGATAAGCTTACCTATCGTTGAAAGGCAGGTCTGCATAAAATCACAAATCTGAGTAATTTCAGATACCTTTACCATAATGATAAATTCATCACCGCCGCTACGGGCAATACATTTATCATATCCCGGAATCAATGAACAGCGGTCAGCAATTTCACAAAGCACCTTATCGCCTATCTTATGACCCATTGTGTCATTGATACTCTTGAAATTATCAAGGTCAAAGAACACAAGGTAGAAGGTTTCATTACTGTCAATACTTGTCTGGATAGCCTTTTCAATACCTCTTCTGTTGAGATAACCTGTAAGAGGGTCTGTAGCTGAAAGCTCTTCTAGAATCTGGGTTTTATTATTGATTTCACTAAGCTGCTTGTACAAAATAAGTACAACACCGATACCTCCGGCTGACATCAGAATACCGGGGAGCATTGTTATACTTGATGTTCTCACACACTGATTGATAACAGCAATAAGACTGCATGACAGCAATACGCACGCAAGCTTAGAACCGATCTTATAATCAGTAAGAACAATAAATACACAAACTAAAATCTGAATAGTAGTAATGACGCCTGAGAATGTTGTAGTACTTACATTTGTGCCGAACATATCCATCATATTGCCATATTTTTTATTGGCAAAGGCTATGATGAACGATAACGCCAAAAACAGAATTGTCAATACAACAAGCGGAAGTAATATGCGGTATTTAGCATTCTTTTCGCCTTTTTTATCCTTTATCATATCTTTTTACACCCTTTTAGTAAATTCTCTTTAATTATACCTTATTTTGTAAATTATGTCAACTATTTAGAGGAGAATATGACAGCAATTATCTGATACAAACTCATAAATCTGAATATATTAAAAGCCATAATAATATACTAATATATAACCACTCTTCAATTGACTGAAATTGCTTTTTATGGTATAATATATATAACAAATTTACATCAGAGGTGTATAATTATGATAGAAATCAAGGAGTATTCAGGACATATCAGAAACCACAAGCAGTTATGTGATGAGCTTTCTATCCCTCAGGGTTTATCAAGAGAAGAAAGAGAGCTGAAAATCATTGAAAGCGCTTATATAAAATGGGGCTATGATATGGCAAAGCATATCTATGGTATGTATGCTTTCTGCCTTTTTGACAGTGATAATAACAGGACATTTTGTTTGAGAGATCATTTTGGTGCAAAGCCATTTTTCTACTATGTAACAGACGATAACAGACTTTTATGCTCAGGCTCAATCAGAAAGATTATGGCTTGTGACGGCTTCAAAAAAGAGCTTAACGAAAAGATGCTTCAGATTTATATGTCGCTCACCTATATAGGCGGCGAGGATACATTTTTTGTAGGCGTTAAAAAGCTTATGCCGGGCTGCTATCTTGTTTTTGAAGATGGTAAAATCACAATCGGCAGATACTTCTTCCCTACTTTTACTCCTGATAACTCAAAATCGGTTGAAGAATACGCTGATGAAATTCATGAAACTATGAAGCTTATGATGAGCGAAATTAAGGATGATGATGAAACTGCTCAGTCATTCTTATCGGGCGGCGTTGATTCATCTTATGTACTTGCAATGTCAGATGCCAAGGTTGCAAGCTCCTGCGGTTATGAGGAAGAACGCTTTGATGAATCACTTATAGCAAAAGAAACTGCTGATTTACTCGGCGTTACACAAATGAGAAAAGTTGTATCCCCTGAAGAATATTTCAGCATTGTTCCTTACGTTATGTATAATATGGAACAGCCTCTGGGCGACGCTTCTGCTGTAGTATTTGCACTTGGCTGTATTGAAACCGCAAAAACTACAAAGCTTTGCTATTCAGGCGAAGGCTCTGATGAGTTTTTCTGCGGCTATAATATGTACAGAAACGCTGAGCGTTACGGCGATAATCTGCCTACCTTCTATGTTGGCAATACAAACATTATGAAGGAAGATGAAAAGCAGAGAATCCTCAAAAACTATGACCCTGAATTTTTACCTATAAATATTGTTTCGGATATTTACAAGAAGCTTGAGGGTATGGACCCGCTGACTAAAATGCAGACTATTGATATTCTCGTATGGCTTGAAGGCGATATTTACCTCAATGTTGACAAGATGAGTACAGCGGCAGGGCTTGAAATCAGAATGCCTCTTACAGATATGAGAGTATTTGATATTGCATCCCGTATGCCTGCACACTACAAGCTGACAGAAGAGCAGAACAAATTTGCTTTCAGAAATGCTGCTGCAAAGGTTTTACCTGAAGAAATCGCATTCAGAAAGAAGCTTGGATTTATTGTTCCTATAAGACTATGGCTTGCTGATGAGAGATACAACGCTGATGTTATAAGACTTTTAAATAGCGATATTTGCGAAAAATTCTTTAATATTAACGAAGTCAAGGCTATCTTTGATGAATATATCGGCGGTAACTCTGACAACTGGAGAAAGGTATGGACTATTTACACATTCTTACTCTGGTATGAAGAATACTTTGTAAAGAGATAATTAAAAACGGTATCACAAGTGTGATACCGTTTTTTCTATATGTTTTCTTCTATTTTTTTATAGGCTTTATTCCAGTCATCTTGCGGATTTTCGATAATAATGCTTTTTATATCAAGCTGTGAGAGAATATGAAGCTCTCTGTTCTGACGCTCTTGCAAGCACTCTATATATCCGTCAATACCCTTTGCATTTATGCTTTTGCCAAATTCACCGTTTATATGATAATCTATAACGCCTTCAAGCCAGCCTTTACGTTCATCTGACGCTTTAAGAACGCTTGATTTTATATCATCGTTTCTTAGATAGATAACTGTTGGATTCAAAGGCTTTATAATGTGATAAATCTCTTTTATAAATGATAGCGATTCCTCTTTTGAAAGGTTAAAGCGCATCATAGTTTCACACATGGGATTTTGAAGAAATACGCAGTTGAAAACGTAGGTTCTGCTCAAATCTGCACTCTTTACAAAGCTTTCCCACTTTCTGAGTATTACAGATTTCTGGGTTTCCCACGGGAGAAAATCATAGATTTTATAGTTTATGAGCTTATCAAAAAGCTCACCCTCACATTTACAAAGCGGTATAACATAGCCATTGCAAAAAGGTGCTGAGGTGCTGAGAATACACGCTTTTTCCATTTCTGAAAATGCTGACAGTTCATCGGCTGAAACAAAGGCATCAAACTCAAAATCGGCAGGGTGAGCGTTTGTTCCCTCATCAACAAAATGAGAGTTTTCAAAAAGGGATGCTATATATTTTGATGTTGTGCTTTTGCCCGAGCAAGGCATACCCTCAACTATATAAAGGCTCGATTTTATGAGATTTTTCACATAGATACGACTTTGTTCATTATAGATATCTGTTCTTCTTTCAACATATTCAAACCCGTATTTTTCATAAAATCCGATATGGTCAGTAGCAAGATAAACTTTGTTAAAGCCTTGTTCTTTTGCTCTTTTGCAGGCAAAATCGATCAAAACCTTACTGTATCTGTTACCTCGGTATTCATCCTTTGTATATACAAAGCCTATCCATGGATAAAGAGAGCTGTCATCAATACAGTCTTTTTTTGTAAGCGTACAGAAGGATACAAGATTTTCATTATCTGACAGTATGTAAAGCTCACCATCCAGAACCTCTGAAAACTTATCATTTTCAAGAAGGTCTGCTAAAAATTTTGCTGCACTCCAATCGCAAGCTCTAACTTTTTCAATCCATTTTTCTTTTCTTTCACATTCAAAGTAATTTACAATATTCAAAGCCCTCACCTCCAAAAAACAAAAAACTGCGCAGATTATGCTGCGCAGTTTCAGATTACAAATTAGTCTGTTGTATAGTTATCAAAGTAACCCTGGATATAAACGATTGGTGTACCCTTATCGCCTGAGCCTGATGTAAGGTCACAAAGTGAACCGATGAGGTCTGTAAGACGTCTTGGAGTTGTACCCTCAGAAACCATCTGACCTACAAGGTTTTCATCCTTCTTTGTGATTTCGTTCTTGATAGCGTCCTTGAGAGCATCACCTGAGAGGTCAGCAAAGTCGTTATCAGCAAGGTACTTGAGCTTTAACTCGTTTGGTGTACCTTCGAGGCCCTTTGTATATGCAGGAGCAACTACAGGGTCAGCAAGTTCCCAGATCTTACCGATAGGATCCTTGAATGCGCCGTCGCCGTAAACCATAACCTCTACTCTCTTGCCTGTTGCCTTGTAGAGATTTTCAGCGATTGCATCAACAACCGGCTGACAGTCACGTGGGAAGAGCTTAACCTGATCTTCAGTTGCCTTGTTTGAACCTAAAAGACCATAGTTTTCATTGTAGCCACTGCCGTTTACAGAAGCATTGAGGATTTCATCAAGGCCGAGTACGATCTCAGCACCTGCAGCCTTTAAAATTCTCTTTGTTCTTGCACGGGTGTGGATATCACAGCAGAGAACATTCTTTGTATAATCTAAAATTGCCTTAGCATTGTTTGCAAATACGATTTCGCATTCAGCACCGCTTTCACGGATAAGCTGTTCATAGTATTCAACATAGTCAACACCTGTGAATCTGTGCTTTTCGTAGCCGAAGCATTCACGGTACTTTTCAAGAGATAATACATCTGTATATGGATTGATACCACATTCATCTACTCTGTCGATTGAAACGAGGTGGTTACCTACTTCATCAGATGGGTATGAAAGCATCAGAACTATCTTCTTAGCACCCTTTGCGATACCACGAAGGCAGATTGCAAAACGGTTACGGCTTAAAATCGGGAAAATAACACCAACTGTTTCGCCACCAAATTTTGCCTTAACATCTGC
>CALBJC010000030.1 GCA_937892655.1 uncultured Clostridia bacterium | reverse complement strand
CCATATAGCTAAAGCCTCATTATACAGTGAGAGCGCTTCTTCCAGCTTATTCTGTTTTTCATAGATACCTGCCACTCTTCCAAGAGAAATCGAATATCCATCCAGATAATCGGGGTTTTCAGGATAAGCATCAGCTAATTTTTTTTTGATAGCTAAAGCCTCATTATACAGCGAGAGCGCTTCCTTCAGCTTGTTCTGCAATTCATAAATACCTGCCACTCTTTCAAGCAAAACGGAATATCCACGTAGATAATCGGGATTATCAGGATAGTCATCAGCTAATTTCTTACTGATAGCTAAAGTCTCATTATACAGTGAGAGCGCTTCCGTCAGCTTGTTCTGTGCTTTGTAGACGTCGGCTACTCTTTCAAGAGAAATCGAATAGCCGCGCAGATAGGTGGGATTTTCAGGATATAGTTCTGCTATTCTTTTCCATATAGCTAAAGCCTCATTATACAGTGAGAGCGCTTCTTCCAGCTTATTCTGTACTTTGTAGACATCGGTTACATTAACAAGAGAAATCGAATATCCACGTAGATAATCGGAATTATCAGGATAGTCATCAGCTAATTTCTTACTGATAGCTAAATCCTCATTATACAGCTTTACAGCTTCTTCCAGCTTGTTCTGTGCTTTATAGACGTCGGCTACTTTTTCAAGGGAAATCGAATAATCACTCAGATAATCGGGATTTTCAGGATAGGCTTCAGCTAATTTCTTGCTGATAGCTAAAGACTCATTATACAGCTTTAAAGCCTCTTTAAGCTTGTTCTGCGCTTTGTAGACGCCTGCTAATCCTTCAAGAGAAACGGAATATCCACGCAGATAGGTGGGATTTTCAGGATATGCTTCGACAAGCTTTTTGTCTATCTCTCCGCTTTTTATAAAATATATCAGCGCCTCATCATAATGGCAGATAATTTTAAGGGCGTCACCCTTGCGGAAATATGCCTTTGTAAGGTTGTTAAGGCCGTATTCGTCTTCTATCGTACAATCACTGAATACAGCTATAAGCTCATCACAAAAGGTCATAGCCACGTCAAAAAGATTCTCATTGCGATTTTTTTCTTCAGTATCAAAAATCCGCTCTATAAAATCCTTATCCCCCGTAACCCTC
>CALBJC010000029.1 GCA_937892655.1 uncultured Clostridia bacterium | reverse complement strand
CGGCTTACTATTTCGAGGTGCGTACGGTGAATGTTAAGAAGGAGTCGGTAGGTGCTACTTCCGATCTTATTGACATCTATACACTCGACGCATTCAGCGAGCCAAAGTTCGAGATGTATGAGGATGAGACAGGCTGGACATTGAAGGCTACCAACCTCTCAACAGCTACGTCGGTGTTCCACTCAATCGAGTGGTCTATCTCGGATACTCGCGCAACAGTTTGCGAGGGTGAATATACAGCTTCAGCCGAGGAGTTGGCCGCTATGGCACAGAATAAGTCAACCATCACCGAGATGGAGTGGCTTACCGAGTATGAGTTTGACAACGAGGTTGATTACGCTATCTCTTACAAGATTACCGTATATCCCGCTTTGGGTGGTGCGCTTAACACATCGGACAACTCTTACTACTACGAGGGCGGTATTCTCGACCAGACTACAACGATGGAGGAGGCAAGCTCGGAGGTTGTTACACAGCTCACTCCCGAGCCTTTGGTACTTCACTTCTGGGGTGGTGATAGCCCGCACGCCAAGTATGAGAAGGTTCTTATGACCTTGCCTTTGATCTATCACAATACCCCCGATGCTGATGGTAGCTATCCTGTGAAGGCCGTTAAGTATAAGATGTACAGCGGTTCTGCACCTGATAAGATTGAGGTTGAGAAGGAGCTTGCTTGGGATTCAGAGGAGTGGCTTGATCAGACCGTAGATAACAGCCAGGTTACTGCTTTGTGTGATAACTACCGCGATCAGTGGAATGGTACTCTTACCTATCGCCTTGATTGCGAGACTTATCCTGCATACGTTAAGGCTGAGGCTTATGACGAGTTCAACCGCCTTATCGCTATGGGTCAGTACTACACTTATGCTTACTCTGTACAGGCATCTCACGAGGATATCTTGGATCATCAGCCAACATTTGCATTGGTTGATAACGCTGATGGTGCAACCTATACATTCACAGCAAAGCACATCTCTGCTGCCCGTGCATACGCCAAGAAGCTCTCTTGGAAGATTTTGAACGGTAGTGATGTTGTTGCCGAGGGTGCTACTGCTGAGGTAGGTGTTGCACAGAATCCTGCATTGGTAGATGCTTCTTGGATTGTTGATGCTACTCCGTTCGAGGCTGGCAATGAGTACTCTATTGAGTACACAATCGACTATATGCCGGTATTGAACTCTGCCGAGATGGGCGACTCTTCTCCGTTGGATTACGATCCTGCAACAGGTATCTTTACTCCTGCTCTTGATCCCGAGAACCCAACAGGTATGACTCACGATGCTCGTATCTTGCGTGATTATGTATTGGACGAGAATGGCAAGATCAAGTATCGCGTTCAGAATATTGAGGATGCTAACGATAAGGGTTATATGCACGTTGCAACCGAGGGTTATACTTATCGTTATTTGAACCACTGGAACTACAACCACTGCGATCCTAAGGTTGTGACAATCACTTCACAGGATATGCTTGATGCACACTCTTCTATGAAGGCTCCTGCTGTTGTTGCTCCTGTACTTACAGGTACTTTGGCAGAGTACGATATGAAGCTTGTAGCTGATGTTGATGAGGGTACAACTCCTGTTCGTGAGTACTTCCGCAATTATCACAGTGCTGATTGGGCTGGATATGGCGATTGGTCAGGTTTGCGTTCAGTAAACGGTATCTATCAGGGTGCGAAGGTATCTTGGAATCACACAGGTGCTTACAAGATCTCGAAGGTTGTTATCAACGGTGTTGAGGTTACAGCCGATGGCGAGAACAAGTGGAGTGTAGATGACAAGTTCGTTGGCTCTTATGTTGTTGAGGGTCTTACTACTTCTCCTGCTACTATCGACGTTAAGGTTTACTCTGGCGAGGAGTTGCTTGCAGAGAAGAGTATTGAGGCTGCTGTTTATACATTGCCCGAGCAGGCCGTAGAAGTACCTTTCGAAATTGTATACAACGAGGAGAACCTCGGTTGGAGAATTACAGCTGATAAGTTTGCTACAAAGGATTATGGTGTGCTTGCGGCATCATTCAATGTATATGAGAAGGGTAGCGATACACCTCTCTTTACCAACAATGTTGTTAAGAATGGTGCATATCAGATTCCTCAGTATTTGGCTTGGTTCTCACACGGTTGTGTATATACAAGCGGTGGAACAGCATTCAGTGTAACAAGTGGTGATTGGGATGATAACTGCACCAAGGAGTTCTCTGGTGGTACAGCTGATACATTCTCTGGCTTGAAGGCTAATACCGAGTATGAGATTCGCTACGAGTTGAAGGTATTCCCTGTACTCCACGATGCTACCAATGAGGGCAATACAGATAGCAAGTTCTATTATATCAAGACTTTGAGTGATGGTAATAAGGATAATGGCTGGGGTGCCAAGACATTGTCTGGTAAGACTGTTGTTACCTCTGGTGATGCTCCTACATTTGCACTCTCTGCAAATGCTACTATTGATGCTGTTGAGCTCTCTTGGAATCCTGTTACCGACGCTACTTTCGAGGTTTATGTAGGTGGTGAGAAGGTTGGTGAGACAACAGAGACATCTTACACTTATACAGTTACCAATACCGGCAAGTATGACTTTGAGGTTAAGGTTGCAGACAAGGCACTTTCAGCTACTGCATCTGCTACTGTTGAGTACTTGTTCGCAAGCTACTGGACTGCTCCTAAGTTCTCATTCGACGGTAAGCGTATGTTGGTTTCTGATTTGGCTAACATCAATGCCGCTGGTGGTTGTGGTTATGCTTATGGTGGTGCTATCACTAACGATAACGATACATCTAAGTCAACTATCGAGATTTACAAGGACGGTACTTTGCTGTACACTTTGACCAATGGTACAGGTCAGGGTACTCTTACAGCTTGGGCTGGTTTCGGCCGTTGGGCTTTGAACGCACAGGACGATCGTAAGGATTGGGTTTGGACTGATGCTGATGGCAATGTTGTAAGTATCAAGGCTGATGTTAACACCTGTTCTTGATGGAACATTATAAAGAATGATAGGAATATCTACAGCATCTGCAATAGCAGTGAAGTGAGCGATAAGACCAGCCTGAGAAGTTTTGTTGTAGTAAGGTGTTACCTGCAAGAGTGCATCAACGCCAACTGCCTGCGCTCTCTTTGATAAATCGATAGCATAAGCTGTATCGTTTGAACCTGTACCTGCAATAACAGGAATTCTCTTATTAACCTTTTCAACTGTAAAACGGATGCATTCTAAATGTTCTTCATCAGTCATTGTTGAAGCTTCACCTGTTGTACCGCAGATGATGATAGCATCGGTTTTATTTGTGATCTGCATTTCAATGAGTTCTTCGAGCTTTGCATAGTTGATTGTGCCGTCTTCAAACATAGGAGTAATAATAGCAACGCCGGCACCTGTAAAAACTGTATTTTTCATAGCAATTCTCCTAAATTATTAGTCAAAATAACCCTTTGCAGCCAAGAGTTCAGCGAGTAATACGCCACCGCCAGCTGCACCTCTTAATGTGTTGTGTGAAAGACATACAAACTTGTAGTCATACTGAGTATCTTCTCTGAGTCTGCCTACTGAAACAGCCATACCGCCTTCGAGCATTCTGTCAAGCTTTGCCTGTGGACGATTGTCTTCTTCAAAGTAGTGGATAAACTGCTTTGGAGCTGATGGAAGCTCAAGTTCCTGTGGAACGCCCTTGAAATCAGCCCATAACTTGAGAATTTCATCCTTGGTTGGCTTCTTGTCAAATGATACGAATACAGCAGCTGTATGACCATCTGAAACAGGAACTCTCAGACACTGTGTGGTGATAGCAGGTGTTGTAGCGTTTACAATCTTGCCATCTTCAACCTTACCCCAAACCTTGAGTGGTTCAAGCTCTGACTTTTCTTCTTCACCGCCAATGAAAGGAATGAGGTTATCAACCATTTCTGGCCATGTTTCAAATGTCTTACCAGCACCTGAAATAGCCTGGTATGTACAAGCCAATACATTCTTGATACCAAAGCCCATAAGTGGGTGAAGAGCAGGAACGTATGACTGAATTGAACAGTTTGACTTAACTGCAATAAAGCCTCTCTTTGTGCCAAGTCTTGCCTTCTGTGATGCAATAACTTCAAGATGGTTGTCGTTGATTTCAGGAACTACCATAGGAACGTCTTCTGTACCTCTGTGAGCTGAGTTGTTTGAAACAACAGGGCATTCAGCCTTAGCATAAGCTTCTTCCAGAGCCTTGATTTCATCCTTCTTCATATCTACAGCGCAGAATACGAAATCTACCATTGAAGCAATCTTTTCGATGTCTGCTGTAGCGTCTAATACGATAAGGTTTTCCATAGAAGCTGGCATTGGAGTTGTCATTGCCCAACGATTGCCAACAGCTTCCTTGTATGTCTTGCCTGCAGAACGAGGCGAAGCTGCAATGCAAACTACCTCAAACCATGGGTGGTTTTCCAAAAGACTTGCAAATCTCTGGCCTACCATACCTGTACCGCCAATAATACCAACTTTGTACTGTTTCATAGAAAAAACTCCATTCTAAATAAAATTTTCTAAACAAATTAAAAATAATAAAAAAACCGGTTGAAAACCGGCGGATAATAACATATAATTAGGAATGTTGACATTGTAAAAAACTATGTCGATAGCACTCCATCATATATGATATGATGACAATCACATTCTTATTCAGAAATGCAATCAGAAATAAACTCCCAAGCTGTCTATATCTTCGGCGATGATACCTTTCATAACAGCCGATCGACTTGATGGGGAGTCGCAACTGAATTACTGATTATAACCGCACCTCTATCCGATTTTCTTTAATTATAATAACATTACACCGTTTTATTGTCAACACCTATAACAATTCTTTTTAATTTCAGCTGTATTTTTAACACATTTTCCCTTGTTTTTTATACAAAATGAAGATAAAATAGTATATAGTGTGTATTTTATGATTTGGAGGAATACTTTTTGAACATAAATGATATGAAAAAATCTGACTTTTTTTATGAACTGCCGCCTGAGCTTATTGCCCAGACTCCGCTTGAGGACAGAACGGCTTCAAGATTTTTGTTGCTTGATAAGAATAGCGGTAACATCAAACACAGCATTTTTTTTAATATATGCGATTATTTGAAAAAAGGTGACCTTTTAGTACTTAACAATTCAAGAGTTTTACCTGCGAGGATTTATGGAGTAAAGAAGGATAATAATACACCGATTGAGTTTCTTCTGTTATCGCAGAAAAGGCAGAATGTATGGGAACTACTCTGCAGACCAGGTAAGAAGGCTAAAATCGGCACAGAGTTTGTTTTCGGTGATGGATTATTAACTGCAAAAATTATTGATGTACTTGAAGATGGCAACCGTATCGCAGAGTTTTCGTGTGACGGTAATTTCTATGAGGTTCTGGATGAAATCGGTCAGATGCCTCTGCCACCTTATATTACTAAAAAGCTTGAAGATAAAGAACGCTATCAGACAGTTTATTCAAAAGAATTAGGCTCGGCTGCTGCTCCAACTGCAGGACTTCATTTTACAAATGAGCTTCTTGAAAAAATCAAGGCAATTGGCGTAAATGTTGCTTATTGTACATTGCATGTCGGCTTAGGAACGTTCAGACCTGTCAAGGAAGAAAAGGTATCAGATCATCTTATGCATACTGAGCATTATTCTTTACCTGAAGAAACTGCAGATCTTATAAATAAAACCAAGAAAAATGGTGGTAGAGTAATAGCTGTTGGTACAACATCGTGCAGAACTCTTGAGAGCGCTGCTACTGATGTAGGAGTTATCGCACCAAAGGAAGATGATACAAGCATTTTTATTTATCCCGGATATAAATTCAAAATTATTGATGGTTTGATTACAAATTTTCATTTGCCTGAAAGTACGCTTATTATGCTTGTTTCTGCATTTGCAGGGTATGAGAATACAATGAATGCATATAAGGTAGCCGTTGATGAAAAATACAGATTTTTCAGCTTCGGCGACGCTATGTTTATTACGGATTTAGACTAAGGAGTGTATAGATGTATACTTTATTAAAACAGGAAGGTGCAGCAAGAAGGGGAACATTTGAAACTGTTCACGGTACTATCCAGACTCCGTGCTTTATGAATGTTGGTACTGCTGCTGCCATTAAGGGTGGTATTTCTTCAATTGACCTTGAAAATCTCAAGTGTCAGGTTGAACTATGCAATACCTATCATCTTCATGTCAGACCGGGTGATGAAGTTATCTATAAAATGGGTGGCCTTCATAAATTTATGAACTGGCACAGACCTATTTTAACAGATAGCGGTGGATTTCAGGTATTTTCACTGTCCAAGCTTCGTAGAATTAAAGAAGAGGGCGTTTATTTCAATTCACATGTTGATGGCAGAAAAATCTTTATGGGACCTGAAGAGAGTATGCAGATTCAGTCAAACCTTGCTTCAACTATAGCTATGGCGTTTGATGAATGCGTTGAAAATCCTGCTGACCATAAGTATTCAAAGCAGTCGTGTGAACGTACTACAAGATGGCTCAAGCGCTGTATTGCTGAAATGAACAGATTGAATTCACTTGATAAAACCATCAACAAGAATCAGCTTTTATTTGGCATAAATCAGGGCTGTGTTTATGATGATTTAAGAATAAATCACATGAAGGAAATAGCTGAGCTTGATATGGCTGGTTACGCTATCGGTGGTCTTGCTGTAGGTGAACCAACTGAGATTATGTATCACGTTATTGAACAGGTTGAACCGTTTATGCCAAAATACAAACCACGTTATCTGATGGGAGTGGGTACGCCATCAAATATCATTGAAGGCGTTTATAGAGGCATCGATTTGTTTGATTGCGTTATGCCTAGCCGTAATGCAAGACACGCTACAATTTTTACATGGAATGGTATTATGCATGCTACAAACGCAAAGTATGAGCTTGATGAAAGACCGCTTGATCCTGAATGTGATTGTCCTACATGTAAAAACTTCTCAAGAGCTTATATCAGACATTTGTTCAAGGCAAACGAGCAGCTTGCTGGAAGGCTTACTGTTCAGCATAACCTGTATTTTTACAATACTCTTATGGAAAGAATCAGAGAAGCTCTTGACAATGGTACATTTGAAGAATTCAGAAATAAATACTCTCCGCTCTTAGAAAGCAAGTTGGTAGATTAGTGGGGGAATATTATGACGCAAATTGAATTGCTTATTTTAGCAATCGGCTTGTCAATGGACGCTTTTGCAGTATCAATAACCAATGGGCTATGTATCAAGAATATAAAATGGAAAGATACTCTTTCAATAGCGCTGTGCTTTGGCTTGTTTCAAGGCGCAATGCCTGTTATAGGATTTTTCCTCGGCAGTGCTTTTACAGATTATATTACTAGAATTGATCATTATATTGCACTTGTATTGCTTGGTTTTATAGGCGGAAAAATGCTTGTCGATGGCTTTAATAATGAAGAAGAAAGCTGTGAGTTGAAAAAGCTTACATTTGGCAGTCTGATACTTCAGGGAGTTGCAACAAGTATTGATGCGTTGGCAGTAGGCGTCAGCCTGGCTGCGATGAATGTAAACATCATCAGTGCTTCTGCGTTTATTTGTCTTGTTACATTCTCTCTGTGTTTATTGGCTGTCAGATTCGGCAAGAAATTTGGCTCAAAACTCGGAAACAAGGCACAGATTATAGGCGGATTGATTCTTATAGCTTTGGGTCTGAAAATATTTATTGAACATACTTTCTTTCAGTAAAATAACATTTTGATTTAGCTAGTATAACATATAGTTATGCTTAAATCGATAAATATAATATGTTTACACGATGTTCACATAATGACTTTTTAATGTAATATAATAATTAGTAGGGATTATAAATGAAAAAACTGGTTATTTTTGATTTGGATGGAACTTTGGTAAATACACTTGAGGATTTAGCAGATAGTGTAAATAAGGCTCTTGAGTTTTATGGATTTGATACTCATTGTACTGAAGAATACAGATACTTTGTTGGTGATGGTACATTAATGCTTATTGAAAGAGCGTTGCCAGAAGATTCAAGAGATGTAAAAACAATAGAAACTGTACATAATATGTTTTCTGATATATACAGTAAGAATTATCTTGTTAAATCAAAAGCATATATAGGTGTTTCTGATGTGCTTTATACGCTTAAAAGCTGTGGCGTGAAACTCGCTGTTGCTACCAATAAACCGCACAAATTTGCAAAAGAGATTATAGATATTTTGTTTGGCGAAGTAGCTTTTGATTGTGTTATCGGAAAAATAGACTCAACACCTAAAAAGCCTGATCCTACAATTATTTATAATATTCTCAATGAGCTTTCTGCAGATAAAAATGATGCTATTATGATCGGCGATTCAAATGTTGATATATTTACAGGTAAAAATGCTGAGATTACAACAGTTGGTTGTTTGTGGGGATTTCGTGATTTAGATGAGCTTGCAAAAGCAGGTGCTGATTATATTGCAAAGATTCCTCGTGATATAATTGATATTGTATTGAATGTTTAACATAGAAAGGTGGAAAATATATGATTAACTACAACATTAAAGAAGTTGCTCAGAGACTTAAGGGCTTAAGAATTGCTCTTGATATGACGGAAGAAGACTTGTGCCGTGCAACAGGTATAAGTGTTGACGAATATAAGCTTATCGAGGCTGGCGAAAAGGACTTTTCAGTTACATTTCTTTATAAGTGTGCTGAGCTTTTTGATGTAGAGCTTATTGAAATTCTTACAGGTGTTTCACCTAAGCTTTCAAAATGCTCAATCGTAAAAGCAGGTAAGGGCTTACCAATTGAGAGAAGAGAAAGATTTGCTTATCAGCATATGGCTTATCTTTTCAAGGATAAGAATATCGAGCCTTTGCTTGTAAAAGCTCCTTTTGAGGAAGAGGCGCAGGACAAGCCTATCAAGCTCTCTGTTCACGATGGTCAGGAGTTTGACTACATATTAAAGGGTAGCCTTAAGTTTGTATGCGGCGACAATATTCAGGTTGTTTCCGCTGGTGACGCTATTTACTACGATTCTACAACACCTCACGGTATGATCGCAACCGGTGGGGAAGATTGCGAATTCTTAGCAATTCTAATTAAAAAGTAATTCTGGGGGAAAAGATTCTAATGCTTGACATGAAAAATTTTTACAAGAGATTTGTCAATGAAGAAGTTGATGAAAACGGCAGACTCAAGAAGTTTGAGCTTAATTGTCCTGACAATTATAACTTCTCATACGATGTAATTGACGAAATAGCAAAGGAGTATCCTGACAGAGTTGCTATTCACTGGGTAAGTGAAAAGGGCGAAGAGCATAAGTTTACTTTTAAAGAGTTAAGTGAAAAGTCAAGTCAGGTTGCAAATATGTTCTTGGCGCACGGTGCTAAGAAGGGCGATATGGTAATGGCAGTTTTGAAGCGTCATTATGAATTCTGGTTCTTGGTTTATGGCCTTATGAAGATTGGTGTTGTTGTAATTCCTGCAACTGACCAGCTTATGGCTAAGGACTATGTTTACCGTTTTGATGCAGCGTCTGTAAAGTACGTTGTCGCAACAGGCGAAGGTCAGACAGTATCTCATATTGAAGAAGCTATAAAGAAGTATGATGGACTGGTTGAAAAGTTTATTACTCACGGTGAGAAGGATGGCTGGACAAGCTTTTTACCTGAAATGGATAAGTTCCCTAAGACAATTGACAGAGTACCTACTCTTGTTGATGAACCAATGCTTTTGTATTTCAGCTCAGGTACAACCGGTTATCCAAAAATGGTTCTTCACTCATATTACTATACAGCATCTCATATTGTAACTGCTAAGCACTGGCATCACGTTTCTGATGATACACTTCATTTGACTATTTCTGACTCCGGATGGGGTAAATGTGCTTGGGGTAAGCTTTTCGGCCAGCTTACATGTGGCGCAACTGTATTTGTATATGACTTCGACAGATTTATTCCTGCAGATATACTGAAAATGATTCAGGATTATAAGATAACATCTTTCTGTGCACCACCTACTATGTATCGCTTCTTTATCAAGGAAGGTATCGAAAACTACGATTTATCTAACCTCAAGTATGCTACTATTGCTGGTGAAGCTCTCAATCCTGAAGTATATAACAAGTTCTATGAATATACTGGTATTAAGCTTATGGAAGGCTTTGGTCAGACAGAAACTGTTCTTTGCGTTGCAAACCTTTATGGTATGGAACCAAAGCCGGGTTCAATGGGTAAGCCAGTTCCGCTTTACGATGTAGATATTGTTGATGAAAATGGTAACAGCGTTGCTGTCGGTGAAGTTGGTGAAATGGTTGTAAGAACAGAGGGCAGATATCATAAGGCTCTCTTTAAGGAATACTACAGGAATCCTGAAGCTACAGAAAACAGCTGGCATGATAATATCTATCATACAGGTGATACAGCTTGGAAGGATGAAGATGGCTATTTCTGGTATGTAGGCAGAACTGATGACCTTATCAAATCATCAGGCTACAGAATCGGACCTTTTGAAATTGAAAGCGTTCTTATGGAACATCCTTCAGTTTTGGAATGTGCCGTAACAGGTGCTAAGGATCCTATCAGAGGCCAGGTGGTTAAGGCTACAATTGTTCTTGCAAAGGGATACGCCCCTTCAGATGAGCTTGTTAAGGAATTACAGGTTTATGTAAAGAACGCTACAGCGCCATATAAGTATCCTAGAATCGTTGAATTTGTTGAAGAATTACCTAAGACAATCAGCGGTAAGATTATCAGAAAAGACATTCGTAAGAAGGATAATGAATAATTTAAAATCTGCCATAGGTTTTCTATGGCAGATTTTCGCATATTAATGGGTGAGTAAATGGAAAGTAAATTACTTTACAGTTTTCCTGAAAAGGTTGACAGGATTACTGAGCGAAATAATAAGATAAAATTTTTGAATGAATCAAAAAAGGCGAAAAGAAAAATGTTTTTTTCATCATTTGCGGGTTTACTTATTATCGCTATTGCAATATTTGCGCCAATTTCATGGTTTAAAATACCCATTGCGTTGATTGGAGTATATTCAATATTTATTTCCTATGCTGGATATAAATTTCAGATTATGTCACTTGATAGTGAATGTTATACAAAGATTTATTCAGACAGAATAGAACATCTGCAATATGATTTTTTTAAAAACTACAAGGTACTGTATAATATTGAATATAATAATATTTTGAGCTGCAGGGAAAATTATCTTGGTTATCTGGAAATAAAGCTTGAAAACTCTTCTGGCTGTGCCTATGTGATTTTTCCTGATGGAAGAAAACCTGTTAACTGTAAGAATAATCTTGTTGTTCTGAATTTTCAGGATTATAATACAAAACAGTTTATAAAAATCAATATGAAGAATGAGTTTAAAGTAGAAAACTAATGAAGAAAATTAGCAAAAACTCAGATTTTAACTATTTTTTATTAAAGAAATAATACAAAAGTCGAATTTAGGTATTGAAATTTGTTTTTTCTTGTGTTATACTATCTTAGTAAACGCTATGACTGAGAGAGTAGGTTTATAAGAAGCATTCAGAGAGAAACGGCATTTGCTGAAAGCTGTTTTATGTTTTAGTAAACTGAAGTTCACTCACGAGCGGTAGCGCCGAAGGGTTACTTGTAAGTGCTGACGTATGGCTGCGTTAAAGTCACGGGAGTGCTGGCTCTTTTAATTAGGTGGTATAACAAGCTTAGTCTTGTCCTGATTAGGGCAAGGCTTTTTTATTATGCATTACGCACTCAAAAATCTGTTTTTGAAAGGAAAAAAGTATGAAGCAGCAGTTGGAAAACATTGAAAAGCTCGCTAAAGAACAGCTTTTAGCTGTAACAGACATCAAGCAGCTCGAAGACATCAGAGTAAAGTTTCTTGGTAAAAAGGGTGAGCTCACAGCAATTTTGAAGCAGATGGGTGGTTTATCTGCAGAGGAAAGACCAATTATCGGTCAGCTTGCTAATCAGGTAAGATCTGATATTGAGCAGGCTATTACAGAAACTTCTAAGAAGCTCAAGGAAGCTGACCTCGAAAAGAAGCTCAAAGAGGAAACTCTTGACGTTACTATGCCTGGTAAGGCTCAGAAAATCGGTGCTATGCACCCACTTACAACAGTTTTGAATGATATTAAGGAAATCTTTTTGGGTATGGGCTTTGAGGTAGCTGAAGGTCCTGAGGTTGAAACAGATTACTACTGTTTTGAAGCTCTCAATATGCCAAAGCACCACCCTGCAAGAGATACTCAGGATACATTCTATATCAATGAAAATGTTCTGTTAAGAACTCAGACATCAAGTGTTCAGATCAGAACAATGGAGAATAAGAAGCCTCCTATCAGAATTATCTCTCCTGGTAGAGTTTATCGTTCTGATGCGGTTGATGCTACTCATTCACCACTCTTCCATCAGATTGAAGGTCTTGTAATCGATAAGGGTATTACAATGGCTGATTTGAAGGGTACATTAGAACTTCTTATGAAGCGTCTTTATGGTGAAAACTGTAAGATAAGACTTCGTCCTCACCATTTCCCATATACTGAACCGTCTGCTGAGGTTGACGTTATGTGCTTTAACTGTAACGGTGAAGGCTGTCCTCTTTGTAAGGGCGAAGGCTATATTGAGCTTTTAGGTGCCGGTATGGTTCATCCAAAGGTTTTGGAAGGTTGCGGAATTGACCCTAACGAATACAGCGGTTTTGCATTCGGTATCGGTCTTGAACGTATCACAATGGGTAGATACGAAATTGACGATATGCGTTTGTTATATGAAAACGATGTTCGTTTCTTGAATCAGTTTAAGTAATATTTTAATAAAGGAATGATAAATAATGGATTTGTCTATGAGATGGTTGTCAGACTATATTGATTTGTCTGATCTTTCTATAAAAGAGATTTGCTCAGGTCTTACTATTTCAGGATCAAAGGTTGAAAGATATGAAACTGAAGGTAGCGAAATCTCAAATGTAGTAGTTGGTAAAATTCTTTCTGTAGTACCTCACGAGGATTCTGATCACTTGGTTGTATGTCAGGTTGAAGTAGGTAAGGATGCACCAATTCAGATTGTTACAGGTGCTTCTAATGTTGAAGCGGGTCAGTATATTCCTGTAGCGCTTGATGGTTCAACATTACCTGGTGGTATCAAGATTAAAAAGGGTAAGCTCAGAGGCGTTGAAAGTAATGGTATGCTTTGTTCACTTGGTGAACTCAAGCTCACACTCAACGATTTCCCTTACGCTATTGAAGATGGCATCTTTATTCTTGGTGACGACTGCGATTTGACTGTAGGTAAAGATATCAAGGAAGCAATCGGCCTCAACGATACAGCTGTTGAGTTTGAAATTACTTCTAACAGACCTGACTGCTTATCAGTTATCGGTCTTGCAAGAGAATGTCACGCAACATTTGATAAGCCATATACTGTAAAGGAACCTGCATTTACAGGTATTGAGGGCAATATCTCTGATATAATGTCAGTAGAAGTACAGAATACACAGCTTTGCTCAAGATATATCGCAGGTGTAGTTAAGAAC
>CALBJC010000028.1 GCA_937892655.1 uncultured Clostridia bacterium | reverse complement strand
CAGGCACTTGACGGCAACGATACTACTATCAAGCAGAAGAATGATTTAGGTATGATTTATTCTGAAATACCATGTACTTGTGCTTGTGTTTACACACAGAATAAGGTTAAGGGCGCGCCTATCCTTGTTACAAAGAAAAATCTTGAAAAAACGGGCGGCATTGCAAAGGCTGTTATTGTAAACTCAAAGAATGCAAATACCTGTAATGCTGATGGCGAAGAAAAGGCGTTTATGATGTGTCAGCTTGCTGCGAATGAGCTTGGTATCAAGCCTGAAGAGGTCGTTGTTGCGTCTACCGGTGTTATCGGTCAGATTTTGCCTATTGAACCAGTTAAAGAAGGCGTAGTTCCACTTGTTAAGGGATTATCCTTTACAGGCAACGAAGGTGCTGCTACAGCAATTATGACAACTGATACAGTGAAAAAGGAAGTTGCTGTTGAATTTGAAATTGGCGGTAAAAAAGTTTCTCTTGGTGGTATGGCTAAGGGCAGCGGTATGATTCATCCTAATATGGCGACAACTCTTAATTTCATAACAACAGATGCTAAAATATCTGCTTCATTGTTACAAAAGGCTTTATCTGAAGTAACTAAGATTACATATAACTGTCTTTCTGTTGATGGCGATACTTCAACAAACGATATGGTTTGTGTAATGGCAAATGGTGTTGCGGGTAATGAAGAGATTAATGCAGAAAATGCTGATTTTGAAGTGTTTAAGCAGGCTTTATATATTGTAATGATGAACCTTACAAAGATGCTTGCTAAGGATGGCGAGGGTGCTACAAAGCTTTTGGAATGTGTATGTAATGGTGCACCTGATCTGGATACAGCAATAATCGTTGCTAAGAGCGTAATCTGTTCACCACTTTTCAAGTGTGCTATGTTTGGTGCTGATGCTAACTGGGGACGTGTTCTTTGTGCTATCGGTTATGCAAAGGCCGAATTTGATATCAATAAGGTATCTGTATCTTTGATTTCTTCTGCTGGACGAATTGATGTTTGTGAAAATGGTTCAGGCATTGAATTTTCTGAGGATGAAGCAAAGAAGGTTCTTTTAGAGGATGAGATCACTATTCTTGTTGATCTTATGCAAGGAGATGTTTCTGCTAAGGCGTGGGGCTGTGACCTTACATATGATTATGTAAAGATCAACGGTGATTATCGTTCATAACATTTTGTTGTATGGAGGGGTATAGATGTTTGAAGATAAGAATAATTATTCTGGGCTGAATGAAGAAATGTTCGGTTCAGAGGCAAAAAACAGATCTGATAATAATTTTGGCGAAAACTCTTATACCGAAGAAATGGTTGAAGGTGCATATAATAAATATTCTGCTAATTCAAGCCATGTAACTACCTACCTTCTCAACGGTGAGGTTGTTTTATGGGAGGGAACAGGTAAGCCTCCAAAAGGTGTTAATATGGCACAGATGATCTTTCCGATTTTCTGGACTGGTTTTTCAATTTTCTGGACTGTAATGGCTTCAATGGCTGGTGGTTTTTTCGGCTTGTTTGGTGTACCATTCATACTTATCGGTATATTCCTTTTCAAGCAGATGAAAGGTGACACATCAGAGAAGATTTATGCGATTACAAATAAGAGGCTTATTATAGTCTCTGACAGTAATCTTGATGCGATTTTTCTCAATGATATAGCAAATGTAAGAATAACTTCTTCATCTGTTCACTGTACTCTCAATTCAACAAGGAGATACAGATCAAACGGTCATACAAGATATGCTAATATTACAAAGGATATATATAACTCACCTGAAAATCTGCCTGAAATACATAGAGTTCTTTCTCAGGCAATCAGTGACTTTGTATTATAAAGAATTTACATAAGAAGGTTTTTAAGATGGAAAAAAAGATTGAAGTATCAAACAAGCTGCGCTCACAGGTTTTGAATGACGCTCTTCCTTATATTCAGAAATATAAGGATAAAATAGTTGTTATCAAGTATGGCGGTAACGCTATGACAAACAATGAGCTTAAAAACGCTGTTATGAGCGATTTGGTTCTTTTAAAGCTTATTGGTGTAAAGGTTGTTCTGGTTCATGGCGGTGGACCTGAAATCAATGATATGCTCAAAAGAGTTGGCATTGAAAGTAAGTTTATCGGCGGCTTGAGATATACTGATGAAGCAACCATTGATATTGTTAAAATGGTTTTAGCAGGTAAGGTTAATAAGGAACTTGTTTCGCTTTTGCAGCAAAATGGCGGTTCAGCAATCGGTCTTTGCGGTGCTGATGGTAACTTGCTAGTTGCTGAAAAGCTGAAGAGCGATATTGATTTAGGCTTTGTTGGCGAAATTGTGAAGGTAAATACAAAGATAATTACAGACGCTCTTGATAACGGCTATACTCCTGTAATTGCTACAGTTGCTACTGATGAAAATGGCCAGACATACAACATCAATGCTGATACAGCTGCAGCAAGAATTGCGGCATCTCTTAAGGCTGAAAACCTTATTCTTATGACTGATACAGTAGGTCTTTTGCAGGATAAGGATGATTACAGCACTCTTATTCCATCAGTTCAGGTAAGCGAGGTGCCATACCTCAAGAATACGGGTATTATCTCAGGCGGTATGATTCCAAAGATTGATTGTTGTGTTGAAGCTGTCAGACGTGGTGTAAAGAAAACAGTTATCATTGATGGCAGGATTGAACATTCAATTTTGATAGAGTTATTCTCAAATGAGGGTATTGGTACAGAATTTATTTAATTTAAGAAGGTAAAATGATGAATACTATAGAACAGTTTAATTCTCATGTAATGGGTACATACGGTAGGTTTGATGCTGTTATGGAAAGCGGCAAAGATCGTACTTGTACCGATGAGAATGGTAAAGAATACATAGATTTTGGTTCTGGTATAGGAACTAATTCTTTAGGCTTTTGTAACGATAAATGGGTAGAGGCTGTATGTGATCAGGTAAAGAAGATTCAGCATACATCAAACTACTACTACACAAAAATTCAGGCTGATTTTGCAACTAAGCTTTGTGATGCAACCGGCTACAGCAAGATGTTTTTTGGTAACTCGGGTGCTGAAGCTAATGAATGCGCTATAAAGCTTGCAAGAAAATACAGCTTTGATAAATATGGCAAGGGAAGACATACAATAATCACTCTTGTAAATTCATTCCATGGCAGAACTCTTTGTACATTATCAGCAACCGGTCAGGATGTTTTCCATAATTATTTCTTCCCATTTGTTGAAGGCTTTAAGTATTGTGAAGCTAATAACATAGAAATGCTCATGGAAATGCTTGATGATACTGTTTGCGCTGTAATGTTTGAGGCTGTTCAGGGCGAGGGCGGTGTTATTGCTCTTGATGAAAAGTTTGTAAAAACTATCATTGATGAATGCCAAAAACGTGACATCCTTACAATCTGTGATGAAGTTCAGACCGGTGTTGGCAGAACAGGTAAGTTCTTAGCTTCTATGTGGTTTGATGTGAAGCCAAATATCACTACTCTTGCAAAGGGCCTTGCAGGCGGTGTTCCTATCGGTGTTTGCCTGGCTGACGAAAAGTGCTGTGATGTTTTATCAGCAGGTACTCATGGCTCGACTTTTGGCGGTAACCCTATCTGTTGTGCAGGCGGTATGGCGGTTCTTGATACAGTATTAGAAGATGGCTTTCTTGATGAGGTTATCAAGAAGGGCGAGTATATCAAGGAAAAACTTTCGGACGTTGAAGAAATTGAAGGCTTTGATGGTCTGGGTATGATGATTGGCGTTCGCCTTAAGTCAAAGAAAGCAGCTGAGGTTTGCAAGGAGTGTCTTGATAATGGCTTGCTTATCCTTACTGCTAAAACAAAACTTCGCTTCTTACCACCGCTCAATATTTCATACGATGAACTTGATAAGGGTATAAAAATCCTTAAAGATATACTGAATAAATAGAAAGGGAGAATGTAATGAAACATTTATTAAAGCTTTTAGACCTTACAAAAGAAGAAATTATTGATATTTTAAATCTTGCTGACCAGCTCAAGTATGAGCTTAAGCATGAAATTCCGCATAAGCTTTTAAAGGGTAAAACCCTTGGTATGATTTTCCAGAAAGCTTCAACAAGAACACGTGTATCATTTGAAACAGGTATGTATCAGCTTGGCGGTTATCCACTTTTCTTATCTGCAAATGATTTGCAGATTGGCCGTGGTGAACCGGTTCAGGATACTGCAAGAGTGTTGTCTCGTTATATCGACTGTATTATGATCCGTACATTTGAGCAGGCTGAGGTTGAGGCTTTGGCTGAATACGGCTCTATTCCGATTATCAATGGTCTTACAGACTTCTGTCATCCTTGTCAGGTACTTGCTGACCTTATGACGATCCGTGAGTTCAAGGGTAGATTTGATGGTCTTAAGATGTGCTTTATCGGTGATGGTAACAATATGGCTAACTCTCTTATTGTTGGCTGCTTAAAGGTTGGTATGAAGGTTTCTATCGCTTGTCCTATCGGCTATCAGCCAGATCCTGTTATCCTTGATTTCGTTAAGGAATACGGCGATATGTTTGAAATGACTACTGATCCAAAGCAGGCGGCAAATGGTGCTGATGTACTTATCACTGACGTATGGGCTTCAATGGGTCAGGAAGAGGAAGCTGCAAAGAGAAAGGTAGCATTTGCAGGTTATCAGATCAATGATGATATTATGGCTGTTGCTAATGAAGGCGCAATGGTTCTTCACTGCTTGCCAGCTCATAGGGAAGAAGAAATTACTAACAAGGTATTTGAAGCTCACGCAAAGGAAATCTTTGAAGAAGCTGAAAACCGTCTCCATGCTCAGAAGGCTGTACTTGTAAAGGTTATGACTGATGAAGCATACGCTAAAAAGGATATCTAGATTATGTAAAGGTGCTATGTAAATAGCACCTTTTATTATGCTTATTTTCGTTGACTATATCGCAAAAGTGTGATATAATTTTAATGTATATAAATTTATGAAAGAGGCGGAATTTTATGTATCCAATGAAGCTTGAACCCGCTTTCAAGGATTACATCTGGGGCGGTACAAGATTAAGAGATGATTTTCAGAAAAACTGTGATTTTGACAAGATTGCAGAAAGCTGGGAATTATCATGTCACAAAGACGGTGCTTGTACAATTTCTAATGGCGAATATGCGGGAATGACATTATCTGAGCTTGTCGAAAAGAAGGGAATTGAGGTTTTAGGAGAAAACTG
>CALBJC010000027.1 GCA_937892655.1 uncultured Clostridia bacterium | reverse complement strand
ATGCTTCTTCCTGCGCCTCGATTACCTCTCTGTGACATTCAGGGCACATACCGTTTTCATCAAGCTGTGACTGAGTCCAGAAGGATTCGCAAGGAGTACAGTATTTACCTGAATATGTGCTCTTGTAGATATAGCCCTTATCGTAGAGCGCCTTGAAGATCTTCTGAACAGATTCAACGTGGTAATCGTCAGTTGTTCTGATATATCTGTCATAAGAGATGTTCATATACTTCCAGAGGTTTTTGAAAATAGCAACGATCTCATCAACATACTGCTGAGGAGTAACGCCCTTTTCCAAAGCCTTCTGTTCAATCTTCTGACCGTGTTCATCGGTACCCGTCAGAAACATTACATCATAGCCCTGCATTCGTCTGTAACGGGCAATAGAGTCACACGCAACAGTAGTATAGCAGTGACCGATATGCGGATTGCCCGACGGATAATAGATAGGGGTTGTGATGTAGAATGGTTTTTTTGACATAACCGAGTCCTCCTTTTTTCAATGCATTGATATTTATTATATTCTTATTCGAGCGCATTGTCAAGCGTTGCGCTCTCGTCTGTCGGCTCTTCTTCGGGGGTATCAGCCTCATAGGTGTAGCCGTAATAATCGTCAATAATGTTTTTTACAAGAGGGCCGAGCCTTGATGACTTTTCGCCTTTTTCGATAACTACTGAAATTGCGATTTCAGGGTCTTCGGCAGGATAGTATGCTACCATACAAACGTTTGTTGATGTAAGGGATGTCTGCGGTGTACCCGTTTTTGCGGCAACCATCTGCGGCAGCTCTATCATCGCATAGGATGTACCGTACTGACCTGCCAGCACCATGCCCTCTTTTACTGTATCAAAAACATAGTCGTAGTTCTCATTAAGCTGTGACATAACCTCAGGCTTTGTTTTTTCAAGGCAGGTTGTCATATTATAGTCCCATACAGAGTCGATAATATACGGGCGGTATCGTGTGCCGCCGTTTGCGAGCACTGATGCCTGAACAGCCATTGCAAGCGGAGTTACCGCTACCTCTGACTGACCGATTGACGCCTGAAGAGTCTGACCGGGAGTCCAGTCTAAATTCGGGAAGCGGTCAAACGTTTCAGGGCAGGCAAGGTAGCCTACCTCGCCGCCAAGCTCAAAGCCTAAATCAACGCCAAGCCCGAACATATTTTCATAGTCAACAAGAGTTTTGATACCCAGATCATCTGCAATATCATAGAAAAAGATGTTGCATGAATACTGCAGGGCGTCTTTTATGTCAATACTGCCATGCCAGTTTGTGCAGTGCATCTTAACATCGAGATAGTGGTATTCCTGCTGACAGCGCACCTTTGTTGAAGGGGTTATAACTCCCTCGTTGAGTGCGGCTGTGGCAGTAATGGTCTTAAAAGTAGAGCCGGGGCGGTAAGCACCGTTTAATGCTCTGTTAAAAAGCGGATTATTCTCAGCCGACAAAACCGAGGCATAATCGTTTATATAATCGTTTATGTCATAATACGGATATGACGCCATAGCCTTTACAGCGCCCGTATTGCAATCGAGCACCACTACTGACCCCGTTGTAATATCGACCGACTGAATATCCTCAGGCAAGTCATTCATCCACGCAATATGCTCTTTCAAACGGTCTTGTACCTTAGCCTGATACTCCATATCGACAGTGAGCATAACCGTTTTACCGGGAATCGCCTGCTCGGTCGTTTTTATATCGATCTCTTTTCTGTCAGCAGAAACAGTTACAGTACGCGCGCCGTCAATGCCACGAAGTCTGTTTTCAGCAAAGCTCTCTATACCCTCTCTGCCCACAACATCGTTGATGCCATAGCCCAGAAGCTTTAGCTCTGCATACTTTTCAGCGGTAATAGGGCCTACTGTTCCTATAAGATGAGATAAAACCTCGCCGTAGTTATATGTTCTAAAAGGCGCTTCGATAACATCAACGCCTGACAGCCCGTAAGACAGCTCATAGATTTTCGCAACGCTTTCAAAAGGAATATCCGTTGCAAAAAGATACTGATTACTTACAGAAAACTCCTTTATGAGCATCTCGTAGCGGATACCTGCGATAATTCGCTTTTCTCTTATGGTATAGACATCTGAAATTTCATAGTCCTCAATCAGCTTGTCGATACAGTTAGTAGCGTTTGCATACTCGTTTACTCTGATGTTATCACGAAGCTTTACAATATCCGCTTCCTTGCCGTCAAAGACATAAGGATGGGTCACTGATACAGGAATGCTCTCTATCCAGGGCAGGTCATCACCCTCATAGTTTTCAAGCAGAATATTTGCAACTCGCAGAATGATTTCATTTTGCTGCTGCTTGTCTTTTGGGAAGAATGAATAGTCGATAACAACATTGTAGCCGACTCTGTTTTGCACGACAACATCGCCGTTTATATCGACAATCTCGCCACGGGGCGCTTCGATAGTCTGCGAGCCTGAAGTTCTGCTGATAGAGAGCGCCAAAAGTTCCTCGCCCTCAACGAGCTGAATTTTCATAAGGCGTATAAACGTCAGCGCAGTAGCCGTAAAGATAAGCGCTACAAGTATAAATATTCTGATTTTTTCAAGAAATTTCTGCATAGTAGCCACCTACCCTTCTCGATTGATAATTGTCAATTTACGATAGTAAATTTACACTCTCTCAATATTCTTGTTCTGCTCTTCTAAAATCGTTCTGTCTACCATACCGATATTTTGCGTTATAAACTTTGTTATAAGATATATAACAGGCGACAGCGCAAGTGTCAGCAGTGCTGTCGGCAAGGTTTTTTGCAAAAGTACAGTTCTTGTTCCGACATAGTCCCACATTGAAAAATAAAGATAAAAATCAAGCGCAAAATAAATAATGGTCGATACAGCGCTTATTGCCATAAAGTTTATAATATTTCGGCGCATAAGCTGTAAAAAGAGCATAGAGCCCGCAACGCACAATATTACCAGCAGTAAAGACGATGCGCCTATCAGACGGCCTGCGGCGTAGTCAATGAGTATCCCGCAGTAAAAGCCGATAGCCGCTGACGCTATCTCGCCATAGAAGATACAAAGCGAAAGCGCAAACGGCAAAAGAAGAACGGGCTTTATGTTATCGGGGTTGCCGCTGGTCATTATAAGAAAAAATACAAATGACAGCAAAACATAGATAGTCCATCTTACCCCTAAAAGAAACTGGATGTATTTTTTTGAAACAAGGCGGGGTTTTCTATTCCTCATAGCCATCCCCCTGACCCTCAAACTCGATAATTACAAAAACGTTCTTGACAGAGCCTATATCAACAGAAGGCTCAACGTAAACATTTTTTGAAAGTCCCAAAGAGTCATCCTCAACGCTCTTTACAACGCCTACTACCCTATCCTGCGGAACAAGGCCCGAATGGCCCGAGGTCACGATAATATCGCCAGGGCGTATATCAGAGTCATAATCGACAAAGCGCATAAGCATAAGCCCCTTTGCCGCAAGCTCGTAGTTGCCCGAGATGATGCCCGTATCACGCGTTCTTGAACAGTAAACGCCTAAATTCATCTCATGGGAGAAAATGGTTGTAACGGTTGAATGGGTAGCCTCAACAGATGAGATAATGCCAACCATACCATACGCTGTAACTACAGGGTCACGGACAGAAATGCCGTCGTTATAGCCCTTGTCTATCGTAAATGACTTGTATATGTCGTTTGCCTCACGGCCGATAACAGCACAAGGCGGCGAAAACTCATAGTCTTCATACTCAGCCTTTAAACCCGCCATTTCACGCAGATGGATATTCTCTTCATAAACGGTATTCTTATCGACAAGCTCTGCAGTAAGCCCTGCAATCTGGTCTTTGAGCTTCTCGTTTTCTTCATAGTAATCCTTGGCGTTTACGAGCATATCAAGAGTGGAGGTAACCTTGTCTGAAATAGCCGTAGAGAGCTTCTGCAAAGGCTCAAAGAAACCGCCTACCGCAGTTTTAGCGCCGGAAGACTCAGTATGGGTAGCCGAGTAGATGAGCATACCTACACAAACCGCAAGTATACCAAGGATAATTTTAAACTTAACGCTTGAGAAAAACTCTCTCATAAGGGCCTCCTTTCTTGAAGTAATAGGTAATAGGTAATAGTGAATAAGTAAGGTGTTCGCCGTCGGCGAACGGATTTTATGTGGGTTTTGTGTAGACGTATAAATTTGATGAAATGGCATTACGGACTGACCTGTCCATCCCCTCTCAGATCACCTCTGGTGATTT
>CALBJC010000026.1 GCA_937892655.1 uncultured Clostridia bacterium | reverse complement strand
AAACGAAAATTTTGACCCAAACAACGAATATTCCGTTCCGATGTATTTTGTTTCAGGAGAATATGATAAGAGATGTCATGTTGATTTGCTTAAAAAGTATTACGATGAGATTGTAGCACCGAATAAGAAGTTAGTGATTATGAAAGAGTGTGGTCATTCACCACAAATTGATGAACCAATGCTGTTTGCAAAAGAAGTAAAGAAATTACTTCAAAATTAGATTAATTCAACCCACTTGCAAATATAAGCTTATCAGAGCGCCAAATCCCAATTTATCTATGAGATATTAAAATAACCCGTGAAGAATTTCTTCACGGGTTTTACGTTTATTTACCTGGTGAGATATAATAAAGCGGGTCGATCCATTTACCATTCTGCTTTAAGCCAAAATGCAGATGAGGCTTCATGCCTGCTTCAATATCAGCAGTTTCGCCGATCTTGCCGATGATTGAGCCCGGGTTTACGTTGTCGCCTACAGTTACTGATAAATCGGGTGCTAGGTTACAGTAATAGCCCACAACGTTGTCAAGATGCTCAACCTCAACGCATACGCCCCAGAGAGCGTCTTCGTAAATATCTGTTACAACGCCCTTTGTCATCGCTCTTACCTGAGTGCCCATTTCGCCCTTGATATCAATGCCGTCGTGAGTTTTCCAAACATTCAAGGTTTCTGATTTTACAAGCTCACCGTTTGAGTAAACTGTGAGAATTTCGCCCGTTACAGGCATAATCTTAGCGGCATTTGACTGCATAGCGTCTAAAATAAGGTTGTCATCTGAAATCTGCTGGTCATCACGGCTCTGGGTATCAAGAGGAATATCCTGCTGATACTGGTTTACATCGTCTGCCTCAGAGGTGTCAGAAGGGGAGAATATAGGCTCACGGTTTAAATTTTTTACCGTCTGATTGTAAGCGGCGATCCCCGCAATGCCGATAGCGAAGATACACATACAAAGAGCGATGTAAAAGCCCTTGCCCTTCATAAGCCCTGATAATCTCGAAAAACTGATTCTTTTCAAAGTAAAAAACTCGCTTTCTCCGACTGTGTAAGAAAACGGAAAATCTGTCGGTTAGAAAATCCGCTCAATATGCAAATTCATTTGCATTATTTAGCATTATTTTTGACAGCAAAAGCGAATTTATACAAGAAAATAAAAAAGCTCTGCATAAAACATGCAGAGCTTTGAGCTTTTATTTAGTAGTATGACTTCTTAGTCTTTACAATAATAAGTGTTACGATTGAACCAACAATGAGTACTACAGCAACAATAGCGATAATGATGATTGCAATCTTTGGAATACCGCCTTCATCGCCGTTGTCAACCTTAGCTGTTGTAGCAGCAGTTGTGAGTACAGGAGTTTCAATCTTTTCAATTGGGTTTGCTACAGCATTTTCAGCTGAACGTTCATCCCAACCGTCAATGTTTAAAATCTTGTTGCCGTCAGCATCAAAGATTTCAACGTTTTCAATGTAGCAGAGTGTGCCTTCATATGGACCGCTGATTGGAAGCTTAAGACCGATTACTGTAGGTGAAGCGTCTGTAGGGCAGGTAAGTACTGCGTAGTTCCATCTGTCCTTGCCTGATACTGTGTTCATATCATACTGCTTCCAGCTGCCGTCTGGACCTGTACAGTAAAGCTGAGCAAAGTCCATAAGCTCTGTTACTTCAGCAGGGAAGTAAACGTGCATAATAATCTTGCAGCCCTTGAACGTAGGGAGACCGAAGTCTGCAGCGTTAATAGCAACGCCCTGTAAGATTACTTCATTATCGATAGTTTCAGTATTTTTACAAGAAACCTTGAGTGAACCGCCTGAAATTCTCTTATCTGTAGCCTGCTTGAATGAGATGTTTGCTGTATTTTCAGCATCTACCAAAGTAAAGTAGTTACTAGCGCCTGCCATATCAAATGAGAATGTAGGAGCCTTTGGGTTTGGCTGGTCTTCCTCATCATCCTCATCAGGAGCAACTTCATCTATAACCTCATCGTCAACAACCTCTGTGATTTCTTCAGTTGTTGTAGCAGGAGTTGTAGTAGTTGTTGTAGCTTCTGTAGTTGTAACCTCTGTTGTGGTTGTTGAGTTATCAGCATTATCACTGACTGCAATCTGATTGCCGCTTGCATCAGTTACTGAAACGTTATCTATGTAGCAGAGAACGCCGCTGTATGGTTCAACTACAGGGAGCTTGAAACCGATAGTTGTAGGCTTTGCGTCACTTGGACATTCAAGTTCTGCAATGCCCCATTTGCCTGTTGCTGATGGAATGCTGATTGAAGCCTGTTCCCATGAACCGTCAGTACCTGTGCAGAAGATCTGAGCATAAGTCATAGCGTCTGCTGCTTCTTCAGGAAAGTAGATACTAGCAGTAACCTTGCAGCCTGAGAAATCTGCAATGCCAAGACCTTCAGCCTTAAAGCAGACACCCTCGTAATCTGAACCGTCAACGATTGATTCTGTCAGATCACACATAACGCTGAGTGATGAGCCTGTAACACTCTGATCATCTGACTGTTTAAAAGTCATTTTTGCCATATCTTTTGAGTCGATGAGTGAAAATAAGCCAACGTCCTTGTCAGATTCAAATGAAATCGTAGCTCCTTGTGCACTGGCATTTGCATTTGAAGTAAAGCAGAAGCAAGCAACTGCGATAACGCTGCTGAGGATTAAGGCCATAACCTTTTTGATTCTCATATAATTATCCCTCTCATATATATAATTATGTTAAATATTTAATACCAAGCTTAATCATAGACCATTTAAAAGCGTTTGTCAACGATATTTGAGGCGATTTGTGAAATAGCATAAATTACAAATTGTAATAAATTTTTTAATGTGCAAAATATCAACAGTTTTTGCTACTTATTTACAAATATGTATTGAATAGCTTGGTAGTATATGCTAAAATGTTAGTGATATATAATAAATTTATATAGAGGGATTTGGTGAATATATGATAAACAAGTATGATTTGTCGGGTAATTGGAATTTTGAATTTGACAAGGCTCAGGATGGCGAAATCAGAAGGATGTATGAGCATTCCTATGAATACGCTGATACTATGTATCTGCCATCAACTACAGCTATTGAGAAAAAGGGGACAGAAAACATAAACCCTGAGATATGGCATCTTGCAGAGGTTTATCCTTTTGCAGGTGCTGTATGGTTTGAAAAGAAGGTGAGGATCTCTCCTGAGGATATCGGCAGACCTCTGTACCTTTATATGAACAGAACCCGAATGACAAGGGTGTGGATCGACGGTGTTTTTGCAGGTGAAAATAACAGCCTTTGCGCACCTCATACCTACGATATTACAGAGCTTGTAAAATCAGAAGAGTTTTCAATCGCTATCGAGGTTAAAAATATCTGCTATCCTACAGGCGGCGGTCATATGACTTCCCCTGATACGCAGACAAACTGGATAGGTATTACAGGCGATTTTTGCCTTATCAGCGGTGGCGTTATAGAAATATGCGATATAAAAACATATCCTGACATATATGATAACGTTGTAAGACTCAGAGTTAAGGTAAATAATCATACAGAAAACATAGTTGAGAATACTATTGCTGTTACTGCTGAGGCATTTGATATCAATGGCGATATTGATGTAAAAGCACCTGAGTTTGAAAGTGAAGTTTTCATAAAGCCGGGTGTGAACGAGTATGATTTTGAAATGCCTATGGGCGATGATACAGAGCTGTGGAGTGAGCATAACCCTGTTGTATACCGCCTCGAAGCACAGCTTTGCGGCGATACATTCACAACTACCTTTGGTATGCGTGATTTCAAAAACGAGGGTCTTTCTTTTAAAATAAACGGCAGAAAAACCTTCCTTCGTGGTAAGCATGACGGTATGCTGTTCCCGCTGACAGGGGC
>CALBJC010000025.1 GCA_937892655.1 uncultured Clostridia bacterium | reverse complement strand
AGATTTTCTGACTGTACCCATACTACAGAGCCTGGCTGCGCAATAAAAGAGGCGATTAAAAACGGCGAGCTGTCGCAGGAGAGATTTGAAAGCTACAATGCACTTGTTAATGAAAACACCTTTTTCGATACAAAAGAGCAGATGCTTGAGCGAAAAAGAAAATGGTCAAAGCAGGTGAGTAAATATTCAAAGGAACTGAAAAAACGTCCATACTAAATAAAAAATCCCGCAGTTTTTCTGCGGGATTTTTGTTATTCGATCATCTTTAAAATATCAGCCTTAGGTCTTAAGCCTACCGCCTGATTTTTGATTTTCTTATCCTTTACTACAAAAAGAGCGGGGATGCTGACTATCTGAAACTTCTGCGCAAGCTCAGGCTCGTCATCAACGTTTACCTTGCAAACCTTTATCTGAGGATTTTCTTTTGCTATCTCCTCAACGATAGGTGACAGCATCATACAAGGCCCGCACCAGCTCGCCCAGAAATCTAAAAGAACAGTTTTGTCACTCTGTAAAACTTCGGCTTCAAAATTTGCTTTTGTGATTTCCAAAATTCCCTGTGCCATATAACTCCTCCTTTTTTATAGTATGTGTAAAAAATTACTGATTAGTAGTTTTCTGCGTGGATTTCAAAGTAGCTCTGTGGGTGAGCGCATGTAGGGCAGATGTCAGGTGCAGCTGTGCCTACAACGATATGACCGCAGTTGCGGCATTCCCAAACCTTAACAGTGCTCTTTGCAAATACCTCAGCCATTTCGATATTCTTGAGCAGTGCTCTGTATCTTTCCTCGTGGTGCTTTTCAATAGCAGCAACAAGTCTGAACTTCTTTGCAAGTTCTGTAAAGCCTTCTTCTTCAGCAGTCTTTGCAAAGCCTTCATACATATCTGTCCATTCATAGTTTTCGCCTTCTGCAGCGTGTAAGAGATTCTGGGCTGTATTGCCGATACCTGAAAGCTCCTTAAACCACATCTTAGCGTGTTCCTTTTCGTTGTCAGCTGTCTTTAAGAAGAGAGCTGAAATCTGTTCATAGCCTTCCTTCTTTGCAACTGATGCAAAGTATGTATATTTATTTCTTGCCTGAGATTCGCCGGCAAAAGCAGCTTCAAGATTCTTTTCAGTCTGTGTACCTGCATACTTGTTTGCAGGAGCTTCATCAACGACCTCGAGCTTATCGCCCTTAGCGCCGCAGATAGGGCAAACTGCGTTTTCCAAACTGTCTGCTTCAAAAACTGCCTTACAAAGTTTACATTTGAATTTCATATAAATTACTCCTGTCTGTTTTGAATTTACAAGAAATACTTGTAATGTCATTATACCACAAATCTTGAATTTTGTCAGCAGTTTTTATAATAAAAAGGGCAGAAAATTTCTTCTGCCCTTACAAATTTTTCTGTCAGTTTTTGTCGATTTTGCTAAAGTCAACCTTGACCTTAGGAGAAAACATATCCGTTTTTCTTACTATATAAATGACAATAATAGCCACCATAAAGACGACCAGTGCAACGCAAACAAAAGCAGCTTTTCGCCGAAGATTTTGCATATCTGCCGATATGCTGTCGATTTTATACTCAAAGTCCTCAATCAGTGGGCAAAGAGCCTTGAAAATCTCGTCGTGACCGTCCCCGTTTGGATGAATGTCATAGCTTTCGATGTTTGTAAGGTCACTGCCTCTGCCTTCAAACAAAAGCGCTACATCGCAGACCTTGTAAACCTCGTTGCCCTCAGCGTCAGTAGCGTTGTTTCTGATAACTCTGTTGAAGTTATCAAGAACAGATTTAGCAACAGTATCGATCATTGTAAAAAGCTCATTCTGATCAAACGGGTCATAGATTGTCTGAAAAATTACGTTAGCATCAGGTGCTTTTTCTTTTACAAGCTGATATATCTCAATAAATGCTGCTTCAAAACCCGTGACGATAGCTTCTATCTTTTCAGTAAAGGTATTATCTGAAAGTGCTGTCAAAACGCTTAAAAGTACTGTCGGGTCAGTATAGTCAACCGTTTCGATCTGTGATATATCAGAGATGTCAAGAGCGTTGCAGATAACTCCTAAAACATAATGCAAAAGGTCGTTACCGCCTATTGAGATAATGATAAGGTCTGCCGTTTCAAATTTAGCATCATATCTGCCGTCCTTGATCTTGTCCAGAAGCTCATTAGAGGTCTGACCGTCAAGAGCCAGATTTGAAAGGGAGTCTGTCAGCTCATAGTGGCGTGCTATCTGATTTGCGTAGTTATCCGTGTTTTCGCGGCCAAACTCATAGCCTTCTAGCCCATAGCCTGTGGCTATAGAGTCGCCGAGCACTAAAACATTTGACGGAACATTGAGTGCCTGAGCCGAAACCGACGCTGTCATCAGCGTAAATACGAGCATTAAACTTAGAAAAATACAAAACAGCTTTTTCAAAACAACTTCTCCTTTATTGTTTATTAGGGGTTTTGCTTTTTGCCTTAATTAAATCAAAAATCGGTTTTGTAACCGTGGTTGCAAACATAATGCCAAGTGCCAAAACGCCAGCAACTGAGATTGTATATATACCTCTCTGAGCAAAGAGGTCATATTCTTTATTGATAAAATGCTGCATTGTGTAGAAAAGATGTCCGCCCGGTACAAGCGGAATAAGAGCAGGTACTAAAAATACCGTAGTAGGCGCTTTTTTCAGTCTTGCAAAAATCTCAGAGTAAAGAGTTATTACAATTGAAGCTACAAGATAACTGATAAGGTCTTCAGGGTAAGCCCCTCCGACCAAAAGGTAGGTAGCCCAGCCGATAACGCCGCCGAGCGCACCATAAAACAGCTTTGAGCCGCGGCCGTTGAAGATTCCGCAGAAGAAAAATGAGCCGACAGCGCAGGATAAAAGCTCAATGAAAATGTCAGGAAGATTCATTATAAAAGCCCTCCCACAACGTTAGTAGAAACCGCCGCACCGAGCGCTATGCAGGTAGCGATAAGTATCGCTTCACAAAGCCTTAAAAGCCCTGCGAGAGTATCGCTCGCCATAAGGTCACGCATACCGTTTGTAAGCGCAACACCTGGAATCAAGAGCATAATGTTACCTATAATTATAAATTCAGAGTGACCGGCAATCCCAAGCGATGTGCATACAACCGCTAATGCACCCGAAATTGCACCGCCGACTATTGCTACGACAAGCCTGTTTGCCTTGCCTTTTCTGAGAATATCGGTTGCAAAAAGTATAATAAGACCGATAACGCCCGCACAAGCTGCGTCTGCAAAATGACCGCCGAAGAAGATACAATAGCAGGATGAAATGAAAAAGTAGATAAGCATTTTCATAAAAATGCCATAAGGCTTCTGCGAGGTGATTTTCTTGATTTCACGCTCAATTTCGTCAGCCTGGGGCTTATTTTGGCAGATATATCTTGAAAGGCTGTTTAGCTTTTCAACTCTGTCTAAGTTGTTATCAGGGGATAAAACTCGCCTTGTCTGAGTAATGGGCGCTTCGCTGCCCTTTGAGGCTGTGGCTACAACAAGAGAGGGAATAGCAAAAACGTCGATATTATCAACGCCGTATGCATTACATATTCTCGTTATCGAGTCTTCAACACGGCTTACCTCGGCGCCGCAGTATAAAAGCTGTTCGCCAAGCGAAATGGCACAGGTTAAAATCTCGTTTGTATCTGTCATGCTATCACCGCCCGAGTATTTTTCATATACAAGTATATTGTAACATAATTCTGCCCATAAAACAAGAAATTATCATAAAAAACTTGTAATGAAACGCAGGTTGTGATAAAATTTATTTATCAAAATCAGCGAGGTTAGTTTATGCATTTTATTCTTACAGCGGCAGGCTGTTTTACAATATGCTCGCTTGCAGATAAATACTCTGTGAGTAAAGCCCGTCTTGACGGTAAAACTATTACATGGATAATGGCGTTTGCAACTAGTGTATTCTTAGCACTCTTACTGCCGTTTTCGGGTATCGATTTTAAGCCTCTGTCATGGGGCCTTTTGATTTTTTCAGCTTTGGCGGCTGTCGATAAATTTTTTGAATTTGTTTTATCTGCAAAGGTTTTGGTGCAAATGTCAGCCTTTGAGCTGAAAGCGTGGCTGGGGCTTACGCTTTTTATATCCTATTTTACAGACGCTGTGATGTATAACAGTAACTGGTCTGTAAAGGGTATTGTGTTTTTGGCTGTAACGCTTGCAGGGCTGTTTTTAATCGCAAAATCAAACAGCAAGGCGGTAGAATATAAAAAAATAATCATACCGCTGATACTGTATATCCTAGTAAAATTCGGCTACGGCTTTATAGTAAAAGCAGGAGAGCAGTATGCGCCTAATATCGAAACGCTTTTTGTGGCGCTCATTATTCTGACTATCGTTTTATTCCCGTTTGTAAAAATTACAAATCAGCTCAAAACAAACAAAAAGGGAATTTTGGTTACCGCTATAACAAAGCTTCCAAACGCTGTTGGTCTGATAGCAGAGGGGTTTGCCATAACTGTGAGCCTTACGGGCTTTTCGCTCATTCAGCCGATAATTTTAGTAGCGCTTTTTTTAATAGGCGTTATAAGAAAAGAAGGCGGCGGCAAAATGGGGCTTTTAGGCTCTGTTGTATCCATTTTAGGTATTGCGGGGTTTGCCATTTTAAGTTAATTTAAGATGTAAAATCTATAATCTATATAAAGGAGATGAGGCTATGCGACTTTTGTATGCAGAGGATGAAAAGGCAATGTCATCGGCAGTAACCAAGGTTCTGCGCATGAATAACTATATTGTTGATGCCGTTTTTGACGGAAAAGAAGCGCTTGACTTTTTAGCATCAGAGCAGTATGACGGTATAATCTTAGATATAATGATGCCTGTTGTTGACGGTATAACTGTACTTCGCGAGATAAGAAAGCGTGGTATAAAAACGCCCGTTATGATGCTGTCTGCAAAGTCAGAGATAGCCGACAGGGTAGAGGGATTAAATGCCGGGGCTGATGATTATCTGCCAAAGCCCTTTGCTATGGTCGAGCTTTTAGCAAGGGTAAATGCGCTGACAAGGCGTTCTGAAAACTTCACGCCTGATATTATGGCGTTTGGCAACATTACTCTCAACCGCTCAACCTACGAGCTTTCAAATGGTAGCCAGAGTATACGCCTTTCAAAAAAAGAGTATCAGATGATGGAAATTTTAATGTCAAATACAAATGTTTTGCTGTCAACCGAGCAGTTTATGACAAAAATCTGGGGCTATGACAGTGACAGCGAGATAAACGTTGTATGGGTTTATATCTCATATCTTCGAAAAAAGCTTTCTCAGCTTGGCGCTGATATTCAGATCTCAGCGATAAGGGGCAGAGGGTATACGCTAGAGAAAATCTAAAAGGGGGTAAAGGTCATGGTAAAAAAGCTAAAGCTTCGTTTTATACTTATAGCGGCTCTTGCTATGGCCATAACCTTAGGCGTAGCCTTTGCAGTAGTAAACCTGACTCTGCGAAACGAGGTAACGCAGCGTACTGACTATATTATCGACCTTATCTATAAAAATGGCGGTGAGTTTCCAACATACGAAAAGTATTACTATGGTCTTCATAGCCAGACAGCCTACGAGACCCGTTACTATGTAGCAGTGATAAATAAACAGAATGTTGTTATCGGTTTAAATTCAGAGCATATCTATTTTCCTGACTCAACCGAGCTTACCGACCAGCTTACCGACATTATCCGCCTGAAAAAAGAGCGAGGATATATCGATGACTACCGCTTTGGCGTTTTCAAATCGGATTACGGCAAAATGGTAGTTGTAGTTGACTGTAAAACCGACAGAATGACAAACGATATGCTTTTAAAAATTACAGTTTATACAGTAACTATCTGTATCGTGCTTGTGATAATAATTCTAGCGTTTTTCTCAGGAGTAATTGTCAAGCCGTTTGTCAAAAACCGCGAAAAGCAAAAGCAGTTTATCACAGATGCAGGGCATGAGCTCAAAACGCCTATTGCGATAATCTCTGCCAACACCGAGGTTTTAGAGATGACCGAGGGCGAAAACGAATGGCTTGCAAACATAAAATCGCAGACAGTAAGGCTAAACTCCCTTGTTCGCAATATGATCGACCTTTCAAAAATGGATGAGCAGAGCGAAAAGACTGTAAAAGAAAACGTCAACTTATCTGAAATAGTGAGCGAGAGTATATCGTCTTTCTCGGTAATCTGCGAGAGTGAAAGCATCTCTGTAAAATCCTTTGTAGAGCCTGATATTGAGGTTTTAGCGCAGAGCGAAAATATGATAAGGCTTGTAGGTATTTTAATTGACAACGCCATAAAGTATGTTGACGAGAGAAAAGAGATAGTAGTATCCTTAACCCAAAAGGGCAAAAGGGTTTTATATAAGGTAACAAACACCTGCAAGGGCGTTGAGAAAACAAAACTTTCTCATTTCTTTGACCGTTTTTACCGTGCCGATAAATCGAGAAATTCCAAAAAAGGCGGCTACGGCATCGGTCTTTCAATGGCAAAGGCCATCTGCGAGCGAGAAAAGTTCAAGATCTACGCCGATTATACCGCCGACGAACGCGTCGTTATGACAATAGAGATATAACCCCTCAGGGCTAAGGGGGAGCGTTCTACAGAAATATCTGCGGGCGCCCTTGAGGAAAACCCTTTTGGAAAAGATTTTTCCTCAAACTCCTTTCCTAAAACTCTCAGTTTTAAATTTTGCCCGATAGGGAAAACTAAAAAAGCTAGGTAACATAATGTTGCCTAGC
>CALBJC010000024.1 GCA_937892655.1 uncultured Clostridia bacterium | reverse complement strand
CAAACAAGTGAAAAAGCGATAGATAAAGCCGATAAACTTTCTTGCGATACGATTATTCTTGCAAGAGGCGGCGGTAGTGCCGAAGATTTATCAGCGTTCAATGCTGAAAATGTTGTAATGGCAGTTTTTAACTGTAAAACCCCGATTGTCAGCGCTATAGGTCATCAGACAGATACAACGCTTTGTGATTATGCAGCAGATATGCGTGCTCCTACGCCGTCGGCGGCAGCAGAGCTTTGTGTGCCTGATATATCAGCTTTGATTGATAGTATTGATAATCTTGAAGATAAGCTGTATACAAGCCTTTATTCGAGAATTTCAGAGCATCTCAGAAAGATTGATAATCTTATTTCAAGGCTTTACGCTCTTTCTCCTGAGTCAAAACTGCTCAGACAGACAGGTGAGCTAGAAAAGCTTTTGACAAGGCTTGAGGGTGCTATAAATTCAAAGCTAAAAAGTAGTGAGAATAACACAGATGTTCTTATTGCAAAGCTTGCGGCATTAAGTCCGCTCAATGTTTTGCAAAGAGGCTATTCTGTTACAATAAATGAAAACTCAAAAGTCGTTTCTGGTGTAAATGATGTAAAAACTGATGACATAATTAAGATTATGCTGTCAGATGGTGAAATTACCGCAAAGGTTTTATAGGGTGATTTATATGAATTATGAAGAAAGCTACAAGGCGCTCAGCCAGATAGTAAATGAGCTTGAAAAGGGAGATAGATCTCTTGATGAGTCGATCGAGCTTTACAAAAATGGTATGGATCTTGCAAAAATCTGTAAAGAAAAGCTTTTACAGGCAAAGCTTACAGTAGAAACTTTAGGACAGGAATCGGAAGAGTAAAATGGAAAATTTTAAAGAAGAATTAAATGCCTATGCAGATAGTATATCAAAAACGCTGACTTTACTTACAGATGAATATCTTGATAAGATTAGTGGCGCAGCAATAGTTTCACAGGCTATGGACTATTCCTTGAATGCAGGCGGTAAAAGATTAAGACCGCTTCTGACAATTGAATTTTATAAGCTTTTCGGCGGTAAAGAGGATATTACAGAAATTGCGTGTGCAGTTGAGCTTATCCATACTTTTTCTCTTATTCACGATGACCTTCCTTGTATGGATAATGATGATTACAGAAGAGGTAAAAAATCCTGCCATAAGCAGTTTGATGAGGCTACAGCGCTTTTAGCGGGTGATGCTCTTGCAGTACTCCCGTATGAAATAATCTCTGATAAAGCTCTTAAAGGAGAAATATCTCACAAAGCGGCACTCAAGCTTATCAGAAACCTTTCAAACGCAACGGGCGTTTTGGGTATGATAGGCGGTCAGGTGCTTGATATGCAGGGCGAGAATAAGTCTCTGGGTTTTGATGACCTTATGCTTTTGCAGTCAAAAAAGACGGGTGCGCTTATAGAATCAGCTTGTGTGGCTGGCTGTATTCTTGCTGATGCTGATGAAGAAAAAATAAATAATGTCTGTGCGTTTGCACATAATTTAGGTGTAGCTTTTCAGGTGTGCGATGATATTTTAGATGTTACAGGAACATTTGAAGAGCTTGGAAAACCAATCGGCAGTGACAGCGTTCAGGGTAAATCAACCTTTGCAACACTTTTAGGTGTAGAAAAGGCAAAAGAATATGCAAAAGAGCTGACAGATAAAGCTATTGAAGCTATATCATGTTATGAAGGAAATGAGTTTTTGACAACTCTTGCGTTGTCGCTCATAGACAGGAAAAATTAAAAAGGGAAGTATTTAATGAAAGAGTTTATTTTAAACTACTACAATTATGTTTTATATACTGCGATTTTAGCTTGGCTTTCTGCGCAGATACTTAAAACGATAATAAATTCAATAACCGTAGGTTCGTTCAATCCTGAACGTCTTATCGGTGCCGGCGGTATGCCGTCTGCTCATTCTGCTTTCGTTACATCAGCAACTGTTGCGGTTGCAAGAAGCAGCGGTGTTCGTTCAACTGAATTTGCGATTATTTTTATTGTAGCTATTGTAGTTATGTATGACGCTATGGGCGTCAGAAGGGCTGCTGGTCAGCATGCAAAGGCTATCAATATGTGGAATGAATATATAGATGAGATTATTGCCGAAAACGCTGATGAAGAGAATGCAAACGAACAAGGTGATAATTCAAAATCTCAGAATAAAAAGCTTCAGGAATATCTTGGTCATACGCCGTTTGAGGTTTTAGGCGGCGTTTTACTTGGTATTCTTGTCGCCCTTGTTGTTCCTATGCGTTAACACTGAAAGGATATATTTTACAGATGAACAGTACGATAAATATAAATTCATTGAATCTGCCTGATGATTTAAAATCTCTCAGCTTTGATGAATGTGATATAGTTTGTAATCAGATACGAAAAACAATAATAAATACTGTTTCTAAAAATGGCGGGCATTTGTCATCAAATTTAGGAACAGTTGAGTTATCTGTTGCTATTCACAAGGTATTTGATTCGCCAAAGGATAAGATTATCTGGGACGTAGGTCATCAGGCTTATGCCCATAAAATCCTGACAGGCAGATTATCTGAGTTTGAAAGCTTAAGAAGAAAAGATGGTATTTCAGGCTTTATGCGTCCTGATGAAAGTATTCACGATGCAGTTGTCAGCGGTCATAGCTCAACATCGATTTCTTCAGCTCTCGGCTTTGCATACGCTATGAAGAAAAATAATGATAATCATCACGCTATTGCAGTAATTGGCGATGGTGCGTTTACCGGTGGTCTTGCATTTGAAGGCTTAAACAATGCAGGTAAAAGCGGAACTAATATTATTGTAATTTTAAATTACAACGAGATGTCTATCTCGAAATCAAACGGTGCTATGGCAAAATACCTTTCAGACCTCAGAACAAGTAAGGGATATATCAAAACAAAAGGTGTTATGAGCAATGCCATTGAAAAAATTCCTGTTGTCGGTAAGCCAATCAAGAAAACCATCAAAGCATCCAAAACAGCGCTCAGAGAGGCTGTTTTTCATTCAACTCTTTTTGAGCATTTCGGCTTTTCGTACATCGGCCCATGTGATGGTCATAGCGTTGAAGATATGTGTTCAGCCCTTGAATATGCAAAATCCCTCAATAAGCCTGTTCTGATAATGGTCAACACAACAAAAGGCAAGGGCTATTCTTACGCTGAACAAAATCCAGGTGAGTTTCACGGTATCGGTGAATTTGATGTAAAAACCGGTAAGAGAAAGGAAATACCACAAAAAACCTATTCTGAGGTATTTGGCAATAAGCTGTGTAAAATGGCAATAGCTGACAAAAGAATAGATGCGATAACAGCCGCTATGAAATATGGAACAGGTCTTCAGGATTTTGCAAAATGCCATCCCGACAGATTTTATGATGTAGGTATTTCTGAAAGCCATGCTGCAACCTTTGCGGCAGGTCTTGCCCAGAGTGGAAGGCTTCCTGTATTTGCTGTTTATTCGACATTTTTACAGCGTTCATACGATCAGCTTTTACATGACGCTTCAATATCAAACTCACATATCGTGTTAGGTATTGACAGAGCAGGTATTGTCGGTGAAGACGGCGAAACACATAACGGTTTATTTGATGTATCATTCTTATCAACCATTCCAAATACTACTGTATACTCTCCGTTGGGTGCGTCAGAGCTTGAGTATTGTATGGATAAGGCGATTTATGAATGTGATAATATTGCGTGTGTCAGATATCCGAAGGGTAAGGCTGAGGATAGCATAGAAGGTTTTGAAATCTGTGATAATTATGAGTTTATTTCTGATGAAAGCGGTGTTTGTGAAAACCTTATTATAACTTACGGCAGAATATCTCAGAATGTTCTGAATGCTGTCAGAAGGCTGAAGAATGACGGTTTTGACTGTGCAATACTTCGTATAGTTAAAATTATTCCGTTTGATAAAGAGATAATAGAAATATGCAAAAAGGCTAAAAACGTATTCTTTTTTGAAGAATGTTATGAAGAAGGTTGTATATCCGGTAAAATTATCTCAAAGTTAATGCTTAGTGGATGTACAAGTAAAGTTCATCTCACGGCTGTTGAAGGCTTTATAAAGCAGATGACAACTTCTGAGGCTTTAGAATACTGTAAGCTTGATGAAAATTCCATTTATGAAAAGATAAGGGGTATATTAGATGCCAAGGCTTGATATATATCTTTTTGAAAATAATCTTTGTCCGTCAAGAGAGGCTGCTAAAAAGCAGATTTTAGCGGGTAATGTATCAGTAAACGGTAAAGTGATTTCAAAGCCGTCATATGATGTTATGGATAATGATAACGTTGTATGTAACAATGATATGAAGTATGTATCCCGTGGAGGATATAAGCTTGAAAAGCTGATTGATGAAACAAAGATTGATATCTCTGATATGGTTTGCGCTGACATCGGTGCATCAACAGGCGGTTTTACTGACTGTATGCTGCAAAATGGTGCAAAAAAGGTATATGCTATAGATGTAGGCCATGATCAGCTTGCAAAAAAGCTTTGCGAGGATAACAGAGTAATATCTATCGAGGGTATGAATGTAAGGGATATTACTGATAAAACTCTGCCTGAAAAGGTTTCATTTATAAGCGTTGATATTTCGTTTATTTCTTTAAAGCTCGCTATTATGCCTATGCTTGAAATCCTTGATGAAAACGGTAAAATTGCTGTTTTGATTAAGCCGCAGTTTGAGGTGGGTAAGGAGAATATAGGCAAGGGCGGTATCGTTAAATCAAAAAAAGCGCATATCAGAATGCTTGATGAAATGATGGCATTTTTCTCGGAGTGTTCTTTAAATGTAGCGTACTTTTCATATTCAAGAATCAAAGGCGGAGACGGTAATATCGAGTATATCGCCCTTCTTGACAGGAAAAATACAAAGTGTTTTATAAATGTTGAAAAAACTGTAGATGAGGCTTTTTTAAGTCTGAAATGAGGTAATACAATGAAAACCTTTATCTATCCTAATCTGAATAAAACTCACGCAACCGAGTGTACAAAGCATACCTGTGAAACCTTGAGAAATCTTGGCGTTGAAATCTATATGCAGTCAAAGTATGCTCAGAATTTTGAAGGGTTTGATATAACCTTTGGTGAGGTTGATGAAATATTGCCGCTTTGCGATAACATTATCGTAATCGGCGGTGACGGTACAATACTAAAATGTGCAAAGTATGCTACTAAATATGATAAAGCAATTTTGGGCATCAACTGTGGTCGTCTTGGCTTTATGGCTACCTTAGAGTATGATAACCTTGCAGACCTGCGTCATCTTGCAGAGGGCAAATATACAATAAGCAATCGTATGATGCTTGACGCTTACATATCAAAATCAGGTGTGAGAACAAAAATCGGTACAGCACTCAATGATATTGTCCTCTCAAAGTCAAGAACCTGCAAAATCGCTGATTTTACAATCTACAGAGAATCTCAGGCCGTATCATCATTGCGTGCTGATGGCGTTATTTTCTCGACGCCTACAGGTGCGTCTGCGTATTCGTTATCAGCGGGCGGTCCGCTTATTGAGCCTGATATTGAGTGTATCGAGGTAACTCAGATTTGTCCGCATTCGCTTTTTGCAAGAAGTATGATTTTCTCTTCAGAGGTTACACTTATGGCAAATTGCGAGTCAGCCGATATGGCAAATGCAATTGTAAGTATTGATGGTAAAATGGATAATGAGCTTGAGGTTAATGACAGACTCTTTATCAAGAAGAGTGAAACTTATCTCAAGATAATTTCGCTTGATAACGAAAGCTTCTTTAAATCGATAAACGGCAAGCTCATGCGACCTATGAAGGAAGAATAGGAGGTACCTGGATGAAAAAATCACAAAGACATGAAATCATATTAAACATAATTGAAAACAATGAAATTGATACCCAGGAGACTCTTCAGGAATATCTGTTAAAATCGGGGGTTGAGGTAACTCAGGCTACAATTTCAAGAGATATAAAAGAGCTTTCTCTTATAAAGTCGCTTGGTGCTGACGGATATAAATATACCCGTGCTGCAAAGGCTGTAAAATCTGCAAGACACAGCTCATTTGCACTTACTGCAATTTTCAAGGATACAGTAAGCTCAATAGATTATGCGCTCAATACTGTAGTTGTAAAATGCTATGTTGGTATGGCGCAGGCGGTATGTGCTAAAATTGATGACGAGGATTTTTCTGAAATTGTTGGTACAATTGCGGGTGATGATACAATATTTATCCTCACAAGGTCAGAAAAAGATGCTGCAAACCTAGTAGCAGAGCTAAAGCAGATTGCAGAAAAGTAACGGTAAGGACTGATAGTAATGTTAAAGGAATTATATATTGAAAATCTTGCCGTCATCGAACGTGCAGGAATATCATTTTCAGATAGATTCAATGTATTTACGGGCGAGACAGGTGCTGGTAAATCAATTCTTATCGGTGGTATCAATGCAGTACTCGGTCAGAGAATTACTAAGGATATCGTAAGAAACGGTACTGATAAGGCTGTTATTTCTGCTTTATTTACGGATATTTCTGATGAGGTAGTATCAAAGCTTTCAGAGCTCGGATTTGAAACTTCTGATGGTGAGCTTTCTATTACAAGAGAAATTCTCTCAGATGGTAAAAGTGTTGCCAGAATCAATAACCGTGCTGTAACAGCAGGTGTTTTGCGTGAAATCTCTGATATGCTCATAACGATTCACGGTCAGCATGATAATCAGGTTTTGCTGTGTGCAGATAAGCATCTTGATATAATTGACAG
>CALBJC010000023.1 GCA_937892655.1 uncultured Clostridia bacterium | reverse complement strand
AGAGTGCTCAATATCAATAATGAGGAAATCGACCTCAGACAGACATTTGAAGAGGATGATGATATTCTTCCACAGCCAGTTATCGATGAAGAATACATTACCGACGAAAGCGAACTCGACGACGGCTTTATGACTGAAGAAGACGACGAAGAAGAAAGCTATGGCGGTTACATCTCAGATGAGGCTATTGATTTCTTTGCTGAGGATAATGACGACCTTTAATTTTAAAGGCAACAAAGGATTAAGCTAACCCCTAAAATTTAACGAATATGCACGCAAAGAAGCGCTTTTGAACGCTTCTTTGGCGTGATTTAACAGGAGGTTCGTACATTGGAATTTAATGTTTTTGAGTCAATCAAAATCGGCCTTGCATCTCCCGAGCAGATCAGAGAATGGTCACACGGTGTGGTTGAAAAGCCAGAAACTATAAATTACAGAACCCAGAAGCCTGAAAAGGATGGTCTTTTCTGCGAAAAGATTTTTGGACCTTCAAAGGACTGGGAATGCTACTGCGGTAAATATAAGAAAATCAGATTCAAGGGTAAGGTTTGTGAACGTTGCGGCGTTGAAGTAACAAGAGCAAAGGTCCGTCGTGAAAGAATGGGCCATATCGAGCTTGCTGCCCCTGTTTCACATATCTGGTACTTCAGAGGTACTCCATCAAGAATCGGTCAGATCCTTGAGGTTAACCAGAAGCGTCTTGAAGAAGTTTTATACTTTACAAAATATATCGTTGTTGATCCGGGCGATACCGGTCTTATGAAAAAGCAGCTCTTATCCGAAAAGGATTATATGGAAGCTAAGGAAAAGTATGAGAATGAATTTTTCGCTCTCATGGGTGCTGAAGCTATCGAAATTCTCCTTAAGGAATATGGTACAGAGCGCTACGAACAGTTCATGCGTGCTCACAGAACTCAGTTTATGAAGGTTTGCGGCATCAAGGAAGAACAGTTCGAAAAGATTATTAACTACAGAGAATACTATGTTACAGAATATTCAGACTACAGCGAAGACAGATTTGCTTGTGCAGTTGATTCAAAGCCTGTAGCTGCAGGTACTTTCATCTCAAGAGAGCAGTACTATGATTTTGTAACAAAGGCTAAGATTTTCAAGGAAAACTTCAAGGCTATCTCAGGTACAGAGTATATCAAGATGCTCTTTGATGAAAAGTATGAAGACTTTGATCCTAACGAAATTCTCGATATTATGCCTTCTGAATGGAAGAATAATATCACAATGCTTGCAGACGAACTCAAGGATGAACTCAAGGGTCTCGTTGCAGGTCAGAAGAGACTCAGACTTTTAAAGCGTCTTGAAATCGTTGAAGCATTCAGAGTATCAAAGAATAACCCTGAATGGATGGTACTTGATGTTGTTCCAGTTATCCCACCTGAACTCAGACCAATGGTTATGCTCGATGGCGGCAGATATGCAACAAGTGACCTCAATGACCTTTACAGACGAGTTATCAACCGTAACAACCGATTACAGAAGATGATTGAGCTCGGCGCTCCTGAAATCATCATCAGAAATGAAAAGAGAATGCTTCAGGAAGCTGTTGACGCTCTTATCGACAACGGCAGACACGGCAGACCTGTTACAGGCCCTAACAACAGAGCGTTCAAGTCACTTTCTGATATGCTCAAGGGTAAGCAGGGTAGATTCAGACAGAACCTTCTCGGTAAGCGTGTTGACTACTCAGGCCGTTCAGTTATCGTAGTAGGTCCTGAACTTAAGATGTATCAGTGTGGTCTCCCTAAGGAAATGGCTCTCGAGCTTTTCAAGCCATTCGTTATGAAGAGACTTGTAGATTTAAATGATAAGCAGCTCAATATCAAGTCAGCAAGAAAGGCTGTTGAACGTGCAGAGCCTATCGTATGGGATGCTCTTGAAGATGTAATTCAGGGCCATCCGGTGCTCTTGAACCGTGCGCCTACACTTCACCGTCTTGGTATTCAGGCATTTGAACCTGTTCTTGTAGAAGGCAGAGCTCTCAAGCTTCACCCACTCGTATGTACAGCTTATAACGCTGACTTCGACGGTGACCAGATGGCTGTTCACCTTCCACTTTCTGCTGAAGCTCAGGCTGAAGCAAGATTTTTGATGCTTGCTGCTAACAACCTTCTCAAGCCATCAGATGGCCGTCCTGTTGCAGTTCCTACACAGGATATGATCCTCGGCTCATACTACCTCACTCTTGAAAAGAAGGGCGAAGGCGAGCTTGGCGAGGGCAAGGTGTTCAGAGATACCAATGAAGCGCTCGCTGCTTATAATGCAGGCGTTGTTTCACTCCATGCTCCTATCAGAGTAAGAGTAACAAAGGGCAACGGTGATAAGCAGATTTCAAAGATTATTGACGCTACAGTAGGTAGACTTATCTTTAACGAAAACATCCCTCAGGACCTCGGTTATGTAGACAGAACCGATTCTGAAAAGATGTTTGACCTTGAAATTTCAAAGCTTGTTAAGAAGAAGGAGCTTTCAGATATTATTGAAAGATGTATCCGTATCCACGGTACAGCTACAACCTCAGAAGTTCTTGACAAGATCAAGGCATTAGGCTTTAAGTTCTCAACAAGAGCAGCTATCACAGTTGCTGTTTGTGATGCTGAAATTCCTGAAGCTAAGAAGGGCATTCTTGATGAAGCGGATGCTCTGGTTGAAAAGATTGATAACCTCTACAAGGGCGGTTACCTCTCAAGTGCAGAACGTTCAGAAAGATTTATCAAAATCTGGAATGACGCTACTGACAAGGTTACCGATGCTCTTAAGGGCAACCTCGGTAAGTACAACCCTATCTTTATGATGGCTGATTCAGGTGCCCGTGGTTCTATCAACCAGATCAGACAGCTCGCAGGTATGCGTGGTCTTATTGCAAATACAGCCGGTGCGGTTATCGAAATGCCTATTCGTGCTAACTACCGTGAAGGCTTAAACGTACTCGAATACTTCTTATCATCCCGTGGTGCTCGTAAGGGTCTTGCCGATACAGCGCTCAGAACTGCTGACTCAGGTTACCTTACACGTCGTCTTGTTGACGTTTCTCAGGATGTTATTATCCGTGATGATGACTGTGGTGCTACAACTGGTATCGAAGTATTTGAAATCAAGAATGGTAAGGAACTTATCGAGCCACTCAGCGAGAGACTTATGGGCAGATACCTCTGCGAAGACCTTGTTGATGAAAAGGGCGAGGTTGTTGTTTCTCACCACAAGCTCATCGGCGACGCTGAATCAAAGAAGATCTGCGAAACTCTCGAACGTCTTGGCAGAGATAAGATTGCTATCCGTTCAGTGCTTCAGTGTCAGTCAAAGCATGGTGTATGTGCTAAGTGTTACGGTGCTAACCTTGCAAACGGCAACGTTGTAAAGATTGGTGAAGCAGTAGGTATCATCGCTGCTCAGTCTATCGGTGAACCTGGTACTCAGCTTACAATGAGAACCTTCCATACCGGTGGTATCGCGTCAGCAGAAGATATTACACAGGGTCTTCCTAGAGTTGAAGAACTCTTTGAAGCTCGTCGTCCAAAGGGTGCGGCTATTGTTGCTCGTATCTCAGGTACTGTTGCAATTGAAGAAATCAAGAAGACAAGAGCCGTTATCATTACAAATGCTGATGGCGAATCAGAAACATACACAATCCCTTACGGTTACAAGCTCAAGCAGAATATTGTACCGGGTGCTGAAATTCAGAAGGGTGATTGCCTCACAGATGGTTCTATCCACCCAGCTGATATCCTGGCTATTCTCGGACCTCAGGCTGTTCAGAACTACATCATTACTGAAGTTCAGAAGGTTTACCGTTTACAGGGTGTTGATATCAACGATAAGCATATCGAAGTTATCGTTCGTCAGATGATGAAGAAGGTTTCAGTAGGCGATGCAGGTTCATCATTCTTACTTCCTAATACTCTCATCGACAGAAACGAAGCTGACCTTATCAACGCTGAAATTGAAGCTGAAATCGCAGCAGGCGATGTTATGGCTAAGCCTATTACAACAATTCCTGTATTACAGGGTATTACAAAGGCTTCATCAAATTCAGATTCATTCTTGTCAGCTGCTTCCTTCCAGGAAACAACAAAGGCTCTTACAGATGCCGCTATCAAGGGTAAGGTTGACCATCTTATGGGTCTTAAGGAAAATGTTATTATCGGTAAGCTTGTACCAGCCGGTACAGGTATGGAAGAATACAACAATGTTGAGGTTGTCAAGACCGCTGCAGAATCCTTCCACGAAACAGTATAAAACCTTTATTCACCGCACAGAGAATGCTCTGTGCGGTGGTTTGTTTTATGCATATTTTGAGCATTTTTTATACATAATAAGATAGTTTTTAACCCGTAATAGTATGATTGACTAAATCGCACAAAAAATCTGCGCAAAACGCTTGACACAGCGGGTTTAAACTAGTATAATAATTTTTGCGTGGGCGAACTGCGCCCATACTATATTTTTTCAGAAAGGAGATAGATTATGCCTACCTTTAATCAGTTGGTTCGTAAGGGTCGTGACGTACTCGTTGAAAAGTCAACAGCACCTGCTCTTCAGAAGGGTTACAACTCAAAGAAGAAGGTTGCAATTGACCAGAGCTGTCCTCAGAAGAGAGGCGTTTGCACATCTGTAAAGACTGCAACACCTAAGAAGCCTAACTCAGCTATGAGAAAGATCGCTAGAGTAAAGCTCACAAACGGTACAGAAGTAACAGCTTACATTCCTGGTATCGGTCATAACTTACAGGAACACTCTGTTGTACTTATCAGAGGCGGTAGAGTTAAGGACCTCCCTGGTGTACGTTACCACATCATCAGAGGTACTCTTGATGCACAGGGCGTTGCAAAGAGAATGCAGGCTCGTTCAAAGTACGGTGCTAAGAGACCTAAGGCTGGAGCAGCTAAGTAATTTTACTAAAAAGCTCAAAAATTTATACGAAAACTCATTAAGCCACAGATTTATGTGGAGTATTTACATAGATAAATACCTCGCATTGGTCTGACGTGTCAGTCGGTGGCTTTTTGCCATCGGGCGAAACGAGTACCTATGATATCATTATGTGAAGGAGGGAAGCGAAGTGCCAAGAAGAGGTAGAGTTGCAAAGCGTGACGTTTTGCAGGACCCAATCTACAACTCTAAGCTCGTAACTCGTCTTGTTAACAACATTATGTTGGACGGTAAGAAGGGTGTAGCTCAGAAGATTGTTTATGGTGCATTCGAAATTATTGAAGAAAAGACTCAGAGACCAGCTCTCGAAGTTTTTGAAGAGGCAATGGAAAACATTATGCCTAATCTTGAAGTTAAGGCTCGCCGTGTAGGTGGTGCAACTTATCAGGTTCCAATGGAGGTTCGTCCAGACAGAAGACAGACTTTAGGTCTCAGATGGTTGACAACATACTCAAGAGCTAGAAACGAAGAAACAATGAAGGAAAAGCTTGCTAACGAAATTCTCGACGCATTAAACGGTGCAGGCGGTGCTTGCAAGAAGCGTGACGATACTCACAAGATGGCTGAAGCTAACAAGGCTTTTGCACATTTCAGATGGTAATCTGTCAATAAACAGAACAGTCACAGTGTTTTGGCTGTTTTTAGTTAGCAGCCAAAAACACAATCCGTTTTAATAAATAAGGAGGATAATATGGCAAGAGACGTATCTTTAGAGATGACTCGTAATATCGGTATCATGGCCCACATCGATGCTGGTAAAACGACTACAACTGAGCGTATCCTTTTCTATACTGGTATTAACCATAAGTTAGGTGAAACTCACGAAGGTGCTTCTACAATGGACTGGATGGCGCAGGAAAAGGAAAGAGGTATTACAATTACTTCTGCTGCGACAACATGTTACTGGAACAAGCACAGACTCAACATTATCGACACTCCTGGTCACGTTGACTTTACAGTTGAAGTTGAAAGATCACTCAGAGTTTTAGACGGCTCTGTAACAGTTCTCTGCGCTAAGGGCGGTGTTGAACCACAGACAGAAACAGTTTGGAGACAGGCTGACAACTATAAGGTACCTAGAATGGTATACGTTAATAAGATGGATATCATGGGTGCTGACTTCTACAGAGTTGTAGATATGCTCCACAACAGACTTCATACAAATGCAGTTCCAATCCAGCTCCCAATCGGTGCTGAAGAAAGCTTCAGAGGTATCATTGACCTTCTCGAAATGAAGGCTTACTGCTACTATGACGATCTCGGTAAGGATATCAGAGTTGAAGATATTCCTGCTGATATGATGGAAAAGGCAGAAGAATACCGTGCAAAGCTTATGGAATCAGTTGCTGAGCAGGATGAAGAGCTCATGATGAAGTACTTTGATGGTGAAGAGCTCACAATCGAAGAAATGAAGAAGTGCATCAGAAAGGCAACAATTTCTAACGATATTGTTCCTGTAGTATGCGGTACTTCTTATAAGAACAAGGGTGTTCAGAAGCTCCTTGATGCTATCATCGATTATATGCCAGCTCCTACAGACATCGAAGACATCAAGGGTATCAACCCTGATACAGATGAAGAATGTACAAGACCTTCTTCAGATGACGAACCATTCTCAGCTTTAGCATTTAAGATTGCTACTGACCCATTCGTTGGTAAGCTCTGCTTCTTCAGAGTATACTCAGGTGTTCTCGAAGCAGGTTCAGGCGTACTCAACGCTACAAAGGGCAAGCATGAAAGAATCGGTAGAATCCTTCAGATGCACTCTAACCAGAGAAAGGATATCGAAAAGGTTTATGCCGGCGATATCGCTGCATGTGTAGGTCTTAAGAATACAACAACAGGTGACACACTTTGTGATGAAAAGTATCCTGTAATTTTGGAATCCATGGAATTCCCAGAACCAGTTATCCAGCTCGCTATCGAGCCAAAGACAAAGGCTGGTCAGGAAAAGCTTGGTATCGCTTTGGCAAAGCTTGCTGAAGAAGACCCAACATTCAGAACATGGACAGATGATGAAACAGGTCAGACAATCATCGCAGGTATGGGTGAATTACACCTTGAAATCATCGTTGACAGACTCTTGAGAGAATTCAAGGTTGAAGCTAACGTTGGTGCACCTCAGGTTGCTTATAAGGAAACAATCAGAAGACTTGCTGATGTTGACCACAAGTACGCTAGACAGTCAGGTGGTAAGGGCCAGTACGGTCACGTTAAGATCAAGGCTGAGCCTAACGAATCAGGCAAGGGTTACGAATTTATCAACGCTGTTGTTGGTGGTGCTATTCCTAAGGAATACATCCCTGCAGTTGATAAGGGTATCCAGGGCGCTATGAAGGTCGGCGTATTGGCAGGCTACCAGGTAGTTGACGTTAAGATCACTCTTTACGATGGTTCATACCACGAAGTTGACTCATCTGAAATGGCGTTCTCAATCGCTGGTTCTATGGCGTTCAAGGAAGCTATGAAGAAGGCTGATCCTGTTATCCTCGAACCTATCATGAAGGTTACAGTTATCACTCCTGATGACTACACAGGTACAGTTATCGGCGACCTCACAGCTAGACGTGCTATGATTCAGGGTCAGGAAACAAGACCTGGTGCGATCCAGATCGACGCATTAGTTCCACTTTCTGAAATGTTCGGTTACTCAAACGACCTCAGATCTAAGACACAGGGTCGTGGTCAGTACACAATGGAACCACACAGCTACACTGAAGTTCCAAAGTCAGTTTCAGAAAAGATCATCAGCTCAAGAGCTAAGAAGGACTAATTTAAGTCAGTTTTCTGAAAATTGCTTAAAAATGTTGATAGTATTTGATACATTTTTTGCAAAACCACTTGAAATGTCAGAAATTTTCTGATAAAATAGATTTATACTTTTATATTTAAAGAATTTTATTGAGGAGGAATTTTCAATGGCTAAGGCAAAATTTGAAAGAACCAAACCACACGTAAACATTGGTACAATCGGTCACGTTGACCATGGTAAGACAACTCTTACAGCTGCTATTACAAAGACTCTTTCTATGCAGGGTCTTGCAGAAAAGAAGGACTACGCTAATATCGACTCTGCTCCAGAAGAAAGAGAAAGAGGTATTACAATCAACACAGCTCACGTTGAGTACGAAACACAGAACCGTCACTACGCTCACGTTGACTGCCCAGGCCACGCTGACTATGTAAAGAACATGATCACTGGTGCTGCTCAGATGGACGGCGCTATCCTTGTATGTGCTGCAACAGATGGTCCAATGCCACAGACAAGAGAACACATCCTTCTTTCCAGACAGGTAGGCGTACCATACATCATCGTATTCCTTAACAAGTGCGATATGGTAGACGACGAAGAGCTCCTCGATCTCGTAGAGATGGAAGTAAGAGAACTTCTCGACGAGTATGAATTCCCCGGTGACGACACACCGATCATCAGAGGATCCGCACTGAAGGCACTCGAAGATCCAACAGGTGAGTGGGCAGAGGCAGTAGTAGAGCTGATGCAGGCAGTAGACGATTACATTCCAGAGCCACAGAGAGCAAACGACCAGCCGTTCCTGATGCCAGTAGAGGACGTATTCTCGATCACAGGCCGTGGAACAGTAGCAACAGGCAGAGTTGAGAGAGGAATGCTCAAGACTGGTGATACAGTAGAGATCGTAGGACTTACAGACGAGAAGAGAACAGTCGTAGTAACAGGCGTAGAGATGTTCAGAAAGACACTCGACCAGGCAGAGACAGGCGACAACATCGGCGCACTGCTGAGAGGCGTACAGAGAACAGAAATCGAAAGAGGACAGGTACTGGCAAAGCCGGGAACGATCCACCCACACACAAAGTTCAAGGGCCAGGTATACGTACTGAAGAAAGAGGAAGGCGGACGCCACACACCGTTCTTCAACGGATACAGACCGCAGTTCTACTTCAGAACAACAGACGTAACAGGAGACCTGCATCTTCCTGAAGGCACAGAGATGTGCATGCCTGGCGACAACGTCGTCATGGAGATCGAGCTGATCACACCGATCGCTATCGAGGAAGGACTGAGATTCGCTATCAGAGAAGGCGGCAGAACAGTAGGTTCGGGCGTTGTAACAGAGATCATCGAATAATTGCTCGTC
>CALBJC010000022.1 GCA_937892655.1 uncultured Clostridia bacterium | reverse complement strand
CATTGCTCCTTTGAGAATCTGGGACATCAAGTCAAGAGATGAAGAAATTGACTACGCTGAAGCTCACAATATCCCTCTCAAGATAAACAGAGAAACAAACTACTCTAAGGATAAGAATCTCTGGCACCTCTCACACGAAGGTCTCGACCTTGAAGATCCGGCTAATGAACCAATGTACAACAAGGAAGGCTTCCTTGAACTTGGCGTTTCTCCTGAAATGGCTCCTGATAAGCCTACTTATGTTACAATTCACTTTGAAAAGGGTGTTCCTACAGCTATCAACGGTGAAGAAATGGATAGCGTAGATATGATTTACAAGCTCAACGAAATCGGTGGTGCAAATGGTATCGGTCTTGCTGATATCGTTGAAAACCGTCTTGTTGGTATGAAGTCAAGAGGCGTATATGAAACTCCGGGTGGTACAATTCTTTACCATGCTCACGAAGTTCTGGAAACAATTACTCTTGATAAGATGACTCAGAGAATGAAGCAGAAGCTTGCTATTGACTTTGCAGATTTAGTATACAACGGTCAGTGGTATACACCTGTTCGTGAAGCTTTGACAGCATTTGTTGACAAAACTCAGGAAACAGTTACAGGTGACGTTAAGCTCAAGCTCTACAAGGGTAACATTATCAATGCTGGTGTTACATCTCCATACACTCTCTATGATGAAGAAGTAGCTACATTTGATGAAGATGATGTTTACGATCAGAAGGATAGTGCTGGCTTTATCAACCTCTTTGGTCTTCCAATCAAGGTTAAGGCAAAGCTCGATCAGAAGAGAAACAACAAGTAATTTTTGAGGATACTAAAATGGACAAGAAGAAAATAATAGCTTTAGTTTTCAGATTTGCAATAATTATTACAGGTATTGCTCTTCTTGTAGCGGTTATATCTATTATTGGTTCTGCGTTCTCTTCAGACGATTTACTTGATGAAGATACAGTTTCTGCGCTTGTATTATCAACAAATATGTATTATGTTGGTTTTGTAGGCTCGTTGATTGCTTTAGTATTAAGCTTTGTAGCCAAGGATTTCTGCAAAAAAATCAGCATAGTTGCAAGAACATTCTTTATGATGATTGCTTCTGTTCTGATGATTGCGGGCATGAAATTCAATAATGCGCTCAGCTTTTCTTCAAAGCTCATTAAAGAGTATGGCGATATTGATCTTACTTTTGCTGATCCTGAAGATTACGGCATTACCGAAAAGAAGCTTGAACAGCTTGAAGAAGCAATTGAGAGCGAATCAACAATGGCTATCTATCTTGTAGCTATGCTCGTAGGTGCAGCAATCTATCTGATTTTAGCACTTACATCTTTGCATTACTTAGCAAAGAAGAAAAATAACTAATATATTTCAGACATAAGTACCCATACCACCCCAAAATGGTATGTGGTACGATTTGTCTTTTTTCAAAACACTTTGAAATGTGTTGAAAGAGAGGAAAAAATACAATGGCTTCAAAAATGTGGGCAGGAAGATTTTCAAAGGAAGTTGATGAAAGGGTAAATGATTTTAATTCTTCAATTTCCTTTGACGCAAGAATGTATAAGCATGATATTAAGGGCTCAATAGCTCATGCTACAATGCTTGGCGAATGTGGTATTATCAGTCGTGAAGACAGCGATAAGATCATTGAAGGCTTGCAGGGAATTCTTGCGGATATAGAAAATTCAAAGCTTACCTTTGATATGACTGCTGAGGATATTCATATGTTTATTGAGGCTGAGCTTACAAAGCGTATCGGCGATGCAGGCAAGCGCTTACATACGGCTCGATCAAGAAATGACCAGGTAGCTTTGGATATCAGAATGTATCTTCTTGATGAAACAAAGACAATCATTGATTTTGTAAAGGAACTCATTGAAACGATTACCGTACTCGCTGAGGCTAATTTAAATACTGTTATGCCTGGCTACACTCATCTTCAGCGTGCTCAGCCGATTACATTTGCACATCATCTTATGGCATACGCAAATATGCTTTTGAGAGACAAGGGAAGACTTGAAGATACAATAAAGAGAATGAGCTTTATGCCTTTGGGTAGTGGTGCTTTGGCAACAACTACTTATCCTATAAACAGACAGAGAGTCTGTGAATTACTCGAATTTTCTGAAATTACTCAGAATTCACTTGATGGCGTATCTGACAGAGACTTCTGTATAGAGCTTTGTAGCGCAATTTCAATTCTTATGATGCATTTATCAAGATTCTCTGAAGAAATTATTCTTTGGTGCTCATGGGAATTTAAGTTTATTGAGCTTGATGATGCTTACTCAACTGGCTCCTCAATTATGCCTCAGAAGAAGAATCCTGATGTAACAGAGCTTATCAGAGGTAAAACAGGTAGAGTTTATGGTGATTTACAGACACTCCTTACAATGATGAAGGGTATTTCTCTTGCGTATAATAAGGATATGCAGGAGGATAAGGAAGCTATCTTTGATGCTGTTGATACAGTAAAGCTTTGTCTTAAAACATTTATTCCTATGCTTGCAACAATGAGAGTAATTCCTCAGAATATGAGAAATGCTGCTGCTAAGGGCTTTATCAATGCTACAGATTGTGCTGATTATCTTGTTAAGAAGGGTATGCCATTCAGAGATGCGTATAAGATTACAGGCAGACTTGTTGCTATCTGTTTAGAAAAAGAGCTTACCCTTGAAACTCTTCCTCTTGAAGAATATAAGCTCTTATCCGAAAGCTTTGATAACGATGTGTATGATGCTATCAGCCTTGATACCTGCGTAAATCAGCGTAAGGTTTACGGCGGCCCTGCACCGGAGAGCGTTATAAAGCAGATTGAATATGTAAAAAACGCAATTAAATAGAAAAGTATGTAGAATAATGAGAAGAATAAACTAAGAAAGGATGTTTGATTATGAGCAAGCCAAAGATTTTTATTGATGGTAAGGAAGGCACAACCGGTCTTCAGATATATGAGAGATTTGCTAACAGAGATGACATTGAAATTTTGCTTATTGATGAAGAGAAGCGTAAGGATATAAACGAAAGAAAGAGACTTATCAATGAGTCTGATTATACTTTCTTGTGTTTGCCTGATGTAGCGTCCATTGAATCGGTATCACTTTGCGAAAATCCAAATACTAAGATAATTGATGCTTCTACAGCTCATAGAACAAACCCTGACTGGGCTTATGGTTTACCTGAGCTTTCTAAGGCTCACAGAGAAAAGATCGCTTCTTCAAAGAGAGTTGCAGTACCTGGATGTTATGCTAGTGGTTTTATAAGCTGTGTATACCCATTAGTACAGTCAAAGCTTATGGCGCCATTTCATCCAGTAAGCTGTTTTGCGGTTTCAGGTTACAGTGGTGCCGGTAAAAAGGCAATCGCTGTTTATGAAGGTGAGGATAAGCCATATTCTTTTAATTCTCCTAGACAGTATGCTTTATCACAGACTCACAAGCATCAGAAGGAAATGATGACTATCTCAGGTCTTTCATATGTTCCTATTTTCAACCCTATTGTTGATGACTATTACAACGGTATGGTTGTATCAGTTCCGCTTCATCTGAGAACACTTGCAAAAAGAGTGAACTCTGAAAAGGTATGGGAAATTCTCAAAGATCACTACAAGGATGAATATTTTGTAGAAGTTATGGAATTTGGTGGTACTGAAACTTTAGCAGATGGGTTCTTACCAGCGAATACTCTTTGCGGAACTAATAAGATGAGAATCTACGTATTCGGTGATAATGACAGATGCCTTGTTGCTGCTCAGCTTGATAATCTTGGTAAAGGTGCGTCAGGTGCAGCTATTCAGTGTATGAATATTATGATGGGTATTGACGAAAAGACAGGTCTTGAATAATGACATCAGTATATTTTGTCCGTCATGCTCAGCCTGATTCATCAATAAGAGATGATAAGTCAAGACCGCTTACTGACGAGGGCGTTAAAGACTCTTTGATGGTAACTGAAGTTTTATCTGATAAACAAATTGACATTATCTTTTCGAGTCCATACAAAAGGAGTATGGATACTGTTGCTGATTTTTCTAAGAAGTCAGGGCTTGTAATTAATACAATAGATGACTTGAGAGAAAGAAACGCCGGTATGTGGCACGGTGAAAACTTTTTTGAATTTATAAAGAATCAATGGGAAGATTTTTCGTATCATATTTTAGACGGTGAATGTCTTTTTGATGTTCAGAAAAGAAATATCAAAGCGCTTGAAAAGATTTTAGATGAAAACAAAAATAAGAATATAGTAATTGCTACTCATGGTACTGCTTTGAGTACAATTTTAAACTACTACTATCCTCAGTTTAACGCTGAATGTTTTTTCAAAATTGTAGACTTTATGCCTTTTGTAATAAAAGTTGATTTTGATGAGAAAAGAGCTGTTAATGCAGGGGTAGAGCTTGTTATAAAAAAGACTTTTAAAAGAAAATAGACAGAAGGAATATTTATGAATAACAAAAGTGTAAAATTAATTGAATTTGATGGCTATAAATATGTTGATGGCGGTGTTTGTGCTGCAAAAGGTTTTTCTGCAAACGGCATTCATGCAGGAATGAGAAAGAATAAAACAAAGAAGTATTATTAACTTTTTCAAAAGAATATTTAAATAGCTATTATGAGATAATGGTTGAAGAACTTGAAAATTTAGAATATTTAGCTTTGCAGTATTGCAATATAGAAAACTTTGATTTTAATAAAGTCTGGACAATGGGCGGTTCCAGCAGCTATGCCTATCCTGAACTGCGTTCCCACATTATGATATTCAAGCTGACAGTCACCTCCCAGCCAAAGGATGCCAATGCAGCCAATAACAAAACTGTCAGTGTCACCGTCAAGGCAACCGGTACAGGGCTGAAATATCAGTGGTACTATAAAAACGCCGGAGCAAAGACTTATTCCAAGTCCTCT
>CALBJC010000021.1 GCA_937892655.1 uncultured Clostridia bacterium | reverse complement strand
GTGGGCAAGCTTCAGGCGCTTCATTACCTTCGTGAACATAACCGCAGATTGCGCAAACGTATTTTTTCATATTGATTTCCTCCTGTAATATAAGTTTTTAATCTTTAAATTCTTTACTCTGTTTGGCTCGTTTTTGAGCCTTGTTTTATCCTGTGATTTAAGTATACCAAATTAGTGTACATTTGTCAAGAGGTAATCAAAAACTTTTTTCACAAAATTTTCCACAAAAATATATCTACCTTTATATATAATAAGTACAAACCCTCTGCCCCGTAATTTCCAATAAAATCCGTTCATTATTCATTACAAAATTTATCACCGAAAATTTGTTAAAAACTATAAAAAGGTGATTGACATTTTTAGAAAACTAGTGTAAAATTTATTATGTAATCGTTTGCTTGACGTTTTTGAGCAAACAATGTCAGATCAAAAACTGGCAACGGAAATTTGAATTTAAATTATCGGAGGTAATTACTATGGCTGAATTTTTCAAGAACATAGGTAAAATCCAGTATGAGGGTCCATCCTCTACTAACCCACTTGCATTTAAATACTATAACCCGGACGAAGTAGTTGGCGGTAAGACTATGAGAGAACAGCTCAAGTTTGCTCTTTCATGGTGGCATACAATGGGCGGCGACGGTACAGATATGTTCGGTTGCGGCACAACAGATAAGACATGGGGCGAAACTGACGCTATGGCAAAGGCTCGCGCTAAGGTTGACGCTGCTTTTGAAATTATGGATAAGCTCTCAATTGACTACTTCTGCTGGCATGACAGAGATTTATCTCCAGAATTCGGCACACTCAAAGAAACTAACGAAAAGTTTGATGAAATCGTAGATTACGTTGCACAGAAGATGGCACAGGACCCTACAAAGAAGTGCTTATGGGGTACTGCTAAGTGCTTTGACCACCCAAGATTTATGCACGGTGCTGGTACATCACCTTCAGCTGACGTTTTTGCTTATGCTGCAGCTCAGATCAAGAAGGCTGTTGAAGCTACAGTAAAGCTCGGCGGTACAGGTTATGTATTCTGGGGCGGTAGAGAAGGTTACGAAACTCTCCTCAACACAAATATGGCTTTAGAGCAGGACAACATGGCAAGACTTATGAGAATGACAGTTGACTATGCTCGTTCAATCGGCTACACAGGCGATTTCTACATCGAACCTAAGCCAAAGGAACCAACAAAGCATCAGTATGACTTTGATACAGCTACAGTTCTCGGCTTTTTGAGAAAGTATAATCTTGACAAGGATTTCAAGATGAACATCGAAGCTAACCACGCAACACTCGCTCAGCACACATTCCAGCATGAGCTTCGAGTTGCTAGAGATAACGGCGTATTCGGTTCAATCGACGCTAACCAGGGCGATACACTTCTTGGCTGGGATACAGACCAGTTCCCTACAAACGTTTATGAAACAGCTCTTTGTATGTATGAAGTTATCAAGGCAGGCGGCTTTGTAAACGGCGGTCTTAACTTTGACGCTAAGGCAAGACGTGGCTCATACGAGCTTGAAGATATCTTCCACAGCTATATCGCAGGTATGGATGCATTTGCTCTTGGTCTCAAGATCGCTCAGAAGATGATCGACGACGGCAGAATCGACAAGTTTGTTGAAGACAGATATGCTTCATGGACAACAGGTATCGGTGCTGACATCATTTCAGGCAAGGCTACAATGGCTGATCTTGAAAAGTATGCTCTTGAAAAGGGCGAGGTTGTTGACTCACTCTCATCAGGCAGACAGGAATACTTAGAAAATATCCTCAACTCAATTATGTTTAATCTCTAATCCCAAACGAAAAATAAGGCCGACGATTATTTGTCGGTCTTATTTTGAATACATAGTAAAGGAATGAATATTATGGCATATATTATCGGCGTTGATATCGGTACTAGCGGTACAAAGACAGTTTTATTTGACGAAATTGGTACTGTTATTGCTTCTCATACTATTGAATATCCTATGTATCAGCCAAAGAACGGTTATGCAGAGCAAGACCCTGCTGACTGGGCTGACGCTGCTGTAAACACCATCAAGGCTGTTATGGCAAAGAGCGGTGTCAAGAAGGAAGATGTCAAGGGTATCGGTCTTTCAGGTCAAATGCACGGTCTTGTAATGCTCGATGGCGACAACAAGGTTATCCGTCCTTCAATCATCTGGTGCGACCAGAGAACAGCTAATGAAGTAAAATGGATGAACGAAAACATCGGCGAAAAGAAGCTGATTGAAATTTCTGCAAACCCTGCCCTAACAGGCTGGACAGCCGCAAAAATCTTATGGGTTAAAAACAACGAACCTGAAAACTTTGAAAAGTGCAGAAAGATTTTACTTCCAAAGGACTATATCAGATTTATTCTCACAGGCGAATACGCAACAGAGGTTTCTGACGCTTCAGGTATGCAGCTTCTTGACGTTGCAAACAGAAAGTGGTCAGATGAGCTTATCTCACTTATGGGTATTGATAAGAGCACTCTCGGCAAGGTTTACGAATCCTGCGAGGTTACAGGCACACTTACAAAGGCTATGGCTGAGGCTACAGGTCTTTGCGAAGGTACTATCGTTGTAGGCGGTGCGGGCGATAACGCTGCAGCCGCTGTTGGTACTGGCGTTGTTGAAGACGGTAAGGCATTTACTACTATCGGTACATCAGGCGTTGTATTTGCACATACATCAAAGGTTTCTATCGACCCTAAGGGCAGAGTTCATACATGCTGTGCTGCAGTTCCAAACACTTGGCATGTTATGGGTGTTACTCAGGGTGCAGGTCTTTCGCTCAAGTGGTTTAGAGACAACTTCTGTCAGGCTGAAAAGGATACTGCCAGACTTATGGGCGTTGATGAATACTACCTTATGGATAAGCAGGCTGAAAAGGTGCCAGTCGGCGCTGACAAGCTTTTATATCTGCCATATCTTATGGGTGAAAGAACTCCTCACTTAGATCCAAATGCACGTGGCGTATTCTTTGGTCTTTCAGCTATTCACACAAAGCGCGATATGCTCAGAGCCGTTATGGAAGGCGTTTCATACTCACTCAGAGACTGCATTGAGGTATTCAGAGAAATGAATATCAATGTTTCTGATATGATGGCTTGCGGCGGCGGCGGCTCATCACCATTATGGCGCTCAATGCTCGCTGACCTTTACAACTGCCCTGTAAAAACAGTTGCTTCAAAGGAAGGCCCGGCACTTGGCGTTGCAATACTTGCAGCAGTTGGTGCCGGTATCTACTCAAGCGTTCCTGAGGCTTGCAAGGGTATTATAAAGACTGACAAGGTACAGAACCCTATCGAAGAAAATGTACCGCAGTATGAAAAATACTATCAGCTTTACAGAGAAATCTACCCTGCTCTCAAGGCACAGTATAAGAAGCTTGCTGAAATTTAATAAAAGAAAGGCAGAGTTTTAAAACTCTGCCTTTTTGTTTATATATTCATCTGCAAGATTTACCCCGCCGGTGTAAGCCACCTTGCCGTCAATAACCAAAATTTTTCTGTGGTCTCTGTTATTCTGAGTGGTGGACAAAAACGGAACAATAGGAGCAAACATCTTAGCCTTAATACCAAATTTTTTTAATTTTTTCGGATATCTGTAAGGAAGCTGTGTCAAAGAGCACATACCATCATACATGACTCTCACATCTACCCCTTCTCCTGCCTTTTCTTTTAATATTTCCAGAATAGCATTCCACATTTCTCCCTGCTCAATAATAAAATATTCCAGAAAAATAAAATGTTCTGCTTTCTTTAATTCCTCCAACATATCGTGAAACTTATCTTCTCCGGAAGAAAAATACACTGCCTGTGACCTGATATACGCGGGAAAACCTGCCGTCCTTCTCATATACCGTACAAATCCCTGATAAGAAGCAGGATATTTTCTGACTGTTTCCTTTGCCTTGCTTTTCTGTGTGTCGGCATGTCGTTCTGCCGGTAATGATACCGAAAGTTCCGCTC
>CALBJC010000020.1 GCA_937892655.1 uncultured Clostridia bacterium | reverse complement strand
GCAGCGGCAATGATTGATATAATTCTTTAAAAGAATTAAACCTATGCAACTTTGCAACTTTGGCATTAAGAGTTTCTCCGTTTACATTATTTGTAAAAACTATCGCATCTCCTGTTTTAATTTGCTGACGCTTTTCATCAAATAAACGAAGCTCAATAGTTTTAATACCGCTTTTTATCATTTCAAACGGCGCAGGATCTAATCTCATTGCATGCACATCGATCTGACGCTTCAAAAGTGTCACACATTCAACAGTTGTCCCTTTAGGTAGGGAGTCTACCACGGTGTTTGATATATTGGAATTTATCTGTTTGATATTTATCAGTATTCCGATTTAGGTTTAGCATTTTTCATTCTGCATAAAGACCAATTAAGCGTGGAAGATTTAATTCTATCGGCAATGTCCCACAAGTTATCTACCACTCGGATTTCAACATTTCTTGCCATTAACTCCGAAAACATATCTATAACTTTATGCTTCGCTATGGGTACTTGCGGTGTTTTTGAAATATAATATCCAGCTATTTCATCTTGTAATTCAAAATCGCTTGTATCGAACTCATACAAATATAATGTGGTATCCTTCATCCTGTTAAACCAATCGCTTTCAATTATAACTGTATGCTTGATTGACGATGAAGTGAAAAATCTCTTTTTATCAACTTCGCTAGTGTTTTTGCCAATATGATATGCAACCCTTGGGCAATCTCTTGGAGTTAAGAAATTAGGAAGTCTTTCTTCATCAATAGCCCATACTAGGCCAATATTCTTATCTAAATCATTGCGCTCAGGGGTTCGTGGATAGAAAACTTCGATATTTGCTTCTTCGCTAACATGAAATAGCCTCATTGAAAACCTCCCTATAATAGCTATATTTATATGTCAAATTCAAGTTTGTCAGTCAGTTCGCCTTTGTTTTCAAGTCCTTCGTCTGAACCGAAATGCGGACATAATCGTCGGCCTTTTCCCTACTCAAACAAACAACACTTTCAACGTGCGTAGTTCTTGGAAACAAATCAACTGCCCTACCCTTTTTTATATTATATCCTTTTTCGGCAAAGATTTTTGCATCTCGTGCAGCAGTTGCAGGATTACATGAAATCATTACAATTCTATCAGGATTCATCGCACAGACAGATTCGATAGTCTGCAAATCACAGCCCTTTCTTGGCGGGTCAAGAATTACAACATCTGGCTTTGTATTATTATTTTCAAGCATCAACGCCGCCTGACCTGCATCTGCGCATATAAATTCTGCATTTGAAACATTATTGAGCTTTGCATTTTCCTTTGCATTATCAACTGCCTGAGGAACAACCTCAACACCGATAAGCTTTTTGACCTTATCAGACATTGAAAGCCCTATCGTACCCGCACCGCAATATAAATCTATAAGCGTTTCATTACCACTTAGTTGTGCATATTCCGCAGCAATAGAGTAAAGTTTTTCAGCCTGATGGGTATTCACCTGATAAAATGACTGCAATGAAAGCTTTATACGCTTTTCACACATAATATCTTCAATGTATTCTCTTCCTGCAAGTAGCAAAGTTTTTTTACCGAGAATAACATTTGTATTTTCAGAATTTATATTAAGCATTACTGATTTGATTTCGCTATACTTGCTCATAAGTTCATCAGAAAGTGGCTTATACTCCAAATGACAGTTTTTTGTAACTACAAGTCCAACCATTATTTCATTTGTATAATAACCTTTTCTGATAAAAATATGACGCAATAAACCGCTGTTATCAAGCTCATTATAAGCCTTGATATTGTTTTTGTTCTGATAATCAATTATATCTTTTACAATACTTCTGAAGATTTCCGGTTGAAGCTTACAGTCAATATATGGCACTACTCTGTGTGAACGCTTTGAGTAAAAGCCTGCGATAGCTACCCCATTTTCATCACATACAGGATACTGGCATTTATTTCTGTAAAAACAAGTATTCTCAGCATTTAAAATAGCATCAAATTCAAAATCAATTTTACCTATCCTTGAAAAAGCATCTTTTACAAAAGTTTCTTTGATTTTTGATTCACTTTCGTATGTAATGTGTCTGAAAGCACATCCACCGCATTTTGAATAAACCTCGCAGTCAGACGCTATTCTATCATCAGATTCATTCATAAAGCTTTCAATAATTCCATAGCAAAAGGTCTTTTCAAGTTTTACTATTCTGCATTTTATCTTATCACCTATAGCGGTAAATGGTACAAATACAGCAACATTTTCATATCTGCCAACACCATTTCCTTCGTTAGTCATACCGCTAATCTCAAGCTCGATTATATCGTTCTTTTTTACAGGTAAATCAAAGGACTTATTTTTCTTCATTATTACGATTTCCAATCAATTCAAAAATTTCATCTTTCTTAGCAAGCATTTTATCAAAATTATTTATATACTCAAGTGGTAGCTTGAAATTAAATACTCTGTGAATATCATCATCGGTTACAACCTTTGATGATGCACCTGAACCTAAAGCAATAATATTCTGAACCTCTTCCATTATATAAATGTTGTAAAGTCCTTCATATCCCTCTTTAGTCCAGCCAATATTTTCAAGATTATCGAGCATATTCTTCTGTTTATAAAGATAATATGGCAGATATTCATTTTCACTGAGTACTTTAAGTGAATATTCAACCATTTCTTTAGCAGGGTTATTTATAACCTCATCAGACTTATTAACGAGATTTGCAGCTCTCTTTATAGAAAGAGTATGCACGGTAATATTTTCAGGAGAAAGCTTTATTATCTCATCAAGAGTATTTTTAAAGCTGTCAACTGTATCCGATGTAAGCCCTGCAATAATATCAGTATTTATGCACTTGAAACCAACTTTTCTTGCAATTTCAAATGCTTTGTAGAATTGCTCGACCGTATGCTTTCTTCCAATACTCACTAAGACATCATCATTAAGTGTTTGCGGATTAATACTGATTCTCTGCGCACCATTTTCCTTAATAACTCGCAGTTTCTCTTCGGTTATAGTGTCTGGTCTGCCAGCTTCTACCGTATATTCACTTAAAAAGCTTGTATCAAACGATTCGGCGATAGTTTTCATTATAGTATCAAGATATACAGGTTCTAAAGTAGTAGGTGTACCGCCACCGATATATATTGTATCTAATCTTAAACCATATTCGGATGCCTTTTTACCGGTATACCTGATCTCCTTACAAAGCTTTTGAACATATTCACCCATAAGCTTATTATTCTTATCAGCTTCCTGAGAAATAAACGAGCAGTAAGAACAGCGAGTAGGACAAAATGGTATTGAAATATATAGTGAAAAGCTGTTGCTTTCTAATCGAGACAAAGCTTTTGTTTGAGAAATAGCAGTTTTATACGCAATATCAATTCTTTTTGGAGAAACAAAAAATTTCTGATGAAGTTCAGCATAAATCTTTGGATAATCATAACCCTTATCTAAAAGCTCATTTACCCTTTTTACAGGTCTTACGCCTGTAAGTATTCCCCATTCGCTTTCTTCTTCAAAAATTTCAGCAAGACACTCAAACAGCATTCTTGCAGCCTCAAGTTCGCATTGCTTGAGATTTTTCTCATTATCGTCAGAAGATTTTAAAATTTCAGCTGACCTATCAACACCAAGCTCATTGTACATCGCTTCAACAGAAACTTTATATTTGTCAGCATCTTCATCAAGAGAGATTTCACAATAGTCATCAATACAGCCAATTTTATATTCTCTGTCATCAAAAACAAAGTTAAAGCTCTGTGCAGGTAAAAACAGCTTGACAACCGCTTCTATCTCATATTTAAAAGGATTTGAATTAAAAATTAATGTCATAGAAACTTGCTCCAAGATAATGGTTTGTCATTTTTTCGGTTTCAAGGTCAGTTAATCCGCCATGGCCTGCATATATCTTATAATTCTTATCAAAAGCAGAAATCAATTCCAACGACCTTGTAAGTGCAGAAGAATTACCATCAGGCATATCTGTTCTACCAATTGAAGACTCAAATAAAGTATCACCCGTGAATAATATATCATCGATCTTAAAGCAGACGCTGCCAGATGTGTGACCAGGAGTATGAATTACTTCGAATTCAAGACCAATTTCTTTTATTTTATCACCATCATGAACAGAAATAGCATCAGCAAAATGCTCAATGCCTTCCCTGAAGCCGAAATATTCAGAGAGATTAAGATAATCATCACAAAGCTTTGAAGCATCAAGAGCATGAATATACACTTTACAACCGGTCAGCTTCACAAGTTCTGAAACAGCACCAATATGATCAAGATGACCATGTGTGAGTAAAATCGCACTTAGCTTCAAACCATCGTCAGTAACTTTTCTGTATATGAATTCTGCATTACACGGAGCGTCAACAATAACTGCTTCATTATTATTTGAAACGATATAGCAATTTGTTGCAAAGCTTCCCATAGATGATAAAATTCTGACTTTCATTTTATTTTCCTTTCTCAACAGTGTAAAGTGAGCACCTTTACACCGCTATTTTCCGCTTCTTTCTGTAGAAATAACGCCTTCAATTTTATTAAGACGGTTAATTATACCACTAAGCTGCTCAACACTGGCTACACCAACAATAATTGATATAAGTGAATTGCCGTTTTTAAGTTCTCTAGCCATAACCTCATGAAGAGGAATTCTTATTGAGGCCAAGAGTGCTGAAATATCTGCAAATAGATTCATTCTGTTAAGAGCAAGAATATCAAGCGAGGCCTTGAAATATGTACTTGTATCTGCAACCTGAGTTTCTTCGTTATCCCATAAAACAGTTATCCATCTACCCTCATTGAATTTTGAATCCTTCTGATTTATATAGTTGATACAGTCTTTTTTATGGATTGAAACACCATGACCTCTTGTTACAAAGCCGATAATATCATCACCAGGAAGAGGATTACAGCACTGCGAAAACTTTACAACACAGTTATCTATTCCATCTACCATTACGCCCGATGAGCTTCTGCTTCTTGGTTTCTGAGCTTTCTTCTTTTCATTAAATTCTTCAACTGACTGTGGTGTGGTCGGAGATTGAATATTAACGTATTTCTTCAGATATTCATCCTTCAAGCGCTGAATAATCTTTGAAAGCAATACGCCTCCATAACCGATAGATGCAAAGAAATCATCAAGAGTTGCGCAATTATGGCGTTTCATATCAAGAGCAAGAAAATCAGCAAGGTCTTCTTCAGGAACTCTTATAAAGTTCCTTCTGAATTCTCTTTCAAGCTCCTCTTTACCCTGAATTATATTCTCTTCACGTCTTTCTTTTTTAAACCATGATCTGATTTTTGATTTTGCTTCATTGGTGCGGCACATATTGAGCCACGCTCTGTTAGGACCATGATTCTGAGCGTTTGATGTTACAATTTCAACGATTTCACCGGTTTTGATCTTATAATCAAACGGAACCATTTTCTTATCAACCTTAGCGCCCATCATCTTATTACCGACCTGAGTATGGATAGCATACGCAAAGTCAATAATTGTAGAGCCTATAGGCAAAGAAATCATATCACCCTTAGGGGTAAATACATAAACATCTTCTGGTGCCAAATCATTCTTTATTGTACGAACAATTTCTTCAACGTCATCAGATTCCTGCTGAGCTTCAATGATCTGGCGAATCCACGCAAGTCTGTTTTCAAACTTGTCTTTACCCTGAATTCCCTCTTTATACTTCCAGTGAGCAGCGATACCAAGTTCTGCTGTATGATGCATTTCCCAGGTTCTTATCTGAACTTCGAAAGGAATACTCTCTCTGCCAATAACCGTTGTATGCAAAGATTGATACATATTCGGCTTTGGTGTAGAAATATAGTCCTTGAATCTGTTTGGAATCGGTGTAAAAAGGTCGTGAATAATACCTAAAACATTGTAACATTCAGTTACAGTGTTTACAATTATACGAACTGCATACTTATCATATATCTGCTCAAAGTTCTTTCCGTCAATATAAAGCTTTTTATAGATGCCATAAAGGCTTTTAACTCTGCCCTCAATAGTCGGAACAGGGTCAAAATCCTGCTGTAATCTATGAGCAATTCTTCCTTTGATAGTCTGAATGAACTCATCTCTTTCATCTTTGCTTTTTTCAAGAAGATTTTCAATTTCTGTCCATGCATACGGATCAAGGTACTGAAAAGCTAAATCCTCAAGCTCTTCCTTAACCGCTCTGATACCAAGACGATGAGCTAACGGAGCGTAAATATTCATTGTTTCATGAGCAGTCTGTCTTCGCTTTTCTTCAGGTCGGCACGCAAGAGTTCTCATATTATGAAGCCTGTCACAGAGCTTGATAATGATTACTCTTATATCTTCAGACATCGCAAGAATTATCTTTCTTACATTCTCAGCCTGCTGTTCTTCCTTAGTGTTAGTATTGATAGGAAGATTTTTGAGTTTTGTAACTCCATCAACAAGCGCAGCTATATCGTTACCGAAATGTCTGTAAAGCTCTTCAATTGAATAATCTGTATCTTCAACTACATCGTGCAGGATAGCCGCACAGATAGTGTCAGTATCCATACCAAGCTCAAGCAATATAAACGCAACTGCCAGAGGATGTGATATGTAAGGCTCACCGGAAGTTCTTTTCTGACCATCATGCATCTTATTTGCTACTTCATAAGCAGATAATATCTTACTCAGGTCATACTGACGCTCACCGTCTAAAATCTTCTGGATCAACATATCTATAGTATAAATTGTTTCTTCCATAAAGCTTACCTCTTTCATTTATAAAGCCTGTAATTTCTTGTATATTTCTGAATTCTCGAATGATTTTTCAAAATATGTAATAGTGTTGTATGCATGATTTATCTTAATGTAACCTAGCTCGCAATATATATCCAGACAATTGCGGAATTTACAATAATTGAACCTGCTATTTGTGATTTTTGCAAATAAAGCATCAATAGAAATAGTTTTTACTTTTTTTGAAATATAATCAAACAGTACTTTTAGTTCATCAACCGAAGGCTTGATAATAGCTTTAAGCTTTTCATCAATAGGCTGATTTCGTTGAATGCATTCATAACAATCCTTGGCCGCAAAGTATTTATCCTGAACAATTGAATGATGTCTATAATCCTTGATTTTTAAAACACAAGTCTGCCTTGAATTGAAATTACTGATTTCAAGAGTAACAAGCATATCAACTATATCATTAACCGCAAGACCACAATCGTCAGGCCCTGCAGAAAAAAGTAAAGCAGACATATTTGCGTTATCATAAAGCAGCTCAAGTCGCGCGTATTTACCACTAGATAACGGAATTATCTTCATAATCTTTGCGCCAACCACTGCAAAAACAGGTTGAGGATTATCCTCACCATAAGGTTCAAGTATTTCAAGCGATTGAATATTTTCAACAGTAACATCAGTACTTCTCAGAACTTTATCAACCATTATTGAATATCTTGGCATTTTGACAATTCTATCAGCAAATTCAGCTACTTTCTGAGCAAACTGAGATATAAGTTTACTTTCAATTGTCAGACCGCCAGCGCACTCATGACCGCCATATTTTACAAGCATCGAGCTACAGAATTCAAAGCATTCAAAAATATTAAAGCCCTTAAAACTTCTGGCGGAACCTCTCGCAATTTCACCATCAACAGAAATAATTATACATGGCTTTGAAAACATTTCTACAAGCTTACTTGCGATAATTCCTATTACTCCATGATGCCAGCCTTCGCCACTGAAAATTAGTACCTTTTCATTTAAAATTGAAGGATTATTATTTATCTCACAAAGAATTCTGTCGATTATTTCTGTTTCTTTATTCTTTCTGAGATTATTTAAATTCATAAGATGCTCAGTTAAATCATCGGCATCATCAGGATCATCAGCTAAGAATGTTTTAACAGCAGCTAACGGTGAACCAAATCTGCCGGAAGCGTTGATTTTAGGAGCAATTCCAAACGCAATTGAAGTGGCATTTATAGGCTTATCTGAAAAACCACATTTATCAATCAAAGAAACAAGTCCCGGATTTTCAGAGTTCGATATGAGCTGTAATCCATTTTTAACAATTGATCTGTTCTCACTTTTTAACGGAACAACGTCAGCCACCGTTGCAATAGTGATTAAATCAGAATATTGCTCCATAACAGCATCATAGTTGCCGCCATCAAGAGCAGCACATAACTTGAAAGCGACGCCTGCACCGCAAAGGTCTTTAAATGCAGATGTACAATCTGATCTATGAGGATTTATTATCGCATCTGCTTTCGGAAGCACAGAAGAAGGTTGGTGGTGATCAGTAATAATCAAAGACATACCACATTGATAAACATATTCAGCTTCATCAATTGCAGAAATACCATTATCAACTGTAATTATAAGCTTTACACCGTTCTCTTTCATCTTGTCAATCGCTGAATTGTTCAGACCATATCCCTCTTCACGTTCAGGAATATAGTACATAACACAAGCATCCATATTTTCAAGATAGTTATATAAAATTACTGTTGCAGTAATACCATCGCAATCGTAGTCACCGTAAATACAAATAAGTTCACCATTCTCTACAGCACTGGTAATTGCATCTACAGCCTTATCCATATCAATCAAGGAAAATGGATCTTCCAACTCAGAAGCATTTAAAAAATCTGTAATTTTATCAATACTATCATACCCTCTCGAAGATAACACACTCGCACAAAGTGAATTTATATCAGTTCTCACTAAAAGTTCTCTGTAAATGGATTCATTCTGCTTTGCTAATTCCCATCTTTTCATACAAACCATCCTAGTATTAAACAATTTATATTTAATTTATTATATCATTAATTGAATAACTATTCAAGATAATTTTGATTTTTATATTGTTTTTTAGCTGTAACAAGTACATCGTTTATTCATATCTTTAGTATTATTGAGATTTTTAAAGATTATGATAGAATTTTAAAGCATATAAGGGATATTTCAGCACGCGATTTGTTATTTTACACTGATTTCTGAGTAGTTATTCAGAAAATTAGAGATTTTTCGGTCAAATTTGTCTGAAAATCATCAAATTTGATACTTGTAGTTTTTAATAAACTATGTTATACTATGAACATACAGAGAAAAACATCAAAATTTAAATTTTGAGAACATCTGTAATTGCTGATTATTCAGCAGAAAGGAGAAATTATGTTAGGATATGTAATTTTCTGGGGAGTATTGTTTGCAATCACCGCAGTAGTTGAAGCAATGTCAGTTCAACTTGTGTCGATCTGGTTTTCACTTAGTGCATTGATTACAATGTTCTTTGCGCTTACTGATTTATCATTCTCAGCACAGCTTTTGATATTCTTCATTTTAAGCGTAGTATTACTTATTGCAACAAGACCTTTTGTAAAAAAGGTTATTTCTCTCAAAACCGTTTCAACAAACTATGAGCTTGATATCGGTAAAACTGCAAGAGTAACTGAAGAAATCAATGCAACAGCAATGACCGGTAGAGTTATTCTTGATGGTGTCAGCTGGCAGGCTAAAAGTGAAAACGGCGAAATCATCCCAGAGGGACACGCAGTTATTGTAAAAAACATTGACAGCACAACACTGATTGTTGCTGAATAATTTTAGGAGGAAATTATGGAATACGTAATTATAGTCATTCTTATTCTCGCACTTTTGATTATCATTTCAAACATCAAAATTGTACCACAGACTTACATTTATGTAATTGAAAGACTTGGTACTTACAAAACATCATGGGGCACAGGTTTACATGTATTGTTCCCTTTCATCGACAAGATCGCTAAGAAGGTAACTATCAAGGAACAGGTTGTTGACTTCAGACCTCAGGACGTTATTACAAAGGAAAACGTTATTATCAAGATTGATACAGTTGTATTCTTCCAGGTTACAGACGCAAAGCAGTTTACTTATGGTGTTGAAAGACCTTTGGCAGCTATCGAAAACCTTACAGCTACTACACTCAGAAACATCATCGGTGACCTTGATCTTGAATCAATTCTCACATCACGTGACCACATCAACAGCTCTATTACAAAGACTCTTGACGAAGCAACAGACCGTTGGGGCATCAAGGTAAAGAGAGTTGAACTTAAGAATATTATTCCACCACGCGAAATTCAGGACGTAATGGAAAAGCAGATGAAGGCTGACCGTGAAAGACGTGAAAAGGTAATTCAGGCTGAAGCTGAAAAGAGATCTCAGGTTCTTGTTGCTGAAGGTGAAAAGGAATCAAAGATTTTAAAAGCTGAAGCTGATAGACAGGCTGAAATTCTCAGAGCTGAAGCTGAAAAGCAGGCTTTAGTTCTCAAGGCTGACGCCGTAAGAGAACAGAAGATTCTTGAAGCACAGGGTGAAGCTGAAGCTATTGCTCTCGTTCAGAAGGCACTCGCTGACAGTATTGAAAGACTCAACGCTGCTAATCCTAACGAAAGAGTTATCGCTCTCAAGAGCCTTGAAGCTTTTGCAAAGGCTGCTGATGGTAAGGCTACCAAGATTATTATCCCTAGCGAAATTCAGGGCATTGCTGGTCTTGCAGGCGGTCTCAAGGGCATTATCGAATCAGAAAACAAGTAAAACTAAAGCCACTCTTTTTGAGTGGCTTTTTTCTTTTGATTATATATCCATTATTTTCCATATTATAAATAGTCAAATTTACCAATTTGTTAAAACCTTTTTCTTTTAAATTTTATATTATAAGTAGTTGAATTTTCTGTCGAAATAAGATACAATTATATTATGATTTACATTTAAGGAGGAGTCTGTATGTTTAACCGATTTTTATCAGAAAATTATATATTCTCCCTTCCCTTTTTTGGTAATTCTCTTTCATTGTCACACAGATTTTCCTCATTTAAATCAATGGGGCTTATTAGTGTACGTCATTATTGTAAATAACTGCGGCCTTTGTCGCAGTTTTTTTATTTATCTGGAGGTATTTTATGAAAAAAGTTGCTGTAATCATGGGTTCAGACAGTGATTTACCAATCGTAAAGAATGCTATTGCTGAACTTAAAAACTATGGTGTACCTTATGAGGTTCATGTAATGTCTGCTCACAGAACACCTGAGCTTGCAAGCAAATTTGCTTCAAGCGCCAGAGAAAATGGATTTGGTGTTATTATCTGTGCTGCCGGTATGGCTGCTCACCTTGCTGGTGTAATCGCAGGTCATACAACATTGCCTGTAATTGGTATTCCAATAAAATCATCTTTTGAAGGTCTTGATGCATTACTTGCAACAGTTCAGATGCCTTCTGGTATTCCTGTAGCTACGGTTGCTGTGAACGGCGCCAAGAATGCTGCAATATTAGCAATTCAGATGCTCGCTCTTTCAGAACCTGATCTTGAACAGAAGCTTTTGGCTTCAAAGCAGAAAATGATTGACGAGGTTATTGCCAAGGAAAAGAAGCTTGAAGAAGCTTTAGCTGATATTTAATTTTAGGAGATTTGTTTTATGGGTGGATTTTTTGGAGCAGTTTCTACTAACGACTGCATTGTGGACGTTTTCTTCGGAACAGACTATCATTCCCATTTAGGTACCCGCCGTGGTGGTATGTCTGCTTATTCCGTTAACAAAGGTTTCCAGAGAAATCTTCACAGTATTGAAAACTCCCCTTTCAGAACGAAGTTTGAAAAGGATATTGAAAGCATGGAAGGCAATATCTGTATAGGTTGTATTTCCGATTCAGATCCCCAGCCTATTCTTGTTCGTTCTAAATTTGGCAGTTATTCAATATGTGTTGTAGGAACAATAAACAATGCCGATGAGATCAGAGAAGAGCTTTTACAAAGCGGTAGAGCAAGCTTTGAGGTTATGTCAAATGGCAATGTTAATATAAGCTCACTTGTCGGTGCATTAATTGCTCAGAAGGATAATTTTACTGATGGTATCAAATATGCTCAGGAAAGAGTTGTTGGTACTCTATCACTTCTCATTCATACTGATGGCAGTATTATAGCTTCAAGAGACAAGTATGGCAGATTACCGATTATTATCGGTAAGAGAGAAGATGGATATTGCGCTTCATTTGAATCTTTTGCTTTTGAAAAACTAGGTTATGAAAAGTGTTATGAGTTAAATGCCGGTGAAATTGTAAAACTCAGAGCAACAGGCTATGAGTCACTTTATCCTGGTGATAATTCAAATTTAAAGATTTGCTCATTCTTATGGACATATTATGGTTATCCAAACTCAGTTTATGAAGATAGAACCGTTGAAACTATGAGAACTCTCAATGGTGAAATCATGGCTGAATTTGATATGAGAAACGGCACATTACCAGATGTCGATTTTGTATGCGGTGTTCCTGATTCAGGTGTTCCTCACGCTATAGGTTATGCAAACAGAAGTGGCATTCCTTTTGCAAGACCGTTTATCAAATATACTCCTACATGGCCACGAAGCTTTATGCCACAGAGTCAGAAGATGAGAAATCATGTAGCTAAAATGAAGCTTATCCCTGTAAGAGAGCTTATTGAAGGTAAAAAGCTCTTATTTGTTGATGACAGTATTGTAAGAGGCACACAGTTAAGAGAAACTGTTGAATTCTTATATGCAAACGGCGCTAAGGAAGTTCATATGCGTTCTGCTTGTCCTCCAATTATGCACAGCTGCAAGTACCTGAATTTCTCACGTAGCAATTCAGTTTTGGAGCTTATTGCAAGAAAGATCATTTTTGAGTTTGAAGGCGATGAAGGCGAAAAATATCTTGCTGAATACAGCGATACAAATACTCAGCGTGGTAAGAATCTCAGAAATGAAATATGTAAGCGATTAAAGCTCACCTCCCTTGAATTCCAGTCGCTAAAGGGTACGGTTGAGGCTATTGGTCTTGATGAATGTAATTTGTGTACATATTGCTGGAACGGCAAAGAAGATTAATATATATTTTGAAAGGATTGAAAAGTATGAAGAGTTTTAGTGAAAGCTACAAAGAAGCTGGTGTTGACGTAACCGCAGGTTACAAGGCTGTAGAGCTTATGAAGTCACACGTTGCAAAGACAATGACATCAGGTGTTTTATCAGGTTTAGGCGGTTTTGGTGGACTTTTCGAGCTTGATATGACAGACATCAATAAGCCTGTTTTGGTTTCAGGTACTGATGGTGTTGGTACAAAGCTTAAGATTGCATTTTTACTCGACAAGCACGATACAGTTGGTATTGACTGCGTTGCTATGTGTGTTAATGACATTATTTGCTGTGGTGCAAAGCCTCAGTTTTTCCTTGACTACGTTGCTGTAGGCAAGAATATTCCTGAAAAGGTTGCTCAGATTGTTTCTGGCGTTGCTGAAGGTTGTGTTCAGGCAGGCTGTGCTTTAATCGGTGGCGAAACTGCTGAAATGCCTGGTTTCTACCCTATCGATGAATATGACCTTGCCGGTTTCTCTGTTGGTGTTGTAGATAAGGACAAGATTTTAAAGCCTGAAACCCAGAAAGCTGGCGACGTAATGATCGCTATCAAGTCAAGTGGTGTTCATTCAAATGGTTTCTCACTTGTTCGTAAGGTATTTACAGTAAACGAACAGAATCTTACAAGAAAATATGTTGTTTTAGGTGGAAAAACACTTGGTGAAACACTTCTCACGCCTACAAAGATTTATGTAAAGGCTATTATGAACCTCCTTTCAAAGGTTGAAGTAAAGTCAATTTCACATATCACAGGTGGTGGCTTCTACGAAAATATTCCACGTTCACTCCCTGAAGGCATCACAGCCAAGATTGCAAGAAAGGATGTTCAGGTTCTCCCTATCTTCGATCTTATCCAGGAAACAGGTAAGATTCCTGAAAGAGATATGTTCAACACATTCAACATGGGTGTTGGTATGATCGTTGTTGTAAATAAGGAAGACGCTCAGAAGGCTATCGATGCTATTGCTCAAGCCGGTGAAGAAGCATACGTTCTCGGTGAACTTATCGATGGCAATGAAGGCGTAATCATTGATTACTAAAGGTAAACAGATATGGCTGAAGTAAAAAGAATTGCCGCCCTCGTTTCAGGCGGTGGAACAAATTTACAGGCAATAATTGATGCTATTGAAAGCGGTAAGATTACAAACGGTAAGCTTTGCTGCGTAATTTCCTCAAAGGAGGATGCTTTTGCTCTGAAGCGTGCGCAGAAGCATAATATCGCAACACGAGTTATTCCTAGAAAATCTTATGATGATGTAGCTACATATACAAGAGCAATTGTAAACTGTTTGGAAGAAATGGAAATTGATCTTGTTGTATACGCAGGCTTTATGACTATTCTTGATGAACAGATCGTAAAAGCCTTCCCCAACAGAATGATGAATGTTCATCCTGCGCTTATCCCCTCTTTCTGCGGTAAGGGCTTTTATGGCTTGCATGTTCACGAAGCGGTACTTGCAAGCGGTGTAAAGCTTACAGGCGCTACAGTTCATTTTGTTACTGAGGTTTGCGATGGTGGTCCTATCATTATGCAGAAAGCAGTTGCTGTAAAGAACGGGGATACACCTGAAATCTTACAGAAAAGAGTTATGGAGGAATGTGAATGGGATATACTCCCTACTTGTGTTTCCCTGTTCTGCAATGATAAGATAGTTGTTGAAAATGGTATTGCAAATATAATTGATTAACGGAGGTTTTGAAAATGGAAAAGATTTGTATCGAAAAAGAATTAAAAACAAATTCATACCCTGGCAGAGGTATCGTTATCGGCAAGTCTGCTAACGGTAAGTATGCTGTTACTGCATACTTTATTATGGGCAGAAGCGAAAATTCAAGAAACAGAGTTTTTGTTCCAACTGCTGATGGTATCAAGACTGAGGCTTTTGACCCTTCAAAGCTTACTGACCCACATCTCATCATCTACTCGCCTGTTCGTGTTCTTGGCAACAAGACAATCGTTACAAACGGTGACCAGACAGATACAATCTATGATCTTATGAATCAGCAGATGTCATTTGAGCAGGCTCTGAGAACTAGAGAGTTTGAAGATGACGCTCCGAATTATACACCAAGAATCTCAGGTATTATCAAGGTTGATGATGGTGATTTCAATTATGCACTTTCAATCCTCAAGTCAGCAGACGGCGACCCGTCTTCATGTCAGAGATATACATTCTCTTACAAGAATCCTATTGCTGGTAATGGTCACTTTATCCACACATATCAGGGCGACGGTTCTCCATTACCTTCATTTGAAGGCGAGCCAAAGAAGGTTTCTATCCCTGACGATATTGATGAATATGCAGATATGCTCTGGAACGCACTCAATGAAGATAACAAGGTTTCTCTCTTTGTAAGATTTATTGACCTTGAAACAAACAATGCAACAACAAGAATCATTAACAAGAACAATTAATTTAAGGAGTGAATTAAAATGGCAAATGAAATGCAGTTAAAATACGGTTGTAACCCTAATCAGAAGCCATCAAGAGTTTATATGGCTGATGGCAGCGAGCTTCCTATCACAGTTTTATGTGGCAGACCTGGCTACATTAACCTTCTTGACGCGCTCAACGGCTGGCAGCTCGTAAAGGAACTCAAGGCTGCTACAGGCATGTGTGCAGCAACATCATTCAAGCATGTTTCACCTGCTGGTGCTGCTATCGGCAGACCTCTTTCCGGTGACCTCAAGAAGATTTACTGGGTTGATGATTTAGGTGATCTCTCACCTCTCGCTTGCGCATATGCCAGAGCT
>CALBJC010000019.1 GCA_937892655.1 uncultured Clostridia bacterium | reverse complement strand
GGGCTTATTGATGAATACAGAAAGCTTTCATTTATGCTTGGTAAGGATATTTATATTGTATCGCCTACAGAAAAAACAAAGGCAGTGGCGCTTGATATTGCTGACAATGGCGGTATGATAGTTTGCCTTGAGGATGGTACACAAAAAAACATAACATCAAACGAGATTTCTCTGAGGATAAATAATGATTAAAAAAAGCAGTAAAGCCTACTGGCTATCTTATATCGCAATGTTTTCAGCGCTTATGTGCATCGGCGCACCGTTTTGCATATATATAGGCAGTATTCCTATAACCTTATCGCTGTTTTTTGTATTCTTGACAGCTCTGTTTTTGCCGCCAGCACAAGCGTTTTTAGCTATGGTTATCTACGTTTTGCTAGGCGCTGTGGGATTGCCCGTATTTTCAGGCTTTTTAGGGTCAGTAAGCGTTATTATGTCGTTTACGGGCGGCTTTATCTTAGCGTATCCGATTGTTGCGCTTTTGGTATCATTCATTTCAAGGAGGTCAGAAAACAAAGCGTTTTTGCTTTTAGCGTTTGCAGCGGGGCTCGCTTTTTTATATACGGTAGGCTCAATGTGGTATATGATGGTTTCTGATACAAAGCTCAAAGCTGCGCTGATAACATCAGTTTTGCCGTTTATCCCCTTTGACATTTTAAAGGCCATAGCATCGGCAGTAATTTATTTTGCAATCAAAAAGAGAATAAAGTAAAGGGCAGGTAAAAACTATCTGCCCTTGTTTTATTGGTAGATATAAACAAATTCTGTGAAAAAAGGCTTGCATATTTATTGACAATGTGTTATAATGGCTTTACTAAATCTTAACCACGGAGGTAATTGTGATGGAAAGACGTACTACAGAGGTAAGAGCAAAATGCAATAAGCACATCAAGATCGGTGTTATCCCTGGTCATTTTGCAACTAACCACTCCCACATCAATTATTATGTTGACTTAAATGCTATGAAGCGCTCATATAAAATGGCAAAGGATACAGCCAAGGAGCTTGCATCACAGTATATCAATACAGAAATCGACACTATCATATCCCTTGAGGGAACTCAGACGATTGCGGCATTTCTGGCTGAGCAGCTTTCAGAGTCCGCTTCTCACTCAATAAACGCAGGTCAGGATATCTATGTTATCACTCCTGAAACCAACTCAAACGGTCAGCTCATTTTCAGAGATGACTCTCAGGGTAAGATCTGGGGCAAGAACATTCTGCTTTTGATTTCATCCGCTTCAACAGGCTGGACTATAAATAAATGTATCGAATGTCTGCAGTATTACAGCGGCAACCTCGTTGGCGTAGCCGCACTCTTCAGCGCTATCGATGAAATAGGCGGTGTCGATGTAAAGAGCATTTTCTCACCAGACGATATCTCTGATTACAAGTCATACCCTGCTACAGAATGCCCTATGTGCAAGCAGAAGCAGAAGGTTGACGCTCTGGTAAACGCATTTGGTTATTCTAAGCTTTAATATGAATTTTAAAAGCCACGCTTAAAACGTGGCTTTTTTTATTTGAAATTTTCAAGCCTTAAGGCTGTTATAAGAGTATCCGCCTCTTCACGAGAAAGTGAGCCGATGTAGCAAAGAGCCTCGATCTCCTGCGCTACATCACGTCTGTCGTTATCGTCATAGATGTAGTCGGCATATTCTTTGTAAAGCGATGTCAGCTTTGCAACGCTCTGCGCCTTGATAGCCTCAGGCGTCGGGGCGTCAGAGGCTTCAGGCGCCATATCGGTTACCTTATCGGTATCCGGTGAGGCTGTATCGCTCTGAGTTTTCTCACTCTGAGCTTTATCGCTCTGCGTTTTATCCTCGCTTTGATTTTTCATTTTATATGCGAGCTGTTCTTTATCAAGCTTTAATTTTTCGCTGTCAAGATACTTTTCAAACTGCGCTCTGTCAACATCCAAAAGCGCATAAAGACGGTCCATATCTGCATCATTTTCATCGCGGTAGCGATTGTAGGCGATAGAATAAAGCTCGGGTATCTTATCCGAAAGCTTTGAAAGCTCATCATTTTGAACCTGCTGAGAAACTGTCTGCGCGTATGTATTTGAATAACCGCCCGTGAGCGCTGACGCCTTACCCGCAGCATCGCGCGCGGCAAGGTCTGCAGTACGCTCATACTCCTTTTTATACTGCTTATACAAAGCGTCTGTTGTGTAGTCATATTCAAAGGGCTTCGGGGCTGTAATGTTTTTTAGCGCAGAACTTATATTCTGCAGATACGCCGAGTTATATGACTTGTTTTCAGGCTGAGGCTGTGAGATTTCTTCACTCGAAGGCTTTGTATTCTTATGCTCATTCTTTGAAGGCACTTCACGCTTGCCCTTATGCTTTTTCTTTTCAGGTATTTTAAATTCCACAAGACCCTCTCTGGTGGCCTTTGGGAATTTGTTTTTGTATGGTGAATATTCTGCCATCAATCTTCCTCCTTATAATCTATTTTTGTATATGTATGATAGCTGTAGTTATCTCTGCTGCCATAAAGCTCTATGCATTCACAACCCCGAGTATCGCATATCCTTGACATATCCTCGCAGTACATCGGTATTGCAAGATGTATGGGCGTATTCATACTGCTGTCGATAATTACAGGGTCTAAAGCGCATAGGCGGCCTATATCCTTACCTACCACGATTTCTAAAATCTCAGGCGAGTTATCAGAATACAGATCGCAGATGAGGTTTCTGCCGCCCAGAGTATACCAGATATGCCAGCGCATATCTTCATCATCATATACCACCGTATCACTTCTTGTATTACCAGGCTCTACCTGACGGGTAAAAAGCCTTGCGTTTCTGAAATACGCTCTGCCATCCTGCCCATGACAGGTTACATCTATTGATATCTCGCCCTTACCGCGCGATAAAATCATAATAGCATTATCATAAAGCTGCTCATCTGTATATCTGTCACCCGTTTCATAAAGACTCCTTGGTACTAAAGGGTCTAAAGGCGGCAGATATGGCAGCCAGTCATAAGGGCGGCACCAGCGGTCTTTTGAGATACTTGGCAGAGTTGTCTGCAAAGCGAACAAAAACTGCTTTTTTCTTTCATCTGTCATCATAGCTCATCGCTCCCCTCGCATATCTCAAACTGCGCCCCGCTCCCTCGCTCGATATATCGAAAGCCATCAAGCGTTTTATACTCATCAAAAATGAGTATATGGCCATCTGTCAGCTCTACCTTAGCGCAGTTTTGCGAAAGCTTATTCTGCGAGAAGGTAATCTTTTTTACTACCACAACGGGCAGACCGATTTTTTCAGCCATAGGCGTTTTTCTGTGCGCTAAATCCTTTCTGAAAAGGTCAACGTATTCTCTTAATCGTTCAACATCATTCTTTATATCCTGCGTTTTTTGCGGTAGGGGCATATTTTTAAAATCAGCCATCAGAAATTACCTCCCTTTTCATAAAGCTTTGTAATTGAAAAAATCTCAGTTTCGCCCACACCCTCTATCTTTATCCATACAAAGCTCCCCCTTACCGCATGGCAGGGTATTGACAGCCTGTGGCGCACGCCCGAGCAAAGCTCATAGGCATTAAAAAAGGTTTCGCCATCAAAGCTGACAGATACCATAGCGCTGCCACTACATTTTATATCTACAATCACCCTTTGCAGATACTTTGCTAAGTATGAATCAAAGCAGAGGGTCTTTACAGTACAGAAAAACTCCTTTTCATCTTCAAAAACGCTGTCACCAATACCGAATGCCCCCTCATCATCAAAGCAGTAAAGCGTACCGTCTGACGCCAGAGCATATAAAAGATTATCATGGGCACAAAACATTTCAATACGGCTGTTATCGAGCTTTGCCCACAGATTATTTGAAAAATCGTAGCACAGAAGCACCGATTGACCCGTAGTAGCTGAGGTTTTCTCAAAGCAGGAAACGTAGTATTTATCACCTATCGCCCCGCCCACAGCGTTATAGAATACACACCCCTTGAGCGCCTGAGAAATACAGACAGCCTCAGACCCCGAAAAGAAATAAAATCCATCTGTTGAAAGATACGCAATGCCGCCGTTTACATACGCTACACTGCGCTTACTGTCAGCCTTGACGCCCTTTATAACCTCTTCTGTAATCACAAAATCCTGCGGAGTATCGCCATAGACCTTATGCACGCACCCCTCCTTGAAAAAGTAAGCGTAGGAATAAAGAGTAGCTGCCGCTGTAAACTGCCCTGATGACCCGACGGTTGCCGCATACGAATCGGTAGAAATGCCCTCGTAGCGATGCCAGCAAAAAGGAGAACCGAGAATTGAAGCGTAAATCTCGTGGTTTTCGCTGTCAGCGCACCACAGACGGTTGTTGACAGATACCATACAATCGTTTTGCGGAAAGCCTCTGCGTATCTTCATAGCGGTTGTAGGCAGGGTATCTTCGCTGTAATCTACCACTAAAAACTCAGCGCTCTCATCAGAGGTCGCATAAACTCTGTGCCACCCCGCAAGCTTTTGGTCGCAATCGTAAATCTCTATAAAATCATCTACCGATACAAACGCAGGGGCAAGGTAGATTTTTAAAAAGCCCTCAGCAGTATCACGATCTGCACCCTGCCTGTCGCAAAAATGAACTGTAGCTGACAAAACATCGTGAATGGTATCCATATAACCATAGGTATTATCAAGGGTATTTACAACGATTCCGTCAGGCATAATAACAAGGTATGCGCCCATTTTGCAAAACTCCTTGATGTTATCCTGCACTCTGCATACAGCCTCTCCCTGACAGTAAAGCGTATCGCCATCAACCCAGTAGAGCTTGTTGTGAGAAAAAATTCCGTTTGGCTTTGAAAGGGTTTTGGCAATTCTGCGCCTGTTGACAGTTTTTATCGACGGGTAGTTATCAAAGCACATATTGCCCATATCAACTACCGCATTTTCATACTCACCTGATTTATTATAGCCCTGAAATCTCACACTCTGCGAAATCGCGCAGGAGGTTTTAGAAAAATAAGGTCTTCTCAAATTATCCCTCCTTAAATCACATTTGAAAGAGCGGTCTTTGTGAGAGGCTTTTTGCTGTGGCGGATGAAATTTACAAGCTCCGAAGCTGTATTGTTATAGCTTATAAGAAAGTTGTTTGCCCTTTCAAACTCACCGTTTGAGTAACAGATCTTATACGCTAAAAAGTCATCATAGATGCTGTAAAACTCCTCAGGGAGCAAAAGCTCGGTCTGGTCATCGAGATACTCTTTCACATCAAAATCCTCAGAGTAAAACTCTGTATGAAGATACCCCTGCTTTTTGACAGCGCTGTCACATTCAGAAAGCCACAGCGCTTTTGTTTCAAATCCAAAGGTGTTAGGGTAGAGAGAATCTACCCTTTTTATTGCGCTGCCTACATTCATTCTGCTGCCTCCCAAGCCGAAGGAAGTGCAAGCGGTGACCATACGCAGTTTGGCACCAAGCATACAAAAACCTTGCCGTCAAACAGAACTCTGTCGCCCACCTGATACGCATCTGACGCACCTGTCGGCTGCACAAATTCTGAAACTTCATCTTCTTCACCGCTATTACCCGTGAGAATATCGTTTATCTCCCGAATTTGAGCCCACAGCTTTTCAATCTCTGACTTTATGTCATACTGCTGTGTCGGTTTTTTCTGAGCCAAAAGATAAAGCTCTGTTTTTTCATCGTCTGTAAGCTTCCCTTCAATATGATATGTATCGATTTTCAAAAGCATAGCGTTCAAATCATAATCGCCACGCTTTATTACATTTTCAAAAATACTCTTCATTTTATCCTCCTATAATTGCATTTTCCAGCGCTGTCAGCCTTGAATTAGTGCTTCGGCTGATACTCGTCAATAACGAGCCTAAAGCTTGATTGCGCCAGTATTCAACTGACATCTGAGCATTGTCAGAATTAAAGACATTTGTTAAGCCTTCAAAGGTTTCAAGAGATAGTAGTGCTGCTGTTTCATCTGCTGTAAGGTTTATTTCCTGCGGTGTTTCAAGAGCATAAACTATTGTCAAGCTGTTTTCTGTTGCAAACGTCTTGAAATCCTGAAGTGCCAAAAAGCTGTCTGCCCTGAAATAAATAGTAAGCCCGTCAGCTCCGCAGGTGTTATCGCTCGAAAAGAGAATATTATTCCCGACAAAACAATTGCATAGCAGAGTTTTGCCTGTAGTTCTTGCAGTCGCTCTGTAAGAGAAAAGCTGTTTGCCATTTATCGTTGTAGCATTTATAGTTTCTGACCCATCAAATGTCTTGTGTGCAGTTCTCTTTATAACCTTAGCCGTACCGTCAGCGTTGAAAATAAGCTCATCTTTCACATCACCCACCGAGCAGAGCGGCAAGGCTGTGGTTATTGTGGCTGTAGTTGATATTTCACCGCCATTGTCCGTCACAACGGACAAACTACCGCTATCGCCTATACTCTCGATCTCAATAGGATTATCAGGTGTAGGTGTACCGTTCTGATAGCTGTTGCCCAAAACGTAAAGCGAATACAGACCGCAATTGTTTGAAGCATCGGTAAGAGTAAAGGATGAGCCCTGCGCCTGGGCGGTGAGGGCTGTATTTTCAATCTTCTGTAACAGCTCGTTATCGGCATTTTCTCTTGCTGTAGCCTCTGTTTTCAAATCTTCATCAGATGCCAGATACAAATCCTCTGACAGTTTATCTCCCGAAAGCACTACCCCGTTTATTGACGGGCGGTTTTTGAGCTGTTCATAGTTATCTGTAGCCCCCGTTGAGGCTGAAAGCAAAAGCTCTGCTTCCAAGGTCTGCTGTGCCTGCAAAGTTCCGTATAAATCTATCTGAGTCATACGCTGTCGCTCCTCTCAACAAGCGAAGCCTTGCAATCAAAAACGCATACCTCCGTCAGCGGAAAACGCGCGCCCTCGCGCTCTAGCCATATATCATAGTAATATCTGCCTGCGCTCAGCGTCTGCGAAAGGGCAGAGCCTATTATAAACTCTACAAACGAGTCCTGCGGATTTCCCAAAACGTTCAGAGAAATTACCGCTTTTGAATTTCGGCTAGGGGATGTTCTGACAGTTAAAATAAACTTATCCGAAGCCCTCGGCTGATATACAGCCTTATTCTGATAAACAATAAGCTTTAGCTTTACGCTCTCGCTCTGCGAAATGGTGATCTTTCCCGTTTTGCTGTAAAGCTGCATTTGATCCCTCCTTTAAAATCTGCAGAAGCCTCAAAAAGAGGCCTCTGCTTATATTTTTTAGTTTTCTGCTACAAAGCCTGTAGATGTGCGCTCGATGATAGACTGCGCATATTCATCCTGCTTGATTGAGTTTTCAAGCGCCTTTACAACATAAAGCGGAATCTCTACCTCAACGCCGCGTCTGATGACCCAAGCCTTGCCGTTTACCGCAACAAAAACGTCGTCACGCTCAAGCTTTGATTTTGGAAGAGTATACTTTACCTTATCTGTAAGTAAAATCTTGTTAGCCATATTTTTTACCTCCTTAGTTTTCACCGCTGTCAAAGGTTGACGCAGATTCAATTCTCACCATATAGCCCTCAACAAGTCGAGCCGCCGCCTTGACAGCCTTCCAGCCTGCAGACGCTCTCTGGTTAAGAGGGTCAGCACTGCCGCCGGAGCCAAGCTGCTTTACGATATGCTCAAGACCGCCGCCCTGGATTTCTGTAACGCCGTAAGCATTGGCGCCCACGATCATAGTAGCGTAAACATCACAGCCCTCAGCGCCCTCGCCTGCAAAGATCTTGGCTTCAGTTGTTTCTACAAATCGTACACCGCCGAGCTTGCCGATCTCGCCCTCGTAGATCTCAGTTGTACCTGCATACTTATGAACATCAAGCCAGCCCTCTGAGGTCATAAGGTCGAACGCTACGTCAGGGTGAATGATGCCTACATAAGAGTTATCAATCTTTTCAGCATGCTGGGTCTTTAAGAATCTTACCGCCTTGAAGATGTCTGAAACTGTGAGCTTATCAGCCTTTGAAAGCTCTTCACGCGCAAGCTTTGAGCCTGCATACATAACTGATGTACCGCCGCATACAACCTCACGGGTTACAGTATCTAGCGTTCTGCCCGCCTGAGAGCCTAAAAGCTTTGTAACCTGAACCATATTGTTGTCAATAGCTGACAAAAGGAGCATATCAGGCAGCTGCATCCAGCCGCCGTACTGTGAAACGGTTGCTGTTACTGTTGAAACGTCGATAGCCTGACCGTCAGGAGTAACGCCTTCTGTAAGCGGAGTGGTTGCCTTTGCAAGAGGTGAATACTTTCTGAATTCTATAGACTTACCTCTGTTTTTAGGGATAGGCTGTTTCTGCGCAAAGCGGTCATAAACAAGCTCAGGGTCAGCAGTATCGATAAGATACTCGCTGTAATATGTCTTCATTTCAGGGGTTAGATCGTTACCCTCTGATGATGATGCAGTTGTGTTCTCTGCTGTTGCAAAAAGTGTGAGCGAAAGCTCATAATCTGAAATGTTCTTAAAATTTGTCATTAAATTTCCTCCTGTTTTACATTTAAAGCGTAAATTTTTTTAAAAAATTAAAGGATGATCTTCTCACCCATCATAGCTCGCCTTGCAAGCTGCTCTCTGTCCTTTTTCGAGAGCATCGAAACATCTGTTTTTGAGCTGTGAGCGCCCGAATCTAAAAGCGCATTTTCTTCAGGGCGCAAAGCGTCAGCCTCGGTCTGCGCGCGCTGCATTTCATCGAGAACTGCCTTTTTCATCATAGAGTAAACTATCTCATCGTGATGAACCGCCTTGAATGCGTCAAGCGGTGTAACGCCTGCTCGTATAAGCTTTATAAAGCTCTCGTTTTTCAGCTCGCGCTCGATGTCAGCGGCAGGAAAATACTCGTGCAGAGCGTTTATCCCTTCTTCAAAATCAGAGTGGCGCTCGTCTGTTCTGCGCTTTCTTTTCTGCGCTAAAAGCGAGGCGATTATCTCCTTTACGGCCTTGTTTTCATCTGCCATAAATTCTCTCCTTTCATAAAAGTTTTACTTTCAGGTTTTCAGGGTATCTGCGTTCAATGAGGGTCAGCCCAAACAGCGTATAGGAAAAAATATCCTCCAGCTTTCCACGCATCTTTTCATCGGGGTAGCATAGGATTTTACTATCCCCGTCTTTTAACTCAATGTGGCTTTTAACGCCTGAATGTCTGACTAGATTTGCAAGGGTACATATAAGTGCAGAAGCTGCCGAGCATACGATATCATCACCCTTTTTGTAATCACAATGTCCCTTCGCTGTGAGCGTGAGTGAGTTTTCATCGCCAAAAAATTCTATCCTTGTCAAATTATCCCTCCTTTACTGAGCGTTACCCGTTTGCATATTTTCAAGCTTTCTAAGCAGTATCTCCTTGCCCTCAAAATCCATCATCGAGAGCATAAGCTTTGCCTGGGCAATATTCTGCGGCAGGAAAATTCCAAGAGCATAAAGCTCCTTTGCAAGCTCGTTGTGAGAAATGCGCGAAAACGGACTTGCCTTATGCGCTACTACCTTTATATCAAATACAGGCTCTCTCTGTGAAATGCCTAAAACCCTAGCGCCTCGCAAAGCTTTGCCCGAAAACTTTTCAAACCTTACCTCGCCGTTTGGCGCTGTAATTCTGAAAACCCGCTCATCTGAATAAAACTGCCTTACAAGCTCCAAAACCATCAGCAGCAGCTTTTCAAACGCTAAAAATGATGAGCTTATCATATCTCTTGAAAGCTTTGAGCCAGCCTCCTGCAAGGCGGCGATTGCAGATGCAGCGGTAACGCCCCCTGTTATACCGCCCGACGATACATCGCGGTTGCCGCTGACCTCCTTTAGCTCATCAATTTTTTGCTGTAAAAAGCCAAGCGTTGCAGACGGGAGCGGTGAGATTTCAAGCTCTCTTATAGAGTCGCTGCCGAGATTCACGCTTGTACAGTGGATAAGCTCATTTGACCAGTCTCGGAATTCCTCCTCGTTGATGCCCGACATATCCTTTATAAAAAAGCGCTTTTTGGCGCAAAGGGCGGCATTATCGAGAATTATTGAATTGAGCTTGTCGATATAAAGCTGATTTGACTTTAAAACATCTATCAAAGAAAAGCCTGCAGGAGAATCCTTCTGAGGATACATAGGGTCAAATACAAACGGATATTGTGCGTGAGCATAAAACCCGTTTTCAAACCCCTTTTGATTTTCAGATGAAAACAAAATCTGCTCTGCTGCAATTTTGCAAAGATGCAGCCTGCCCTTTTTCTTATAATACCAGTCGATAACTACCGTTTTATCACTGGTATCAACGCTCTTGTCAAAAACAAAAGCCGTTGCCTCGTAAGCGTTTTTTGAAAGCGTAATGTCAGGGTAACGCTCCAAAAGCTTATCGTTATCCCAAAGCTTTACGCAAAAAACGTTCTTGCTATCCTGAATATCGCAAACCCCCGGCTCCCAGTAGAGATTTAAAATGTCAACAAGCCTTATTTCAATATCTCCGCCCTTTTTTGACGGGTTGAAGATCGCTGAATATACAGCAGTACCCGCCTTGAGCTTTCTCCACCAGCCGTCTGAATAGCTTTTTGCAAAACGGTTATTCTCTAAAATAACGGGCAGAATATCAGATAGCATCTGCGCGGTTTTCGAGTCAGATTCTTCTCTTGGCAAAACGCTTGCCTGTGGCTGTGAATCCATAGCGTCAGCGTGCTTGTTTGCAATACAGTTAAAAAGCCACGCTGTTTTATCGGTATTGTGGGTATTGCCGCTCACCTGATAGCGCATATTGAAAAAACTCTCGTTTTCGATAATGCGCGCCTGAAGCTCAGCCTTGGCGCTTTTGTATTTCTCAAGCGTTGAAAGTGCGTTTTGCACATCGGTTTTTGTAATGATAATATCAACTCCTTTTACATATCAAGCGGTGAAAATACCGCTTTTTTCTTTTTCTCGGGTACTCTTGGCGAGATAGGGCTTTCCATAAAAACATAACGGCATTCGTCGTAGATATGGTCCTCCCCCTCGGTGTCCACATCCTCCACGTGGGTCTCGCTGTAGACCAGCGATGGCACGGTGCGGATGAAGTGCGGGCAGGTGTTGAAGACGTAGTACATGGCGCGGCCTTCCTCGTCGAACTTTAGCCGCTCGTGCAGCTGCTGCCAGCCCATGATCCGAGCGTTGTTGCCCTTCTCGAAGTACACGCCTTGGCTCTCGGCGATGTCGTTGATGCTGGGGCCGTGGGACTTTTCCCAGATCGCGGGGTCAGCCACGCCAAAGATCCTGTGGCCTCGGATGTTGTAGTCCTCCTGCTCGAAGCGCCGCACCTCCGCGAAGATCTCGCTGGCGGGCATCTCCAAGCCCTTGTTGACCTCGTCCGCCTTGCAACCATAGAACTCCTTGATGGTACAGGGTCTTGTCAGGCCCCACCGCGTGCCATCCAACCGAGAAGGGCTTGGAGAAGCCCCAGTCAAAGGAACGGTAGATCGGCCAGTGCTTGGGTATCTCAAAGGGCTCGATGACGTGAGTCCAGCGGTGGTCTCCGTAATGGGCGGGATCGTTCTTGAACTCTCGGAAGACCTGCCCGGAGTAAGAGTCCCAATCTCCGTAGAGCATGGCGTTGCGCCGTGCCTCG
>CALBJC010000018.1 GCA_937892655.1 uncultured Clostridia bacterium | reverse complement strand
GGCGGATAAGTATGAGCAGTTCCGTGCCATCGGCTGCGAGGTTTATTCCGTATCCACCGATACCCATTTCGTCCACAAGGCATGGCATGATGCATCTGAGCGTATTAAAAAGATCAACTATCCCATGCTGGCTGACCCCACCCACAGCATTTCCAAGGACTTTGCGGTGCTGATCGAAGCGGACGGTCTTGCAGAGCGCGGCACATTTATCATCAACCCTGAAGGTAAGATCGTGGGTTATGAAGTAACTGCCGGTAATGTGGGCAGAAATGCCGAGGAACTGCTGCGGAAAGTACAGGCCTGCCAGTTTGTCCACGCCCACGGCGATCAGGTTTGTCCTGCCAACTGGAAGCCCGGTGCTGAAACATTGAAGCCCAGTCTGGATTTGGTGGGACAGCTGTGATGGAGACCTTGTATGATGTAGTCATTGTCGGCGGTGGCCCTGCGGGGCTTACCGCCGCCCTGTATTCTCGTAGGGCAAACAAAAGCGTTCTGGTTATCGAAAAGGGCAGCTTCGGCGGTCAGATAACCTATTCGCCAAAGGTTGAAAATATCCCTGGCTTTAGCGAGGTTACGGGCAACGAATTTGCAGAAAAGCTTGTAGAGCAGGTGCTCGCTCAGGAAGCTGATGTTGAATGCGCTGAGGTACAAAAGATTATCCCCGGCAAGCCTCACCGCGTTATTACCGATTCAGGCGAGTTTGAGAGTAAAGCTATCATCATCTCAACGGGTGCAAAGCATCGCTTACTCGGTCTTGAAAATGAGCAGAATTTAATAGGCGAGGGTATATCCTTCTGCGCTGTATGCGATGGCGCATTCTATGAAAACAAAACTGTTGCCGTAATCGGCGGCGGTAACTCTGCTCTGCAAGAAGCAATACTGCTTTCAGATCTTGCTAAAAAGGTTTATGTAGTTCAGAATCTTGACTTTTTAACTGGCGAAAAGAAGCTGCAGGAAAAACTTGAGAGCAAGGATAATGTAGAGATTATTCTCTCAACAGTTGTAAAAAGCCTTATCGGTGAAAAAGAGCTTGAGGGCATCGTGCTTGAAAACACAAACGGTGAGAGCTCACATCTTTCGCTTGACGGTATGTTTGTTGCTATCGGTCTTATCCCGCAGAATGAAATCTTAAAGGGCATAGTTGAGCTTGACGAGCGTGGCTATATCATTTCAGGCGAGGATACAAAAACCTCATGCGAGGGTATTTTTGCCGCAGGCGACTGCAGAACAAAAACTATCCGTCAGGTAGTAACAGCCGCCGCAGACGGTGCTGTTGCATCACTTGCCGCAGGCGACTATGCCGACAGCGTTATACTTTAAAATAAAAAAGACACTTTTGATATTCTCAAGGGTGTCTTTATGTATATGAGGAGGAAGAATATGAGAGTATATTTAAATCCCGATGAAAATATAGTAAAGGTTATAAAAGAGGGGCTTGAGAAAAAGGGTGGTTACTGCCCTTGCAGAATGGAGAAAAAGGAAGAATACAAATGCGTATGCGAAGAATTCAAATCTCAGATTAAAGACCCTGATTTTGAAGGCTTCTGCCATTGTATGCTCTACTATAAAGAAAAGTAAAATAAAGGTGATATGTTCATATAATTCATTGACCTTATACATTCTTAATGCTATCATATACTTATAGATTAAATTGTAAGGAGAATTATCATGAAAACACCTTTAGCGCATACCCCTCCAATGGGATGGAATTCCTGGAACACATTCAGCTGGAATATCAATGCTGACCTTATCAAGACAACTGCCGATTTCTTTGTAGAATCAGGCCTTTTAGATGCAGGCTATGAATACATAGTTATCGATGACTGCTGGAGCAAGAAGGAGCGTGTAAACGGTCGCCTTGTTCCTGATGAAAATAAATTTCCAAACGGCATAAAAGAGGTTGCCGATTACGTTCATTCAAAGGGTTTGAAGTTTGGTATCTATTCATGTGCAGGTACTCATACTTGTGCAGGCTACCCCGGCAGCTTTGAGCACGAGTTTGAAGACGCTGAAACCTTCGCTTCATGGGGCGTTGACTACTTAAAGTATGACTACTGCTACAAGCCGTCTGCTGCAGAGGGTGAAAACCTCTATAAGAGAATGGCAATGGCACTTCGTAACTGTGGCAGGGATATCGTATTTTCAGCTTGTAACTGGGGCTCTGACAACGTTCACGAATGGATAAGACATACAGGTGCACAGCTTTTCCGTTCAACAGGCGATATTCAGGATAACTGGGAGTCTGTAAAGCGTCTTTGCCTCTCTCAGATCGGCAAGCAGGGCTACTCAGGCGTTTACTGCCACAACGATATGGATATGCTCGTTGTAGGTATGCACGGTAACAGCGATAACGACTGGATTGCCGATGTTGTAGGCGGCTGTTCAGATGTTGAATACAAAACTCATTTTGCTTTGTGGGCAATTATGAATTCACCGCTTATGATTGGCTGTGATGTAAGAAAGATGTCTGACGAAACCTTTAAGATTTTGACAAACAAGGATGTAATCGCAATAAATCAGGATATCGAGTGCAGAGCGCCATACTGCATCAAGCAGTGGAACAACCCTGAAAACGTATTTGCGCTTATAAAGCCTCTTTCAAACGGCGATTACGCTATCGGTATGTTCAACTTCGGTGACAAGACAAATGAAATGTCATTACAGTTTTTCGATATCGGTCTTCCATATTCATCAGGCAGAGGCCTTGAAATGTATGATTGCTATGAGCATAAGGTAGTGGGAACATTCACAGAGCGTATGGTGTGCAACATCGATTCTCACGACTGTAAGATGTTCAGAGCAAAGGTGGTAAAGCTTTAATGGCTAATTACCAGACCTGCAGGCAGTGCGGTGAAAAGCTCTTTGATGATGATATGGCAATCTACAGAAAGCTCATTTTAAGAAATGCCGATGAGTTTTTATGTATAAAATGTCTGGCGCAGTATCTTGGTACAACAGAGGAAAAAATATTGAAGCTGATTGAATATTACCGCCAGAGCGGTGAATGTACATTATTCAGATAGGAGAAGATTATTATGTTTTTAGCAGATGAAAAGCGCTACGAAAAAATGGTTTATAACCGTTGCGGCAAAAGCGGCTTAAAGCTCCCTGCAGTATCATTGGGGCTTTGGCAGAATTTTGGCTTCAAGGGCAATTTTGCAAACATCGAGCAGATGATCCATACCGCTTTTAACCTCGGCATCACCCATTTTGACCTTGCAAACAACTACGGTCATCCATACAACGGCTCAGCTGAAGAAAACTTTGGCAGAGTTTTAAAGGATATGCGCCATTACAGAGATGAAATGGTTATTTCAACAAAGGCAGGCTATGAAATGTGGCCGGGTCCTTACGGCGATAAAAACGGCTCAAGAAAGTATCTTACAGCCTCTTTAGACCAGAGTCTTCAGAGAATGGGGCTTGAATATGTTGATATTTTCTACCATCATGTTTTTGACCCGAATACTCCTTTGGAAGAAACAGCGCTCGCTCTTGACAACGCTGTAAAGCAGGGTAAGGCTTTGTATGTTGGTATCTCAAACTATGACAGAGAAAATACTGCCAAGATGAAAGAGATATTTACTGAGCTTAAAACTCCATTCATTGTAAATCAGCCTTCATACTCAATGCTCAACCGCTGGATCGAGGATAATAAGCTCGATGAATACTGCCTTGAAAACGGCATTTCGCTTGCAGTTTTCTCACCGCTCTATCAGGGCTTTCTGACAAATAAGTATTTAAACGGCGTGCCTGCAGATTCAAGAGTAGGCAAGGGTGAAACCTGGATTGGCAATCAGCTTGATGAAAAGATGCTCAAAAAGCTCAATGATTTAAATGATATTGCCGCATCCCGTGGACAAAAGCTTTCACAGCTGGCTCTTTCATGGGTTTTAAACAACAAGGCAGTAGCAACAGTGCTCATTGGTGCCAGCCGCCCTGAGCAGATCGTTGAAAATGTAGCTTGTATCGAAAAGCTTGATTTTACAGCCGAAGAAATTGAGAAGATTGAGGCAATACTCAGAGCGTAAAATGTATCAGAATCCGTTTATAATGCGTAATATGTAAAAAAGAGTATTGACAAATTTTTATTTGAGTGCTATACTTAAAAAAACAAAATACTAAAAACCGTTGAAGCGGGAATAAAGGTAATTATGATTCCACAGAGAGCTTGGGGCAGCTGAAAACCAAGCGTAAAACAGATTATCAAATGGGCCGCTGAGGGCGCAATGAAAAGCTTGATGCAAAGCAT
>CALBJC010000017.1 GCA_937892655.1 uncultured Clostridia bacterium | reverse complement strand
ATTTGGCACATATGAAACAAAAAAAGTCCTTTCGGACTTATTGATCTCAATGGTGATTCCCTGGCGGCTCGAACCCCAGACCCTCTGATTAAAAGCCAGATGCTCTACCGACTGAGCTAATGATTCACAAGTGCTTAATTATTATATCAAACCAAAACATAAAAGTCAAGCACATTTTTTGAGTTTTGGCAAGTTATGTATTATATTTTACTCTTTTTGGTCCCTTTTATGCAAGTTTTACAAGCTTTGTGTATTTATTCCTTTGTAATATATGTTTACTTAATGTAGTTATTTCACAAATACAGCTTTTTGTGATTGAATAATTATGCGAAAATTGTAAAAACTTGCGTAAAGTATTGAAATATTACTTATATTATAGTATAATAATTATGTTTATTTACTTTAATGCTTTAATATAGGAGGAAAATTATGAAGCTTTCTTTTTCAACAATCGGCTGTCCTGACTATGACTGGTCGGATATCTGTTCTTGTGCAAAAGACTTTGGTTTCAAGGGTATTGAAATCAGAGGCCTGGGCGAGGACATCTTCAACGCAAAATCAAGACCATTTTCGGATGATAACATCCTAGCGACAGTTGAAAAGCTAAAAAGACTTCGTCTTGAGATTCCTTGTCTTTCAACAGGCTGTTCTTTACAGTATGCTGACAAAAGAGATGAAACTATTGCTGAAATTAAAAAATACATAGATTTGGCTCAGATTCTTTCAACACCTTATATCAGAATTTTAGGCGACAGAACTGCTGACGAATGCGACCCTGTTGATGATGACGTTGTATTCTCTGCACTTTCAGAGCTTATCCCTTACGCTGAAGAAAAGGGCGTTACACTTCTGGTAGAAACAAACGGTGTTTACGCTGATACAAAGCGTCTTTGCACTTTGCTTGACAGAATCGAAAGCGACAACATCGGCGCTTTATGGGATATGCATCACCCTTACAGATTCAAGGGCGAAACCGCAGGTCAGACTGTTGCAAACCTCGGCGCTTACATCAAGCATACTCATATCAAGGATTCTGTAATTGAAAACGGCAAGGTAGTTTACAAGCTTATGGGTGAAGGTGACTTACCTGTTGATGAGTTTATGAGATCACTTGATTCTATTCTTTTCGAGGGCTATGTATCTCTTGAATGGGTAAAGCTTTATGACAAGGTTTTGAGTGACGCAGGTATCGTATTCCCTCACTTTGCAAACTATATGCAGAAGTATCTCGGCGAATCAAATGACAGCGGCAGACTCTATGACGATAACAGAAAGACTGGTAAGTATCCTTGGAAGAAGGAAACTTTAATAGACCTTACCTTCCCACAGATTCTTGACAGAATCTGCGATGAGTTCCCTGATCAGTATGCTTTCAGATACACAACTCTTGATTACACAAGGACATATACACAGTTCAGAGATGACGTTGATGAGTTTGCAAGAACTCTTATCTCACTTGGCGTTAAGGCTGGTGACCACGTTGCTATCTGGGCTACAAATATCCCACAGTGGTATATCACATTCTGGGCTACAACAAAGATCGGCGCAGTTTTGGTAACTGTAAATACAGCTTATAAGATTCACGAGGCTGAATACCTTTTAAGACAGTCTGATACTCATACTCTTGTTATGGTTGACGGCTACAAGGATTCTGACTATCTTGATATCGTATCCCGTCTTTGCCCAGAGCTCAAGGAAACCCCTAAGGGCAAGCCTTTACATTCAAAGAAGTTGCCATTCTTAAGAAATGTAATCACCTGCGGCTGTGAGCTTGAGGGTGCACTCACCTGGGAAGAATCACTTGAGTATGCAAAGAACACTCCTATTGAAGAGGTTTACCGCAGAGCAGCTGCTATCAACAAGCACGACGTTTGCAATATGCAGTATACATCAGGTACAACAGGCTTCCCTAAGGGCGTTATGCTCACTCACTACAACGTTGTAAACAACGGTAAGGCTATCGGCGACTGTATGGACCTTTCAACAGCTGACAGAATGATGATTCAGGTACCTATGTTCCACTGCTTCGGTATGGTGCTTGCTATGACAGCAACAATGACACACGGCGGTACGGTTTTACCGTTGCCGTATTTCTCACCGAAGCCGTCACTTGCCTGTATCAACAACGAGCGTATTACAGCGTTCCACGGTGTTCCGACAATGTTTATCGCAATGCTTCAGCATCCCGACTTTGAAAAGACGGATT
>CALBJC010000016.1 GCA_937892655.1 uncultured Clostridia bacterium | reverse complement strand
CTGCCAAGGTCATCATAGCCGTATCCCGTAGTTCCCTTCATACAGCTATCGCTTATACGATTGTTTATAAAAGCGGATAACACCTTCTGCCCGTTATACTGTGCGTTTGAGTTTATTTTTTCAAATGCTTCTTTACACTCAGCTTCAGCAATTTCTGCTAAGTCACATAAGCGCTTATCCACATCAAAGAATTCACTAATCATTATTCAATATCCTTTCAAAAACTATATCCTGCCCGATAGGTTCAAAGCCGATTTCGTTATAATAGCTGACTCTGTGGTTACGTGCAAAAAGCACGACCTCAAGGCCATCCATTGAAAGACGTTCACCTATCCAGTACAGAAGCTTTCGTGCATGAAATTTACCACGCTCTTTTTCAAGAGTACCGACATGACCCACAAGCGCTACCTTATCTACTATGTACTGAATTGTCGCGGTTGTACATTTGTTATAAATAAGACATTGCGACAATCCGTGACGGACTCTGTGAGATGTATCAGTAAGCCATAAATCGTGACCATCCCTGATTGCAGGAAAGCATTCAGAAAGAATTTCAAAAACCTCAGCAAGTGTAGGACATTCATTCACATCAAGACTAGGTGGATTTGATGTATCCCTGAATTTGAATTCTGTTCTTTCCTGAGCGGTATAATAGTCTTTAATTAACGCAAAAAGCTTTTTATAAAGCTCAACATGGATTTCAATATTAAGCGGTTGATTCATAAAAATCAAGGTTGCAATATCATCCATATCATTATCTGTAATTTCCACCTCATCAAATCTGCATATTACCATAGTTGAATTAAACTGACAAATTACAGCCTTCTCAATGTTATTATCATTTATAAGAAGATAGAATTTACAAAAATCATATTTCGTATTGTATGCAAGAAAATTTGATTTTATCTTTCTTGCATAATGACAGCTTTTTAATCTGTCTAGTTTTTTGATGTCAAGCGACGCTAAACTCTTAATCATAAGCTATGCACCTTTTTAATCAATGCCGCTGTAAGCTTATTGGCATTTTCAAAATCTTCCTTTGCAATTACACAGCTTGGTGAATGCAGATATCTGCATGGTAGTGAGATTGAAATAGTTCTGACACCGTCGCCCGAAATATGAATAGCGCCGCTGTCATTACCGCCTGCCACAACAGTTTTGGTCTGACAAGGAATACCCTCTTCCTTTGCTGTATCAAAAGCGAGCTTATATAGCTCATTATCATAAATAGTTCTCTTATCCATAAAGGATACTACAGGACCTTTTTTACACTGACATACCTTCTTTTCGCCGCTTGATGATGGAATATCAGCGGCTGTAGTTGCCTCTAAAACAATAGCAATATCAGGGTTTACAGAAAAAGCCGCAGAAGTAGCGCCTCTCAACCCTACTTCTTCCTGAACTACAAAAGTAAAGTAGGTATCGTATTCCAAATCACTTCTGATAAGGTCAAGCATTATAGCACAGCCTGCTCTATCATCAATAGCTTTGCCCTTAACAAAACCATAACCAAATTCGATAAAATCTGAGATGAATGAAACAGGCTCACCAAGCGCTACATTTTCAAGCGCATTCTCATAGCTTTTAGCACCAATATCAACATTCATTCTCTCAATAGGTGCAACGCTTGAACGTTCACTGGCCGAACAGTTATGGATAGCCTTTGAACCGATAACGCCCATCAGCTTTTTATTACCTACCAAAACTCTTCTGCCAAAAACAACTCTGTTGTCTATGCCGCCAACTTCACCGATTTTGAGTGTACCATCAGAGTTTATATGAGTAACAACAAAGCCTACCTCATCCATATGAGCGCTTATCATAAGCTTTTTCTCAGGCGTTTTTCTACCCTTCTTAAAAGCGATGATATTACCAAGATTATCGATTTTATATTCTGCAAGACCAACAAGCTGATAACAGATATAATCTCTTACTTCATCCTCAAAGCCTGAAATACCATTTTTTAAGGATAATTCTCTTAAAGTATCCATAATACTCATTACTTGACACCTCCATTTAAAACAAATGAGGCAATAAGCTGAGAAACTTTTTGGATATCATCAATATCGCAGGTTTCTACAGGAGTATGCATATATCTTATCGGAATAGATAATGTAACTGTTTTTACGCCACTCTTTGAAATGCCGATAACATCAGCATTTGTACCGGTTTTACCGGGCATTACTTCAACCTGATATGCAATCTTTTCTTCCTTTGCAAGCTCGATCATTCTATTTGACATTGCTCTGTTTAAAGTTGGTGATACACCAATCATAACACCCTTTGACATCTTACCGCATTTTTGTTCACTATCATCAACAGTCAAAGCAAATGATACGTCAACAATAATTGCAAGATCAGGTGAAATCTTATATGTCGCAGTTGGAGCACCTCTCATAGATGTTTCTTCACCTGCTGAGAACAAAACAGATAATCTGTATGGCAGCTCCTTACCCTTTAGCTTATCAAGAGCAGCTAAAATTGCTACAACACCTGCTCTGTCATCCAAAGCTTTAGTTGTAATTCTGTTATTTAAAAGCATTGCAGCATCATTATCAATTATTACTCTATCACCTAAAGATATAATCTTTTCAGCATTTTCCTTTGTCATACCTATATCAACATAGATGTCAGAAAACTTTGGTGCTTTATCCTCACCGTCAGAAAGATGAGGCGGTATTGATGTAATAATACCTTTAATTTTTTCTTTGCCGAGAATAGTAACCTCCTGCGCCAAAAGCAATCTGCAGTCACAGCCGCCTACGCCATCAATCACCAAAAAGCCTTCATCTGTAATGTAGGTTACAATATAACTCACCTCATCGATATGAGCATCAAGTAAAAGATGCGGCTTTAATAAATCATCACCAATTGTTGCAATAACGTTGCCAAAATGGTCAACATACGCATTATCAGCATACTCCTTAAGATACTCACACGCAAGCTTTGCGGCATCATCTTCATAGCCTGACATACCGTAAGCCTTACAAAGCTTTGAGAGCGCTTCATTTATGTTAAACAAAAATTTCACTTCCTATAAATTATTAACTAAATCCTTAAAATGTCTGCCTCTTGCTTCAAAGTTAGGATATAAATCGAAACTTGCACAGGCAGGAGAAAGAGTAACAATATCACCATTCTGAGCAACACCCCTTGCCTTTGAAACTGCATCTTCCATACTGGTTGCACGAATGATTTTCAGATTTTCAGGATTATAGTATTCACATTCAGTAACAGCCTTTTCAATCTTATCGGCTGTAACGCCCATCAGAATCAAAACCTTCACTTTTTCATTTACAGGCTGTGCCAGAGGCTCAAATGGAATTTTCTTATCATAGCCGCCGGCAATAACAATAAGCTTCTGTGAAAAAGAATTAAGACCTGCCAGAACTCTTGTAGGACTAGTAGCAATTGAATCGTTATACCACTTAACGCCATCGAGTTCTCTTACAAATTCAATTCTATGCTCAACACCACCAAAGGTTTTTGCTACCTTTACGATATCCTCAACAGTTACATATCCCCATACTGCGCTTATTGCGGCAAGGTAGTTTTCAACATTGTGGATACCGGGAATTCTGATATCATCCTTATGCATTATCTGAGTGATATTACCGTAATCATTGTAGCAGATATATCCGTCTTCTCTCAGAAAAGCACCTGAATTTACAGACGATTTTCTTGAAAAGTATGAAAGCTGACCTCTTACCATATCACTAAGCTCAGCTGTAGTCGGATTATCAAGGCTGAGAACAGCTCTTGAAAAAGCAGTCTGGTGTCTTATGAGATTGGTTTTACACTCAATATATTCATCCATAGTACCATGAACATCAAGATGATTAGGAGTAATGTTTGTAATTACCGCAACATCAGGAGATTTACGCATTGAAATAAGCTGAAAGCTTGATAATTCAACTACTGCACAATCGCTCTGAGCTATTGTCTCTACTGATGGCAAAAGTGCTCTGCCTATATTACCGCCGAGATGAACTCTTTTGCCTGACGCACGCAGAAATTCTGCTATTACAGAAGTTGTAGTAGTCTTGCCGTCAGAACCTGTTACTGCGAAAATCTTACATGGACAAAGATCAAAGAAAACTTCCATTTCAGAAGTAACAATTACACCATTATCCCTTGCTTTTTTAAGCATGGGATTATTGTAATACATACCAGGTGTTCTAAATACTATATCGCAGTTCTGAATTGCTTCAAGATAGCCATCGCCTAAAGCAAATTCAGCACCCTTTGCTGAAAACTCTTCGTAGATATCTCCCGGAAAATCATCATAGCTCTTTCTATCACAGATAAGTACTTTTATTCCCTTTTGCAAGAACAGTTTGATAAGCTCATTATGGCTTACACCAGTTCCGATAAAAGCAACCTTTTTATCTTTAATTTCATTAAAAAACTGCTGAGTTTTTGTCATATATATGCCCCTTTATAATACTGATATATACAAATTTATACACTATTATATTATATTACATTTGCAAAAAAATAGCAATAGTCTGGCATAGTAATTTTGCAATAAAGGGTTATTTATATACTAAATACTCAAAGTGTGTTTTAAAATCGAATATTTTTTTGTAGAATAATAAAATTATATTGAAATCTATTGTAAAATTCTGAGGTTTGTTATATAATTATTCTGTCAAATATTTTGATAAATAATATATGGTTTACCATATATGAGCAAAGGGGTAGAGAGTTGGAAAACACTATCATAAGTTTAAAGAATGCAGTTGTTGAATACGATGACGAGGTAATACTCAAAAGTATTAATCTCGATATTATAGACAAGCAGTTTGTTACTCTGCTTGGTCCTTCAGGCTGCGGTAAAACCACAACTCTGCGCATCATCGGCGGTTTCGTTCAGATGAAGAGCGGAGATTTGCTGTTTAATGGCAAAAATATAAATAATGTTCCGTCACATAAGCGTGAGGTTAATACTGTTTTCCAGAAGTATGCCCTTTTCCCACACCTCAACGTTTATGAAAATGTGGCCTTCGGACTTCGAATTCAGAAAATTGATGAAAAAGAAATCAGAACAAGAGTTAAGGAAATGCTTGCTCTTGTAAACTTAAAGGGTTATGAAAAGCGTTCTATCAACAGCTTATCAGGCGGCCAGCAGCAGAGAGTTGCAATCGCAAGAGCGCTTGTAAACAGACCTAAGGTTTTGCTTCTGGACGAGCCTCTTGGCGCTCTTGACTTAAAGCTTCGTAAAGAAATGCAGATTGAATTGAAGCGCATTCAGCAGAACCTTGAAATCACATTCATCTATGTAACACACGATCAGGAAGAAGCTCTGACTATGTCTGATACTGTTGTTGTTATGAAGGATGGTACAATTCAGCAGGTCGGTACTCCTCAGGATATCTACAATGAGCCTGTTAACGCCTTCGTTGCTGACTTTATCGGTGAGAGTAATATCATTGACGGTATTATGAGAAAGGACTTCCTTGTTGAATTTGCAGGTAAGACCTTTGAATGCGTTGATGGTGGCTTTGAACCAAACGAAATCGTTGATGTTGTTATAAGACCTGAAGATATCAAAATCGTTCCTTCTGTTATGGGCGATATTACAGGTATTGTTGAAACTGTTATCTTCAAGGGAGTTCATTATGAAATGATAGTTGACGCTTGCGGTTATAAATGGACTATCCATTCAACCCAGAGCGAAGAAGAGGGTTCTATTATCGGTATGAAGGTTACCCCTATGGACATTCATATCATGCATAAAACTGAAGAATAACTCTTTTATATCATTTTAAATGAAAGGAGCCTTATAATGAAATCAAAAGTTATCGCTGTTCCTTACATTATATGGATGTGCGTATTTACTATTATTCCTTTGGCTCTTGTTGTTATATTTGCATTTACTGATAAATCAGGTTCTTTCACTCTGAATAACGTTGCTGCTATGAAGGATTATATGGATGTTTTATTCAGATCCATAGGCTTTGCTTTTATCGCTACAGTTATTTGTCTGTTACTTGGTTTTCCTGCATCATATATCATCTCAAGAGCATTACCAAACAAGCAGTCTACCCTGCTTATGCTTTTAATCTTACCTATGTGGATCAACTTCCTTTTAAGAACATACTCATGGGTAACATTACTCGATAATAACGGTCTTATCAATAAGCTTTTAGGTCTTGTTGGTATCGGTCCTTTAAATCTTATCAATAATTCAGGTGCGGTTATTCTCGGTATGGTTTATAACTACCTGCCATTTATGATTCTGCCGCTGTATTCTGTTATGACAAAGATTGACAGCAGTGTTGTTGAAGCTGCTCAGGACCTTGGCTGTAACGGTACTACTGTTATCAAAAAGATCATTTTACCATTATCAATGCCCGGTATCTCTTCAGGCGTAATTATGGTTTTTGTTCCTTGCGTTTCAACATTCATTATCTCAAGAATGCTCGGCGGCGGTACAAACGACCTTATCGGCGATATTATCGAAGCACAGTTTCTTGGTAACTCATATAACCCTCACCTTGGCTCTGCTATGGCTCTGGTGCTTATGGTTATCGTTTTACTCATTATGAGTCTTTTCAATCAATTCGGAAGTGAGGAGACTGTAATATGAAAAAATGGTATGCAAAGCTTTATATGTACCTGCTCATAACATTCTTATATCTCCCTATCCTTGTTCTTGTTGTATTCTCATTCAATGAATCCAAGTCCAAGGCTCACTGGGCAGGCTTTACTTTTGACTGGTATGTAAAACTCTTCCAGAATGAAGCTATTATGACCTCTCTTCTCAATAC
>CALBJC010000015.1 GCA_937892655.1 uncultured Clostridia bacterium | reverse complement strand
TTATCTAATTCCTGATAAGCAAGCAAATCCTTTTTTTGGCGGATTTTTTTTTGTTTCAATTTGAGAATATTCAATTTACCAATTTTGTTTTCAAAAAAAGGATAATTTTCGTCATCTGCATAAATTTTATTTCCATCTTTTTCAAAAGAAAGAGCAATCTGTGATTACATTGCTGGTATGACCGATACTTTTGCAATTAATACCTTTTCAGATTTATTCATACCAAAGGCCTGGACGGTACATTAAAAGGAGGAAATCAAATGGCATTACCTGATGAATTTTTGCAAAGGCTCAGAGATAACAATTCAATAGAATCAGTAATGTCAGGCTACGTTTCCTTGAAAAGAGCAGGCAGATACCAGAAATGTAACTGCCCTTTTCATTCCGAAAAAACACCATCATGCTTTGTATACCCTGATACAAACAGCTTTTATTGTTTTGGATGCGGTGCTGGCGGCGATGTAATAACTTTTGTTATGAAAATAGAAAACCTAGATTATTTTGAAGCAGTAAAGCTCCTAGCACAACGTTCAGGAATGAGTTTGCCTGAAGATAATTTCGATGATACTATTGCAAAACAAAAAGCAAGGATTTATGAAATAAATAAAAAAGCCGCAAGATTCTTCCATAATCAGCTAAAAACCGAAGCCGGAAAGCCGGGCTTACAATACCTTTTGGAACGCGGTGTTTCGATTGACATGATAAAGAAGTATGGTCTTGGATTTGCAGCAAACAGCTGGAGTAATTTAAGAACATATCTTTTGGGTGAGGGTTTTTCAGCAGAGGAACTAAACTCAGCAAATCTCATTAGCTTTTCAAAAGAGAAGAAACCCTCATTTGATGTTTTCAGAAACAGAGTTATGTTCCCTATCATAGACTTGAGAGGCAATGTAATTGCTTTTGGCGGCAGAGCGCTTGACACAACGACTGACCCGAGAAAATATTTAAACTCATCAGATACCCCTGTATTTAAAAAGAGTAAAAATCTCTTTTCATTAAACTACGCAAAAAATGTCGCAATTAAAGAAAAAAAACTCATTCTTTGCGAAGGATATATGGACGTAATAGCTGTTCATCAGGCGGGCTTTGAAAATGCAGTTGCAACATTAGGTACAGCAATTACCTCTGAACAAGCTCGACTGATGTCGCAGTATTGTAACGAAGTTATTATTTGCTATGATTCTGACGAAGCAGGTCAGAAGGCATCACAAAAGGCAATCAATCTTTTATCAGAGGTTGGCATCACAACAAAGGTTATCAAAATGGAAGGTGCTAAAGACCCTGACGAATATATCAAAAAATTCGGCGCAGGCAGATTTAAACAGCTTCTTGAAAAATCAGAAGGCGCTATTGATTTTGAACTTAACAAATGCAAAAAAGACCTTGATCTGAATACTGAGGTTGACAAGGTTACATATCTTAAAAGAACCTTTGAGGTTTTATCAGAAATCGAAAGTCCTTTAGAACGTGAAGTATATATTTCTAAAATAGCTGATGCTCAGAAGGTAAGCAAATCAGTTGTACAAGCAGAGGTAGATAACCTGCTGCGCATCAAAAAGCGCTCAAATGACAAAAAAGAATGGTCAAAAATCGCTAGTGGTAACTATCAGCGAAGAGACGATGTAAACCCTGAAGCTGCAAAATTCCCAAAGCAGGCAAAGGCCGAGCAAGGCATTATCGCATTTTTGTTCAACCATCCTGATAAGCTTTCAGACATATCTTCCCGACTATCGCCTGATGATTTTGTTACTGATTTCAACAAGAGAGTATTCAGCATTCTTTCGCACAAGATAAAAAGTGGAGCTGATTACTCAATTTCATCTTTCAATGCTGAATTTTCACCTGACCAGATGGGTAAAATATCCGAAATACTGGCAACAAACAGAAATATGGAGCTTGAATTTGAAACAATAGTTGACTATATATCAGTTTTAAAGAATTTTTCACAGAGTTCAGATAGCAATAAGAGCGGTGCTGATATGTCTGATGATGAATTCCTGCAGTTTTTCAACGATCTGAAGAATAAGAAGTAAAAATATAAAGGAGCATATATTTATGAACGAAAAAATCACATCAATTGAAGCCCTTATTGAATATGGTAAGGCTAACGGCAGACTCACAACCCAGGAAATCACAGATGCTTTTGAGGAGTCAGACTTTGATACCGAGCAGATGGATAGCTTCTATGATAATTGTATCTCAAACAACATCACAATTATCGACGATATCATTCCTGATGATGATCCCCTCTTGCTTTCATCTGAAGAATCAGACCCAGAAGATATCGATATTTCGCTTTCAACAGATGGTATTGCTATTGATGACCCAGTAAAGATTTACCTCAAGGAAATCGGTAGAGTTACTCTTTTATCACCTGAAGAAGAAATTGAAGTTGCACAGAGAATGGCTAATGGTGACGCTAATGCAAAGCGTCTTTTGTCAGAAGCAAACCTTCGACTTGTTGTTTCAATTGCAAAGAAGTATGTTGGCCGTGGTATGTCATTTTTGGATCTTATTCAGGAAGGTAACTTAGGTCTTATCAAGGCTGTTGATAAGTTTGATTATACTAAGGGCTTTAAGTTCTCAACATACGCTACATGGTGGATCAGACAGGCTATCACAAGAGCTATTGCTGACCAGGCAAGAACAATCAGAATTCCTGTTCATATGGTTGAAACCATCACAAAGGTTAAGAAGGTTTCTTCTCAGCTTTTACACAAGAACGGTCACGATGCTACCGCTGAAGAAATTGCAAAAGAACTTAATATGTCAGTAGACAGAGTAAGAGAAATTATGAGAATCGCTCAGGATCCTGTTTCACTTGAAACTCCTATTGGCGAAGAAGAAGACAGCCACCTTGGCGACTTTATCCCTGACGAAGATGCTCCACAGCCTGCAGAAGCTGCCTCTTTAGTTCTTCTCAAAGAACAGATCAATCAGGTATTATCAACTCTTACAGAACGTGAAGAAAAGGTATTAAGACTCAGATTCGGTCTTGAAGATGGCAGATCAAGAACTCTCGAAGAAGTTGGTCAGCAGTTTAATGTTACAAGAGAACGTATCAGACAGATTGAAGCTAAGGCTTTAAGAAAGCTCCGTCATCCTAACAGAAGTAACAAGGTAAGAGATTATCTCGACTAAACTATAGCCGAAAGGAATCACAATATGTATATTACTTTAGAATGCGATTATGCTGTCAGAATAGTTTCCTGCCTTGCAATAGAAGAAAAAAGACTTGACGCAAAGACAATTTCAGATATGACATCAGTTACTCTCAGATTCTCTTTAAAAATCCTCAGAAAGCTTGTTTCAGGTGGCATAGTTAAGTCATATAAGGGTACATTCGGCGGATATGAGCTTGCAAAACCATTAGAAGAGATTTCTCTTTTGGATGTAGTTGAAACGATTGAAGGCAAGTATCAGTTATCTCGTTGTTTAGAAGAGGGTTATCCTTGCTCAAGAGGCGCATCAGGCTCATGCGCATATCAGCGAGCTTTTAAGGAGCTTACAGATGTTGTAAGAGGCGCTTTATCGCAGAAAACCTTTGCCGATTTAGTACCTATCGAAAAGCAAAACAGAAAATGAAAAGCGTTAAAAAACTTGCATTAAAGCTGTTTGTTATAGCTTTAATAGTAATACTTATAAATCTGTTTATTCTTTGGTCTACGGGCAAAATATGGCTTAATAATCCTTCCCGTATGGAATATCCCGTAAGAGGTATTGATGTTTCGGTTTATCAGGGTGAAATAAACTGGGAAAAGCTTATGGATCAATCGCTTGATTTTGCTTTTATCAAGGCAACAGAGGGTACCATATTTGTTGATGAGGCGTACATATCAAACAGAAAAAGTGTTGATGAACTCAAGAAAGAGTATTTATTTGGCTTCTATCATTTCTTTAGCTTTCAATCAAGCGGCTATGACCAGGCTGATAATTTTATAAATACAGTCGGAGAGTTAAATGGATATCTTCCACCCGTTGTTGATATAGAATTATATGGTAAACTAAAATGGGACAAGCCTGATAAGGAAACCGTTATCTTAAATCTTACAATGCTTTTAGAAAAGCTTGAAACGCATTATGGTGTAAAGCCAATCATCTATACAACTTCACTTACATATAAAACGTATATTGAAGGTAATATTGATGAATATCCTTTGTGGATAAGAAATGTGTTTACTAAGCCAAAGAACAAAAACTGGACTTTCTGGCAATTTACCGACAAAGGAAAGCTATTTGGATATAACGGTGATGAAAAGTTTATTGACCTTAATGTGTTCAATGGCAGTATTGAAGATCTTCATAATCTAAAAATTAAAACTCCTGAGAATTAATTCTCAGGAGTTTTCTATTTATATATTCTGCACCCATTCAAGTTCATTTGCATTAAGCACAATGTAGTTGTCAGCACCCTCACCTACGCGCATATATACCTTATTTATACCAGCCTGAATAATCATTCTGGCACACAGTGGACAGGGTTTAGCTTTATGAATTGAGTTATCAGATGGATTTACGCCAGTCAGATACAAATCAGCACCAATCGTCTGAGTTCTTGAACAATTAAGTAAGGCGTTAGCCTCTGCATGAATTGCTCTACATATTCCGTATCCATCACCTTGATGCATATCTCTTTCAATACGTGGACATTTACCGATATCGCAGCAGTTCTCAAAACCTCTTGGTGCACCGTTATATCCTGTTGAAACAACTACATCATCTTTTACAATAACGGCACCATATTTTCTTTTTATGCAAGTACTTCGATATGCAAAGACCTCAGCACAATTGAGATATGTATCAACTTTTGAAATTCTTTCGCCACTCTTAGGAGTTACCATATATATCACCTGAATTTATAAGAGCTTTTGAAATATTTCAAAAGCTCTTATCCTTTATATTTACCAAGGCTTAACAGTGCCGATAATCTCAGTAATACTCTTTACACCATTCTTGTCGCACCATTCATTCATACCATTGATGATTTCAATAGGTGCATATGGGTTTCTGAATAGGGCTGCACCAATCTGAATACATGAAGCACCAGCCATCATCATTTCGATAGCATCCTCAGCAGTAGAAATACCGCCCATACCCATAACCGGGATTTTTACGCCGTTAGTTACCTGCCAAACCATTCTGACAGCTACAGGGAATACTGCAGGACCAGAAAGACCGCCGACATTATTTCTTAAAATCGGTCTTCTTGAATTGATATCAATTCTCATACCGAGGAGAGTATTGATAAGTGATAAAGCATCAGCGCCCTCAGCTTCTACAGCCTTAGCAATAGCTACAATATCAGTAACATTTGGTGAAAGCTTTACCATTAAAGGCTTCGTTGTAGCTTTTCTTACACTTGCGGTAACAGCAGCTGCTGTTTCGCAGGATGTGCCAAATGCCGCACCGCCCTGCTTTACGTTTGGACAAGAGATATTAAGCTCTATCATATCAACACTTGTACCTTCAAGGCCTGCTGCAAGTTCAGCGCATTCTTCAGAGGTAGCACCTGCAATATTAGCAATAATTCTTGTTCCCTTAGTTTCAAGATTAGGAAGCTCGTAATTTAAAAACTTATCAAGACCACCATTCTGTAAACCTACAGAATTAAGCATACCGCTTGGAGTTTCTGCAACTCTTGGTGCAGGATTGCCATCTCTTCTCTTTAAGGTTGTACCCTTAGTAGAAAGACCGCCTAAGAGAGATAAATCATAAAATGGCTCATATTCTCTGCCATAACCAAAAGTACCACTGGCAGGAACAACCGGATTTTTAAAATCAACGCCGGCAAATTTAACTGATAAATCAGCCATCGAACTTTACCTCCTTACTGTCAAATACAGGTCCATCCTTACATACATGACCTAAGAATTCTTCGCCATCCTTAACAAGTCTGCATGCGCAAACGAGACAAGCACCAACACCGCAGGCCATACGCTGTTCTAACGAAACCTGAGTTTTGATATTATATTTATCGGCAATATTCACAATACCTTTAAGCATACCCATAGGACCGCAAGCGTAGATAATATCAGGCATTTCAGACTTGATACAGTCTTCTAAAGCTTCTGTAACAAAGCCCTTTCTGCCATATGTACCATCATCTGTACAAACGATGGTCTCATCGCAAACTGTCTTGAAATCATTTTCCAAAATTACATTTGAAGCTGATCTGAAGCCGATAATAGCTTTTACGTTTTTACCGCAGGCATTAGCACAGCCAAGCATTGGTGGTGTACCGATACCGCCGCCGATAACGATAGCCTTTTTACCATCGCATACCTCAAAACCTCTGCCGAGAGGTGCGATAATATCGATAAGATCGCCACTATTGATTGTAGCAATTTCTTCAGTTCCCTTACCTCTTATTTCAAAAACCATTCTCAGAGTTCCCTTTTCTCTGTCGATACCGCATATAGAGATAGGTCTTCTCAAAAAATAGCTTGGAGACAAAACCTGAATAAACTGACCTGCCTGAGCAATTTCTGCAATTTCAGGACAGAGAATTTCAAAGTCATAAATATCCTTTGCTATCGCTTTTTTTGAAACAACAGGATACTTTCCCTGCATATATTTCATTTCGAACATTTCCTTTCGTCAGTAGGATTATAAACTGATTTTTGGAAGATGAGATGTGATGTCATCCTTCATTCTGATAACTTCTCTTCTTGCTGCCATTGCAAAATCCTTTTCATCGCAGCCTTCCTTCTGATATGCGCACATAACCGCTCTTGAAGAGTTAACTATTGCACCAAGACCCTTTTCATCAAACGCCTTTGCAACGCCTTCAGCACCGCCGCCCTGAGCGCCATAGCCAGGAACTAAGAAGAATGTATGTGGTAATGCTGCTCTCATTTCGGTGAGCTGTTCAGGATATGTTGCACCAACTACAGCTCCAACAGATGAGTAACCATACTTACCCATAACCTGAGCACCCCAGTTTTCACACATATCGCCCATAACAGCATATACGGCCTTATCGCCGATAAGCTTGTCCTGAAGCTCACCTGATGACTTATTCGATGTCTTTACAAGAACAAAGATTGCCTTGTCATCTGACTGACAGAGATTAAGTAATGGTGAGATACCGTCAGTACCAAGATAGCCGTTTACTGTTAAAGCATCAGCGCCAAAAGCTTCAACCTTTTCACCGTCAATATCTGTAATGCCAAGATGAGCAGTAGCATAAGCTTCCATTGTAGCGCCTATGTCATTTCTCTTACCGTCGGTAATAACATACATACCCTTTGACTTTGCATAGTCAATAGTTTCTTTCAATGTCTTAACGCCCTCGTAACCGTACATTTCATAGTAAGCAGCCTGTGGCTTCAAAGCAGGAACGAGGTCGCAGATTTCATCAATGATAGCCTTGTTGTAAACTAAAATTGCTTCAGCAGCTGCCTTAAGAGTTTTACCATACTTTTCAAACATTTCGTTCTTGATATAGCCTGGGATATAGTCAAGCTTAGGGTCAAGACCTACAACTGTTGGGTTCTGTGTTTCAACGATTTTTTCAATCAATCTGTCAAATGACATATTAACACTCCTTAAATGTTATTTATTACATTCGTATACGATATTTCCTTTTGAAATAGTATACAAATTTTTTCCTTTAAACTTTTCACCCTTGAATACCGAATTCTTTGATTTTGAATGAAGTAGATTGATATCAACTTCCCAATCCTTATTCATATCAAAAATACATAAATCAGCATCAAAACCAGGCTTTATGAGTATTTCATCAAGCTTCATTATCTTTCTTGGATTATAACTCATAAGCTTTGCAAGTAGATTCAGCGAAAGCTTATTGTTATGAACAAGAGCAGTAAGGCTTGCAGCAAGCGATGTTTCAAGACCTACAACACCATTTGGTGCTTTTTCAAATATCGCCTTTTCATCGGCACTATGAGGTGCGTGATCTGTAACGATACAATCGATAGTACCATCTAAAACAGCCTCTAAAACAGCTTGTCTGTCATCCTCAGTACGAAGCGGAGGACTCATTCTGTAGTCGGCATCCTTTGAAAGAAGCTTATCCTCTGTATAAATGAAGTAATGAGGACAGGTTTCACAGGTTACCTTGACGCCATCCTTCTTAGCTGCTCTTATAATATTTACAGAGCCTCTTGTACTAACATGGGCAATATGGATAGCAGCATTACAAGACATAGCAAGAGCTATTTCTCTTGCGGTTATATAGTCTTCGGATGCTCTGTCCATCCCCTTTACTCCAAGCTTTTGAGAAACCTCACCTTTATTTATAATACCGCCATTAATGATTTTTAAATCTTCACAATGTGAAATTACTGTAAGGTTGTTATCGTTTGAAAGCTCAAGAGCTTTTCTCATAAGCTCTGCATTTTCAACCGGCCTGCCGTCATCGGAAATAGCCTTGATACCAAGTGAAACCATTTCATCGTAATCTACAAGCTCTTCACTCTTCATTCCCTTTGTTATACAAGCTATAGGATATACATCAATGCCTGTTTTCTTTGCCTTTTCATTGATATATTCTATTGTCTTAGCGTTATCAATTACCGGTTTTGTATTAGGCATACAAGCAACGCCTGTAAAGCCACCTGCCTTTGCAGCCATACAACCGGTATTTATATCCTCTTTATACTCTAGACCCGGATCTCTTAAGTGAACATGCATATCAAAAAGACCAGGCATAGCATAAAGCTCGCTATTACAATCAATAATTCTGTCTGCATTGTCTGAATAATCTTTGCAGACATCAGATATTTTACCATTTTCAATTACAATATCCATAACAGGAGTATCGTTTGAATCAGGATTTACTATATGAACGTTTTTAATAAGAATCTTTTCAGACATTATTTACCTACCTTTAAAATAGCGCCCTTGTTTGCAGATGTAACAAGCTGAGCGTATCTTGCAAGATATCCATGCTTAACCTTAGGTTCAAAAGGCTTGAGATTCTGTCTTCTCTTTTCAAGAATTTCATCGTCAACAAGTAAATCAATCTTGTTAGCAGGAATATCAATTTTTATCATATCACCATCTTCAACAAGTGCGATAGGACCGCCGACTGCAGCTTCAGGTGATACATGACCGATTGAAGCGCCACGGGATGCACCGCTGAATCTGCCATCAGTAATAAGAGCAACACTTGAACCAAGACCCATACCGGCAATAGCTGATGTAGGATTGAGCATTTCTCTCATACCGGGACCACCCTTTGGGCCCTCATAACGGATAACTACTACATCGCCTGCAACAATCTTACCGCCTGAAATTGCAGCAATTGCATCTTCCTCACAATCAAATACTTTTGCAGGACCTTCATGAACTAGCATTTCATCGCAAACAGCTGAACGCTTAACAACGCAGGTATCAGGAGCAAGATTGCCACGAAGAACTGCAATACCGCCTGTCTGCGAATACGGATTATCTATAGGTCTGATAACATCCGGATTCTTATTTATGCAGCCAGAGATATTTTCACCCATTGTTTTGCCTGTACAAGTCATACATTCTGTATTGATAAGTCCCTTCTTTGAAAGCTCATTCAAAACAGCGTATACACCACCCGCTTCATTGAGGTCTTCCATATAGGTATTACCTGCTGGAGCCAAGTGACAAAGATTAGGAGTTCTCTTTGAAATATCATTTACAAAGTCAAGGTCAAGCTCAATACCGCATTCATTTGCAATTGCAGGCAAGTGAAGCATTGAATTAGTTGAACAGCCAAGTGCCATATCAGCGGTAATTGCATTGATAAAGGCATCCTTAGTCATAATATCAAGAGGTCTGATATTTTGCTTATAAAGCTCCATAACCTGCATACCAGCAAGCTTTGCAAGCTTAATTCTATCTGAGTAAACTGCAGGAATTGTACCATTACCCCTAAGACCCATACCTAAAACTTCTGTAAGACAGTTCATAGAGTTTGCAGTATACATACCTGAACAGCTTCCGCAAGTAGGACAAGCCTTATTTTCATATTCCTCAACATCTTCCATTGTATAAATGTTAGCGTTATATGAGCCTACAGCTTCAAACATAC
>CALBJC010000014.1 GCA_937892655.1 uncultured Clostridia bacterium | reverse complement strand
TAAGAAGTTTGCAAGGTCAACAATATGAGGCTCCTTAGCCGCATTTTCAATAACGGTAAGACCCTTTGCTTTTACAGCGGCAAAAATAGCATTGATTGTACCGCCAACTGTATTGATATCAAAATAAACCTGAGTACCGATAAGCTCACTTGCACTTAAAGTTACAGAACCGCCATCAATAGAATGCTCAGCGCCCAGAGCGCCGAAAGCCTTCAGATGCTGGTCAATAGGTCTGTCGCCAAGGTCACAGCCGCCGGGAAGCGGAACGCAGGCCTTGTGGAATTTGCCGAGCAATGTTCCTAAAAAGTAGCTTGACGCTCTCATTGAGCGGGCAAGGTCATAAGGAACTATAGGGGATACGACCTTTGTGCAGTCGATTCTTACTGCATTCTTGTTTAAACTCTTAACGTCTGCACCCATTTCCTTGAGGATTTTGATGCAGTTATATATATCACTGATTTCAGGTAAATTCTCAATAACGCATGGCTCATCTGCGAGCAATGCAGCAATAACGATGGCAACTGCCGCATTCTTTGCGCCGCTGATCGAAACCTCGCCGCAAAGTGGCTTGCCACCTTCAATTATAAACTTTTCCATCTATTTAATTCACACTCCTAAGAAACTAGGTATGAACTTACTATCATACATATTGTTATTATAACACATATTATAAAATAATCAAATAGTTTCACAAAAAATTAACAATTTAATTTGTAAATTCTGATAGATTTTCCTTGTTTGCTCTGAGATTGTTTCTTTTTACAGCGTTTTTGTGTTCGTAATACTCTTCTTTTGTATTTAAAATCAGTTTTGGAATAGTAGTAGGTCTCTCGTTTTCGTCAAGTGCTACTAAAATCAGAAAAGCGGTATTTATGATTTCATGCTCTCCGTTGAGATGTTCAATAAAAGTATCGCATCTTACTTCCATAGATGTATTGCCGACCCATGTTATTTTGCCTTTTATAACAATCGTATCATTCAAATGGGCAGGCGAGCGAAAGGTGAGGTTGTCAACATAAGCTGTAGTTACCTCACAGTTTGAGTGCCGCCTTGCTACAACTGCGGC
>CALBJC010000013.1 GCA_937892655.1 uncultured Clostridia bacterium | reverse complement strand
TGCTGAGGAATTTTTATATCCGAGTTTTTTAAAAAATATTGTAACGAAATGAAATCTCAGTCGTCTTATATATAGAAAGCGGGGTGAAGATGTGGCGCAGATTGATTTTGATGATGCATATAAAAAGCACGCACAGCTTGTATACAGATATCTTTTACAGCTTTGCTATGATGAGCATCTGGCAGAGGATTTATTACAGACAACCTTTTTGAAGGCCATCGAAAAGATTGACAGCTTTGATGAGCGCTCAAAATTATCCTCATGGCTTTGTCAGATTGCTAAAAACAGCTTTCTGGACTATGTTAAAAAGCATAAGGAAATTGCGGATATTGAATCTGCAGCTACAGCCCAGACTCCCCCCGACTTTGAAGACAGGCTTTCTGATAAATCGCAGGCACAATTAATTCAAAAAATCGTTCACACCTTGCCTGACCCTTACAAAGAGGTTTTTCTTTTAAGGGTTTATGCTGAAAGCTCCTACCGAGATATCAGCGCTATGTTTTCAAAATCTGAGGTATGGGGACGCGTTACATATCTCAGGGCTAAAGAAATGGTTTTGAAAAAACTAAACGAGAATGAAGGATTGGTGACAACAAATGGATGAAAAGAAAATTAGCTGTGATGTAATGGCAGACCTTCTTACCTTATACGCAGATGATCTTTGCTCTGAAAGCAGTAAGGCATTGGTTGAAGAACATATTGCAAATTGTGACGAATGCAAAAGTAAGCTTGAGAATTACAAAACAGAAATAGGTGTAGAAATTAAAAGAGAAAAAGAGGATGTTACACCGCTAAAAAAGGTGAATAAAAAGCTCAGAAGGAGAAAAGTAACTGCTATAATTTTAGCAGTAATTTTAGGCATTATCTTGATTTGCCTTGGCATTTTATGCTATGGCGAGGCAACAAACAAGTTTGTATCGTTTACCTCACTTTCTGATATGGCAGAGCTTAAAAAGATAACTAAAGAATTCTGTAGTGGCAACTCTGCGCCTCTTATCGATATCATCGCTTCAAATGTTGATGATTACTACGATATGCGCAACTCAGGTTTTGAAGATTATGAAGACTACAAAGCGCATCTTAAAACTGTAGCCGATAAGATTTATGAGGAAGCTATAAATGGCAGCAAGTATGAAATAAAGCTTACAGAGTTTTACTTTGAGCCTTATGAGGATAAACTGGCTTATATGACAAATATCGGTAGCACTTACTACGTCTATGATATTACAGACGAAAACGGAGATTTACTCGTACAGCTGCTATTCAATAAGATTAATGGCAAGTACTACGCTGTTGATATTACAAATGGAAAGGGTCAGACTACATTTGATAATTTCCCACAGGACAGAGCGCTTATAAAGATTGCTCTCAAGCATTCTGTTAACAAGGCTTATGAAGCTATTATGGAAGGCACCTATGATAAGGAAAGTATACCAGGCCCTGCCCTTGTTATCAGATACTACAAGCCCGACGAAGCAGGATTTGAAGAATACAGAAAAACTCTTTCTGAAAAGCTTTATGATTTGTATGAAAACGGACTTTGCCTGAAGGATACAATGTTCAGCGTTGATTCATTTGATAACGAAAATGGCAAATGGATTTACAAGGTATGGTTTGAGTTTGAAAATATAAAAAATGGCGAAAGCGTATTCTTAGAATCATATTTCCATTACATAAATTACAACTTCTACATCATCAAGGATAGACCCGCTCAGATTATCTCAGGCAATAATAACCTGACACAAGAACAGACCGGAATGCTCACAACAGTATTTGAACCATAACAAAAACTCCCACGAATATTGCGGTCAGTCATATAGAAGTATTACAAAGCCACTTTTGATAGTAATGTCAA
>CALBJC010000012.1 GCA_937892655.1 uncultured Clostridia bacterium | reverse complement strand
GATATTAACAATCCTGAGAATATAAACAAACTACAACGCCTAGTCAGCGATTCTGACCCTACAGACAAGGTGCCTGCGTCAGTACCTTCTCATAGTGCCTGCGTAAAATCCGTCTGCGGCTTTAGACGTTGCGCAGCAGACACCTTACTTATTCACTATTACCTATTACCTTTTACCTTTTACCTGTATAACGGCGCTATGAATCTATAATTCCGCCACCGAGTACTGTATCGCCGTCATACACCACTCCCCCTTGCCCTGCAGGAACCTTCTTGACGGGGGTTTTGGGGATAACGGTTATCATATCGCTGTCAGGAGTTGTCCTGATAGTTGCCTCAAATGCAGGCATACGGCTTCTCAGCTTTACAAAAACTGTCTTGTCGGGCGCAATATCAAGCGAGCCCTTGTATGTTTCAACCTTTGAGTTTAAGATAACCTCATCTACGGTCGGCATATCAAATGCCAGGTAAATCTTATTTTCCAGAGCGTCGATTTTCGAGATGAAAGCAGGCTTACCCAGCGCTATACCCAAGCCTTTTCGCTGACCGACAGTATAATGAATAATGCCCTTATGCTCACCGCACACCTTGCCGTCAGGGGAGATAAACTCGCCCTTTTTCATTCCGCCGAACTCACGCTCGATATAGCCTGCATAATCGTTATCCGATACAAAGCATATCTCCTGGCTGTCAGGTGCGTCAGCGCAGCTAAGATTTAAGCTTCTTGCTATCTCTCTTACCTTTGGCTTTTCTATCGAGTAAAGCGGCAGTAAAAGGCGGGAGAGAACATTTTGCTCTAAGCGGTAGAGCATATATGACTGGTCACGGTCTGCTATTTCTCCACGCCTGAGCTTGAAAATTCCGTTTTCTTCTTCGATTTTAGCATAGTGACCTGTTGCAATGTAGTCAAAGCCGTATCTGTCGGCAGTATCCAAAAGGGCTTTAAACTTTACCTTAGGATTACAGATAATGCAGGGGCTTGGCGTTTTCCCCGATTTGTAGGTATCTGCAAAGTAGTCAATTATCTCGGCTTTGAAAACCGAGTGCATATCGACCTCGTAAAGCTCAATATCAAGAGCTGCGGCAACCGCGCGCGCGTCCTCAACCGCCTTTTTGTGACAGTCAGACATCTCAAGCACACAGCCCGCAACCTTATAGCCCTGCTCCTTTAAAATATGAACAGCGACAGAGCTGTCAACTCCGCCGCTGAGACCAACAAGTACTGACTTAGTGATGATGACAAGCCTCGCATTCTTCGATTTCGCCAACAATCGGTGCAGGGTCGATACCCTGTCTTGTATAGTAATCTGCAATAGCTGATTTCATAGCCTGCTCAGCCAAAACTGAACAGTGGAGCTTTGCCGGTGGCAAGCCCTCGAGCGCTTCAACTACTGCCTTGTTTGTAAGCTTTAGCGCCTCTTCAATAGTCTTACCCATAATCATTTCTGTAGCGATCGATGATGTAGCAATAGCCGCACCGCAACCGAAGGTTTTAAACTTTACGTCTGTGATAACGTTGTTTTCAACCTTGATATACATCTTCATAATATCGCCGCACTTAGCGTTGCCAACCTCGCCGATACCGTCAGCGTTTTCAATCTCGCCAACGTTTCTGGGGTTTGAAAAATGGTCCATTACCTTTTCTGAATATATCATAACTGACTTCCTTTCTTAGTCTTTTATTATCATATCGCCTTTTTTAATCTGGTTTTTTTTGATGCCCGATAAGAACATTCCTACCTTTTCGCCCTCGTTTGCAGTATTAAGCTTCTTTGAAAACTGCTCAATCCCTGTAACTTTTGATAATATAGGATTGCCCTGTGGACCTGAAACTATTAAAACTTCGTCAAAGAGCTTAAAGCTGCCCTTAAAAACCTTGCCTGTTGCAACTACTCCGCGCCCCAAAATCTCAAAGGTATCATCGCAGAGCATTATTGAGCAAGCCGCATTCATAAGGTTATCCATTGAAGTAGGCGTACTGCTCTGAGCCATTTGAATTGACTGCTGTTCGCGCTCGCGCGCTCTTTCAACAGCGTCATCTTCAAACATCTGAGCATCTGGCTTCTCGCCTGAAAGCGCAGAAACTACATTCTTTATCGCATCAAAAAATCCCATTATGTCAACTCCTTAAGCGTTTTAAGCGTTGATGCCCTCTTCCTTGCAGATTCTCTCCCACAGCGGTGACATCGCTCTGAGCTTTTTAACAACGTCAGGCACAACAGAGATTACATAGTCGATATCCTCGTCTGTAGTTTCCTCGTTGATTGAAAGACGCATTGAGCCGTGAGCTACCTCGTGAACAAGACCGATAGAGAGCAAAACGTGTGATGGGTCAAGGTCGCCTGATGTACAAGCTGAGCCTGATGAAGCGGCAATACCGTTTAAATCGAGCGTCAAAAGCAAGCTCTCGCCCTCAACGCCGCGGAATGAGATGTTTACATTACCGCAAAGACGCTTGTCCTTATCGCCGTTGAGCCTTGACTCAGGAACTTTTAAGAGCTCATCAATAAGGCGGTTTCGCATCTTTGTTACACGCTCAACCTTTGCAGGAATATCAGCGGTTGCGTCTTCAATAGCAGTCGCCAGCGCCATAATGCCCGCTGTATTTTCAGTACCCGCTCTTTTTGTTCTCTCCTGAGCGCCGCCGTGAATGAGGTTTGGCAGGGAGATACCGCTTCTTACATATAAAGCGCCCGTGCCCTTCATACCGTGAATCTTATGTGATGACAATGAGAGCATATCAATGCCCATTTTTGCAACGTCGATCTCAACCGCGCCAACCGCCTGAACAGCGTCTGTATGGAATAAGACCTTCTTTTCCTTGCAGATTTTAGTAATCTCTTCGATAGGCTGAATTGTACCGATTTCGTTGTTTGCAAACATAATTGTTACAAGGCAGGTATCCTCGCGGATAGCGTTTTTGATATCCTCAGGGTTTACAAGTCCCTTGTCTGAAACTCGAATATATGTTATCTCAAAGCCCTGCTTTTCGAGATACTCGCAGGTATGCAAAACTGCGTGATGCTCAAAAACTGATGTGATGATGTGCTTTTTGCCCTTCTTTTCGCCGAGGGCTGCAGCGCCCTTGATAGCCCAGTTATCAGACTCTGAGCCGCCTGATGTAAAGTAGATTTCAGCAGGCTTTGCGCCAAGGCAGGCAGCAACGCGCGCTCTTGCTGATACAAGATCACGAGCAGCACTCATACCCAGCGAGTAAATACTCGACGGGTTACCGAACTTTTCTGTAAAATAAGGCAGAGCCGCCGCAAGCGCTTTTTCAGAAACCCTTGTAGTAGCCGCATTATCGCAGTAAACATAACGTTTTTCCATTTATATCAATCCTTTCGGAAAAATTCTGAAAAAGAATACTATAATAATATAATATTTACTTTCAAAACAATTATATACCTTTTTTGTATTAAATGCAATAGTAATTGTTACAATATTTTATGCTTTGATGCCTCTGTAACTGCCATTTTGTCACATCGCTCATTTTCGGGGTGTCCGTTGTGGCCCTTTATCCATACAAATGAAACCTTATGCACCTCTAAAAGTGAGAGTAATTTCTCCCATAAATCGGGATTCAAAGCGGGGGATCTATCCTTTTTGCGCCAGCCGTTTGCGCGCCATGAGTGCGCCCAGCCCTTTTCAATGCTGTCTATAACATACTTGCTGTCAGAGGTGATTATGACCTCGCAGGGCTCTTTTAAGGCAGAAAGACCTGAGATAACAGCGGTAAGCTCCATTCTGTTATTAGTAGTCTGCGCTTCGCCGCCGCAGAGCTCTTTTTCAATGCCGTTGTAGCGCAAAATTGTGCCCCAGCCGCCAGGGCCAGGGTTGCCCGAACAAGCGCCGTCGGTAAACATCTCGATTTTTTTGAGCGTAGAAGAATTACCCATATTATACCCCTTTTTTTGCAAAATGATTTCAACAGATATTATACCAAAAAATACAAGTCAATGCAATGAATAAATTTGAAAAGAAAATGAGAAGGGGGGCGCACGCACGAAATGTGAAAATCCACACTCCGCCGAACGTATCAACGCACTACGTGTTTATGCCCATCTTGTGTAGGGGCGACCAGTGGTCGCCCGAAACAATCTGCAGATTCTGCGATGGGCTGCAACCTTCCCTGTCCCGCACCATAAAGCATAAAATGCACACCTCGCCGCACGCACCAACGCACTACGGGGCGGGCGAGCAATGCTCGCCCCTACAGTCGAGGGCACACGCACTACGGGTGTACAACGAATGGCTCGCCCTCTGGGAGAGCTCCCGCCTTGGCGGGTGAGAGGGGATGCACGCCCCAAACAAATGTGAAAATCCACGCCCTATCGCACGCATTCATCTTTTGTATGGGGCAAAAACGCTTTGCGTTTACGAATCGCCCGAAAACCAATCTGCAGGCACAACGGCGTTTGCTGCCTTCTCCGCTCCGCACCATAAAGCATAAAATGCACACCTCGTCGTACGCACCAACGCACTACGGGGCGGGCGAGCAATGCTCGCCCCTACAGTTGGGGGGGCACATGCTTACCCTGAGGTGAGAGCATCATCAGGCTATGCGAGAATGTTTATAGCCTGTCCTCTGCGGTGGGCTTTCTGACACCCGATAGCGGGGCTATGGCGGATTTTTGCTCATTTTTGCGTTTATTTGCATTGTTTTGTCTGTTTGGTCCTGACTTTTCCTCGCTTTTGGCAGGAAACAGGTTTTGCTTTTGTAATTTGAATTTTTGGTATGTGAATAAAATATGTCCGACACTGCTTTTTTGTTTGGCTTTTTGATATTTTGCAGGGGATTTGACGGGAATTTGTGAACTCGATGTTAATTTTCGGAGCTTGTGATTCGAATTTTCATACGCTTGTATGCGAAAATCGTTATTTTAAACGTTTGAAATCGCTTGTTCGGTCGGGGAGGGGCGTTTTAGTGGGCAGTATGCCTAAAATGCGCCTGCCCCTTTTTAGCAAAATGCACGTTGACAACGTTTACATTATTTTGATATACTAAACGCAGAACAAGAAGTGTGGATTATGCCCGTTTTTTCGGGTAACTTTTTGTCGATTAAGGTTTAGGAAAAAAACACACAATTTATTTTGGAGGTACACAAAATGCTTTTAAAGAGAATTTTAGCTTGCACATTGGCTCTTTCATTTGTTTTGCCACTTGTAGCTTGCGGTAATGACGATTCATCAGTTGAAAGTCAGTCAGATAAGGTTACAGTATCACTTCCACCTGTTGATGACACATCAGACGGTGACGGAGAGGGTACATCAAATCCTCTTATGGTTTTAGGCGACGATGTTCAGAAGGAAATCGTTTGGATGTCAGACTCAGACCTCAATCCTGCTGCAGACGGCGAACGTTCAGTAGCGCTCACACTTTTTGAAGACTACTGCGGCGGTAAGATCATCTACAGCCAGACATCATGGGACAAGAAGTTTGACGACCTGGCTGCTGCTGTTCTCGGTGACAGCGCTCCTGACCTTTTCCCATACCACTGGATCGCATTCCCATCACAGATCACACAGAATATGTATCAGCCTGTTGACTCAATCGTAAACTTTGACGATCCTATCTGGGCTGGCGTTAAGAATACAGCTGAACAGTATGTATTCGACGGCAAGCACTATGTTGCTCCTATCTCCTTCAACGCTTCAGCTACAATGCTCTACAACAAGGATTACATCGACGAAATCGGTGCTGACGATCCATACGAGCTTTACATGAACGGCGAATGGAACTGGAATACATGGAGAGGCATCATGGAAGAATGGGTAGCTTCAGGTACTGAAGAAGACCCACGCTACGGCTTCAACGGCTATTTCGCTACACACCTCATTCAGCAGACAGGTAAGACAATGGTAGCTTACGAAAACGGTAAGTTTGTAAACAACCTCAATGACCCTGACATTGAAAGAGCAGAAACATTCTTATACAACCTCGCTAAGGACGGTCTCTATCTTGAAGGCTGGATCGGCGGCGGCAGAGATGCGTTCAAGAAAAACCTCATCTTCTACTCAATGGGTGACTGGGCTTACACAGGCACAAACTCAGGTCCTAAGGAAGAAGATAACTGGGGTCTTGTTCCGATTCCAGCAGACCCAAATTCAGACGGCAAGTACACAACAGGTGATATGACAGCGTTCATGTGGGTTTCAGGCTCAACAGCTTCAGAGGCAGTTCAGGCTTGGTTTAACTGTAACAGAGTAGCTCAGACAGATGAGCAGTACCGTGCTACAGACCGTGAAAAGTTCTTCTCACAGAACCCTTACTGGACAGAAGAAATGTATCAGGTTAAGCTTGATGTAGTTTCAGAAGAATATCAGCTTTTATTTGACTACGGCTACGGCGTTTCAATGACACTCGGTGATGACAACTCAGCATCAGACGGTCAGTGCGTAATCAACAAGCTTTACAATAACGTTTTGAAGACAGACGCTGAAACATCAACTCAGTACACATGGTCACAGGTAAGAGATGAATTCTCACCTGTAGTTGATTCAGAGCTTGCATACCTAAACGACGCACTCGCAAACTTAAGCTAATAAAGTTTTGGGATTTTAATAAACAAAAAAGAGAGCATCGCAAAAGCGGTGCTCTTTTTTAAGTAATAAGTAATAGTGAATAGTGAAGAAGTAAGGTGTCGCCGCCGGCGACGGATTTTACGCCACGTTTGTGATGTTGGAAAGTGAGCGAAAATGGCATTACGGACTGACCTTTCAACCCTCTCAGTCACTTCGTGTTAATCACCTCTGGTGATTATGCTCTCACCCGAGGGCGAGTAGGGGCGATTCACGAATCGCCCGTCTGTAGTACGTTGGTGCGTTCGGCGTGGGTGAGATTTTATGTTTTGCGGTGCGGGGCAGGGAAGGTTGCAGCCCGTCGCAGAATCTGCAGATTGTTTCGGGCGATTCGTGAATCGCCCCTACAAAAGATGAGTGCGTTCGGCGAGGTGCGGATTTTTATGTTTTGTGGGTGCGGGTCAGAGAAGGTAGCAATCGCCGTTGTGCCTGCAGATTGGTTCGGGCACAAAAACGCTATGCGTTTCGTGAAATGCGTAGCATTTTTGCCCCATACAAAAGATGAGTATGTGTGGCGGTGTGAATGCGGACGCAAAAAAAGAGCACCGCTCTTTCAAGCGATGCTCTGATTTTTGTTTTCTTGTTTTTAACGTTTTCGTTTCGCTTTTCTTATTAGCCAACAAGACCTGATCTTTCAAGACCTTCTGTAAAGTATTTCTGTAAGAATACATACATTACAAGGATAGGTGTGATTGAAAGCAGACAGCCTGATTCGAGCCATACAATAAGCTGACGAAGACCAGGTGACTGGTTGTTGAAGATTGTAACTTCAAGGTGCTTATTGAGGTTCTGAAGCATGATAGCGATTGTTGAGCTGTTTAAGAAGAATGATGATGAAACGTAGTAGTCGTTCCAGTACCATACGATTGAGAACAGGAATACTGTCAGGAATGATGATGATGCGTTAGGCACCATAACCTTCAAGAATGTCTTGAATGGGCCGCAGCCGTCAAGGTAAGCTGCATCCTCGAGTTCCTTTGGAAGTCCTCTGAAGAACTGACGGAAGATGAAGATGAAAAGACCTGAACGGATACCGTTTGCAAACATTGCAGGGAGGTACATTGCCCAGCCCGAGTCAATGAGGTTACCGTAATCACCTGTGATGAGCTTTACAAGACCAAGAGGGTTGAAGTATGCAAACTGCATGTAAAGCGGAATAGTTGTAATCTGAGGTGGAACGATGATCATCATAATAACGATAGCAAACAGAATGTTTCTGCCCTTGAACTTAAATCTCGCAAAGCCATAACCTGTAAGCGCACATGATGCAACTGAGAGGAGGGATGCGATGATGTTGAGTCTGATAGTTCTGAGCACTGTATTGCCGTAGTCCATAGCCTCCCATGTTTCCTTGATGTTCTGGAGAGTGAAAGACTTTGGAATCCAGATGATAGATGGGTCGTTCATCTGGTCGTTTGGTCTGAATGCTGTTGAGAGCATAAAGATCAAAGGATAAAGAATGATAAAGCAAAGACCGAATAAGATGAGGAATCTGAAAATAGGCCAAACTGAGTTAACAATTGCCTTGTTTCTCATATAGCGCTTATTCTCTTCGGAAAGATTATCATAAAAGCCTGCTGCTTTTCTGGCCTTTATGGCGGCTCTACGTTCTTTTTCAAACTTTTTTTCTTCTTTTCTGGTAGCCATTTAATCTTCCCCCTTTCTTATTCTACTTCGTAGTAAACAAATCTGTTGATGATTACAATGATAAGAGCAAGTGCGGCGGCAACGATTGCAAAGTATGCCCACGCCATAGCTGCAGAGTAACCGTGGTTCCAGGACTTAGCCTGTGAAAGTACGAGTTCCATTACAGGGTTTGCTGTATCTGTAAATGAGTCAACGATTGTGTAAACTACGTTTGTTACGATCATCGGGCTGATGTAAGGAATTGTAATCTTCCAGAAATATTCCCAGCCTGTTGCACCTTCCATCTGAGCAGCTTCCTTTGCTGAATGTGGAATATTCTGCAAAGCTGCCAAGAAGATGAGGATCTGGATACCTGCGTTCCAAACGAGGTTGAAGATTTCATCACATACCGACTGAATGATCTGTGTCAATTTTTCATTGATGTTGTAAATACCCAAGAAGCCCATAAGCTCGTTTACGAGGTCAGTTTCAAACATTGTTGAGAACTGCTCTGAACCGCCTGAGTAACCGCCTGTATCCATGTTACCGTTGATGATGTTGATAACAGGACCTGTAGCGATGATAACAGGGAGGAAGAATACCGCTCTTGCGAATGTTCTGCCTCTGAACTTCTGGTTGAGGATAACAGCTACGAAGATTGAGAATACTGTGATAAGTGGGAACTTAAGCGCTGTATCGCCCAGAACTTCAAGTAAAGCCGGAGCATAGTCTGTAGATTCTCTGAATGCCTTTACATAGTTGCCAAGGCCTATCCACTTACATTCCATATAACCGGTCTTTACGGCTGTATTGTTGAATGAGTAGTAGAGGGATTTGATAAGAGGCATGATGAAGAAGTAGATAGTACCGATTGCCCACAAAGCGATAAAGCCATAGCCGTAAAGCTGCTTTCTTCTTTCGTAGGAAATTCTCATTCCCTTTTCTTTCTTAGCCTTCTTTTCAGCTTCTACTGCAACAGCAGCCTGAGCTGCCTGAGCTTCAAAGTCGATGCCAGCGTCAGCATCTTCTGCTGTGACGTCGGCTTCAATTTCTTCAATTTCTTCTGCTACTTCGGTTAAATCAGCTTGAACCTCTGCGATTTCTTCTGTTGCGATTTCTTCTACAGAATCTGCAGCTTCAGCAATTTCAGCTTCTGCAATTTCAGCTTCTGCAACAGCTTCTGTTACTTCCTCAGAAATTTCTTCTGAAATGATGTCATTGATGTTTTTCTCATCCATGTTCATTACTGTGCTGCACCTCCTGTAAGATAATCGTTGAGATTATAAGTTTTGCCATCAGCCTTGATATCGCCTGTTTCTAAGTTTACAACTGTCTTATAACCGTTTTCATAAGTTGTTGTAATTTCGTCACCGTTGATTTCGTAGCCTGTGATAGCCTGGTCTGAAACCTTTGCTAAAACATCTGCGCCGAGCTTGTATTCAGCAGCTGCTGAATCAACCCAACCTGCAAAGTTTGCATAGAATAATGTATCGTAGTCTGTATCAGCTACTTCGCTTGATTCTTCGTAGATGAAGTCATAGTGAACTGCTGAACCTGATGCGATAGCGAGCAAGAACAACTCTCTGCCGTCTGCGCTGCCGTTGATTGCCTTTGTTGAGTATGGAACGTAGCCGTGAAGTACCATCTGATAGAATGGAATATCAAAGTCAGTTACGTTAAAGCCGCTTGAAGCAAGAGGAGCGTTTGTGATGTGATCAACGTATGGGATCAGGTATGAGTTTGTAGCGTCACCCAGAACTGAACCAATCTTTTCGTTTGCGAGCTTGTAGCCTTCAACTAAAACGTTGATAGCATCCTGACGGTTTGTGTATGATGACTTAGCGTAGTCAGATACGAGAGTATTTGCGTAATCACCGAATGCGATATTTGTGTAGTCCTTCTTAGAGAACTTGTTTACGATCTTGTCGAAAACTTCTGTGTAAGCATGTGGTGACAAGAGAGCAGGTGAAACCTTGTTTGAAGGGATACCGTAAGCTCTTGAGTATGACTGCTGTCTTGAGTATGAGTTGGATACTCTGATAGCTGTGTCAGTCAAGCTCATAAATGCAAATGAGCTCTTTGTAAATGTAAGGTTGTTGTATGAAGGGTAAAGCTCGATACCGTCAGCATCAAATGCCTTGAGCATATCCTTGAAATCGCCGTTGCCGCCGAGAGTGCCTGATGCCTTGGCAGTTGTTGAGATCTTACCCTTGATCTCAGGATTTGTCCAGTCGTTGTAAGCTACAACCATATCAGCTACGCCGAGGCTCTGAAGCTTATCAACGATCTTCTGAGCGTCATCAAATGATGTCATCTCAGTCTTGAGGTCGATTGGAAGACCGAGGATTGACTGTTCCTTCATAACGCCGCCGAACATATCGATGTAAAGATCATAGTCGTTAGCGGCTGCGATCTTTTCCATACCCTCTGAGATGAGGTAGTTTCTTACAACCTCAGCACATTCAGGATATGTAACCATATCGCCTGACTTAGCCTTGATTGGATAGTAAGTTACTTCGATCTTAGGGATCTTGATAGCGCCCTTTTCAAAAACTCGAATAGCGTTAGCGTCACCTGAGAGGTAGTAGTTGTCAGTACCGCGAAGGTCGAATGAGTAGTAAGCCTTGTTGTACATAGAACCGTTCTGATAGCTTACTGAAGCGTTAGCGCTAGCAACGCCCTCACCCTCTGTAACGATTGAAACAAGAGCATTTTCGCCCTTAACGAGTGACATTGTAGGTAAAGCGGCAGTCTGCTTTACAGCAGGCGCTGTAAGAGGAACTATAGTTAAATCTCTGCCGTAGAAATCCTGTGAGTAAACAGGGTATGCGTTCTTGCCGTTGTTGAAGTTGATAACAGCGCCTGAACCGTCAGGAACAATAATGTAGCCTTCAGAATCCGGCTCTGTTGCACCCATCATAGGAGCAATCTGCATTTCTGTGATGATCTTACCTGTAGCATCTGAAGTATCGCTTTCCTTGATGTTAGCGGTATCAACTGATACTGTGAAGCAGTCATCACTGATTTTGTAAACCAGAGGTACTGTAAATGTAGTACCGAACTTGAATGTGATTTCAAGACCGTCATCAATTACCTTGAACTTTGTCTTACCCTTATCGGTTGAATCCTTGAATGAGTAGTAGTTTGATGAGTTTGTCTTATCTTCAAGCTTACCGTAACGGATGTAAAGATTTGACATCTGGTTACGTCTTAATTTTTCTGTTGTTGAAGCGTCCGAAAGAGCGTTTATACCGGTTGACCACCAGTAGCAGTCACTATCCTTATCGTAAAAACCAACTCTTTCTGTTTCTTCATCAAAGTAGAGGATGAATCTGTCGTTTTCTGCTGCAACCTCGCAAGCTGCTGCTGCTTCTTCATCGGTTATTGCAGGAACTAAACCGTCATCATCTTCTTCGCTATCGCCCTCGCCCTCTTCAGCCATAACAGTTTCAGCGTCTGTTACGACCTCAGTACCGGTTGCGTCTGCTGATTCTGATACAGCGACTATCGAGCCGAATGGTAACATGGTTAATACCAATGCAATAGCGATAAGCTTCTTTAAATGTTTATGCATTATTACACCACCGTTTCTTTAATAGTCGTCTGCTAACCTCGCACTCTGTAAGCAACTTCTGTATAAATTGAGTAAATGAAGATATACAGCTGCTGGAAGAGTGTGAGAATAAGTACTGCTAAGAACAAGATCAAGAGCATTGCGATAACTGTTCCTACCATTGAGAGCAATGTCTTTGAGAATGAATACTGATGAGCAGCCTTCATAGCTGAGATCATAAGTATAATTGACCAGCCTGCACCGATATATGTCAGAGCGTCAAGCCAGATCTTTTCCTCTAAGATGAGGAAGTTTGATAAGAATGTTGATAAAAACATACCAACGATGAACGGTACCAAAGCGTAAGCTGAGTAGATACAGATTTTCTTTAATGTACCTTCACCGTCAAAAAGTGTACATACAGCCCAGTTACCGATTACCCATGTAAAGAAGTAAACAACTGACTGAACCAGAAGTGGCACTACATTGAAAATCTTTGAGTAGCCTGTGAGGAAGTGGAAGCCCTTTAAACGAGCGTTAGCAACCATTGCAATAAAGAGCAACAAAACTATAACCATTGCGATCTTCATTGAACCCTGCTTTTTCCATCTTAAATCTTCAAAGCCTTCAACAGGGTGGCAAATTGAATGCTTGAGCCACTGCATAGGGGTCATTTCATACATATTTTACACCCTCCTTAAAGTCTTGTATTTTTTGTCGGTAATCTTAAGATACCGTGCTTGATGAGGAATCTGAAAACTGCGATTACAACCACGAGCGCTACGATTATAATGATAATCGCTGTAAAATTCTTTCTTAAGAAGTCCTGACGGTAGCCTTCATAAGCTCTGTCATAGTCTTCCTGGTTGTATGAGTTTTCAAAGTATTCCATAGCTTCCTTATAGTTGCCCTGGTTGAGAAGCGCTCTGCCGATACCTGTATATGCCATAGCAAAGTTACCGTCACGCTTTATAACCTCCTGCCAAGGACCAACTGCCTCTTCGTAAAGGCCCTGATTATGTAAGTCAACCGCCTGGTGAACATATTCACCGAAGAGAGTTTTTCTGAATACTGTGATATCGTTCTTTGAACCGTCGATAATGAGAATATCGTCATTCAAAACTTCGATAGCGTTAGGAGCTGTAAAGCCGCCTGCCTGCTCTGTTGACTTTGTACCGAAGATGAACATCAGGTTTGCTTCCTTGTCATACTGGAATATCTTACCTGATGAGTAGTCGAGGATGTTGATCGTACCGTCATCAGCTACACAAACGTCAGTAAGTCTTGTAGAGTAGGTCTTGTTACCGTACCAAACTGAAGCTTCCTTATCACCGAAAACGTACTCGTTACCGGCATTGTTGTTCCAGATATTGTTACCTGCAGGATTTAATTTCTTAACAGCGTCAGTAGAAGCGTTTGCAGCTTCTGTTACTGTGTAGATAAAGCCATCCTTGTCAATATCAAAGTTTGCGTATTCAACAGGAGTTGTTCTTGTAGATGCTGTTCTCTGCTTATCTGAGAAGAAGAGCTTTCTCCAGACTCTCTGAACTCTTACAGCAGCAGTAACTTCAACTCTGTTAGCGCCGTAGAATGAGAGGAATTTACCTTCTTCATTGAACATGATAGCACCTGTATTTACTGACTGCGCTACAACGTATACGTTCTTTGCGCCGTCAACTACTACCTTCTTAGGATTGAAGGTCTGGAATGTGTAGACCTCAGAATCAGGCATCTTGTATTCGCGCTTGATGTTACCGTCCTGGTCACACATAACAACTCTTGAGTTGTTGTAGTCACAGATATACATTGTATATTTGTTACCGTTTTTATCGTCAACGTAGATACCTGAAGGGTCGTTGAGGTTTATAATCTCGTTGCCGTTGGCGTCAAATGTATTGCCGCCTGTGAACTCCTTGATAACCTTCTTAACCTTGAAATCAGAACCTAAAACAATGATTCTTGCAGAACCTGGGATCTGCTGCTTACCTGCGTCAACGATGAAGATATCGCCATCATCTGTTACAAACATATCCTTTGCTTCATAAAGAGATGCTGATTCGTCAACGCTTATAAAGAGTGAACTATTAGGGTCTGAAAGCTGGCCTAAGCCCATATCAGCGCCTGTAATTACTCTGTCTACGATGTAGCCGTTCTGAGCCGGCATTGATTCATCGAAAAAGTCGTAGCTGTATGCTTCATAAGGCTCATCAGCAAAAGCGGTTGCAGACATTGCTGCACACATAAGCGCTGAGAGTATGAAAGCTGAAATTTTCTTAAATTTTTTCACCACTTATCACCTTTCTTATATATTAAATAGTATAATGTTTCGGATTAGTCCTTCATACCTGAGTGCGCCATGGTTTCCATAACGTTACTCTGAGCGATGAGGAATATTACAAGTGGTGGAATCATAAGTACTACCGCTGTAGCGTAGATAACGCCCTGACGAGCAATACCTGATGCAGTGATCTGCTGCATGATTGTTGGAAGTGTCTTTAAGGCTTCATCATAGATGAGTGAGCCGCCCTGAATGTTCCAAGCGCCCTGGAATACGAAAATGATAAGAGTCATAAGCGCAGGCTTCTGGTTAGGGATAACAATTGTCCAACAGATTCTGAAGAGTGAAGCGCCGTCAACCTTGGCAGCTTCGATCATAGCGTCCTGAATAGTTGTCATTGACTGACGCATCAGGAACAGGCCCATAGGAGTTGCAATGTTTGGCAGGATGAGTGACCAGTATGTATTGATAAGGCCGAGCTTTGCCTGAACCATAAACTGCATGATCCATGTTGCTGTAGATGTAAAGAGGAGCGATGTAACGATAATGCTGTTTAAGAACTTATCGCCTGGGAACTTACATTTTGCAAGTACAAACGCTGCCATACATACAGTAAAGATATGAGCGACACAGATTACTGCTGTAATGAAGATTGAGTTAAATACGTATCTTGAGAACGGTACCCACATGTTTGAAGCTACCTTGAACATATCTGAGAAGTTGTCAGCTGTAGGTGAAGCTACATAAAGCTTTGGTGGGAATACGAAAAGCTCATGGATAGGCTTTAACGACTGAATGATTGAATAGTAGAGAGGGAAAACCATAAATATGCCAAGCAATGCGAGGAAGATAAAAATCACAATGTCGCCGCCGAGAGAACCTGTAGTTCTCTTGCCTGACTCTCTGATCTTCTTGGTCTCTACTTCGTATCTTTTAGATGCCATTTACTTTTCCCCTCCTTTAATCAGTATAGTTTCTGAGTAACCATCTTACACCCTTATTAGCTAAGAGCATTGCGCCGAAGAGTACAAAACAGATTGCTGAAGCGTAACCCATTTCGTAACGGATTGAACCGTAGTCCTGCGCGTGGTTCATAATTGTGTGTGCTACATAGTCTGTTGATGGCAAACCAACGAGGGCACGACCTATGTCACCTACTGTGAATGATGCAGAAATCTGCATTACAGCGGCGAACAAGAGCTGTGGACCCATTGATGGGATTGTAATCATAAAGAGTTCCTGCCATCTGTTCTTGATACCTTCAATAGCACCGGCTTCGTACATAGACTTGTCAATGTTCTGGAAACCTGCACGGAGTGCCAGGAAGCCTGCACCCATTGACATCCACAACTGTACGATCATTACTACTGTAAAGATGTAGGTTGTATCTGTAAGCCACTGCTTTGGAGTACCGATAATGCCAAGGTCCATGAGGATAGCGTTCAAGTAACCGTATGTATCACCTGAGAAGATGAGCTGCCAGATTACGTAAACTGATGTTGTCATAGACGGAGCATAGAATACGAATGTAAAGAGAGTTTTGAGCCAGCCCTTCATTTCATTGATAAGCCATGCCAAGAAGAAGCTTAAAACATAGCTGAGAGGGCCTGCGAAAACTGCGAAGATGAGAGTTTTCTGAATAGCGATAAGGAAAACGTCATCGTTTAAGAATAATGTGTAGAAGTTTGATAAACCGATAAACTTCGGGAACTGTACCATATTAAAGTTTGTGAAACCCATAGGGAGTGACATAACAACCGGTACAACAAGGAATATGATGAACAGAATCATATATGGTGCGAGCATTATGTAGCAAGCCTTGTTTGTTTTCATAAGGTGCCATGTGTATGCCCAGTAGCCTGACTTGTTCATTGGAACATTAACCTTTTTTGTCTTTTTGGCCATAAATTTCTCCCCCTTCCTTATTCAGTAGGAAGACCAAGGTCTTCACGTTTTCTCATAATTTCGTTGTTGATATCGCGGTTGTACCATAAAAGTGTATCTCTTGCGTTATCAGCATCGTTTACTACCGCTCTGAAAGCGTTCATAATGTTACGTGTAACAGCGTATGATGCAGGGATTACAGGGATCTCAACAAGCTGTGACATCTGAGCATTGATCTGTTCAAGCTCTGTCTGTGACCACTGGAGCTTCTGTAATGCTTCAACGTTTGCTGTATCAAATCTACCTAAAGCACCAATAACTGCTTCGATTGTGTTACCGTATTCGATCTGGATTTCTGTTGATGTGAACCACTTGATGAATTCCCAAGCGCCCTGCTGATCCTTACACTTTGTAAAGATGATAGCGCCTGCACCTGAAGAGTTAGCTGCGTGGTTTATAGTACCGTCAGCCTGTTCTGTACCAGGAACCTGAGTAAATGACCACAAGCCCTTGATTTCAGGAGCAGCTGCTGAAAGCTGGTTGTAGAATGTGTAGTTCTGGATCAAGATTGGCATTTCACCTGTTCTGAAACGTGTGAATGCGTCGTAAGTCTGTTCAAATGAGTATGTTGTGTAGAACTTTGTCCACTTTTCAAACGCTGAAACAGCTTCCTGAGTATGGAAGTTTGTTGCTGTCTGAGCATCGTTGTAGTAGTTCATACCCTGCTGCATGAGCATCATAGCAAATGTTGAACCTGCTTCTGTTGTTGAACCGATCTGAGTTGGCGGTAAGATAAGACCTACTGCCATGTAGTTACGCTGGAGAATCGGTAACATTGCGATAAGCTCATCCCATGTCTGAGGTGGCTGTGTAAAGCCGAAGCTTTCTAAGATATCTTTTCTGTAGAACATCATCGGGAAGGTCTGTGAAACAGGTAAGCAGTAAACGCCGTCATTATATGTATAAAGTGTCATAGCGTGTTCTGCAAAACGTTCCTTGACCTCGTCATAGTCTTCAAACTGTGTAAGGTCTGTTACAACGCCTCTTGCTGCAAGCTGGATCGGGAAGTCACCGCCGAGGAAGAGCGCTACGTCAGGGCCCTTGCCTGCAAGGGTAGCTTCGATGATACCGCCTACTACAAGGCTGATTGATACAGGGTGTTCAGGATGTTCAGGAGTATAGTATGAATCTACCAATTCCTTAACTACTGAAGCCTGGTCACGACCGAGTGCGATCCAAACGTTTAATGCGTCATCGCCTGCTGTTGAGATTGAGTTGTAATCTTCAAAGAATGAGCCGATGAATGCCTTTGTGTTGTATGAAAGTGACTTGAAGATATTCTTCTTTACTGATGTGAACTTGCCGCCTTCTGACTTGATTTCGATAAGGTCAAGCTCAAGTGGCTGTTCACGGTACTGTCTCATCCATGATGAAACGGCTGTGATGTTTTCCTTGATTGATGAAAGCAAAGTTGGGATTTCATCAGGCTTGTCGATACATCTGTCTAAAACGAGTGCAAGCTTTTCCAAAGCGATAGCTTCTGAACCCTCAGTACCTGTGAGGTTTTCAATGAATGCCTTTTCGTCTCTGAGCTGGCCTGCAATAATTTCAAAGTCAGGTAAAAGGGTTGGGATAACCTTATCTACCATGTAGTCGTTCCATTCGTCAGGCTGAGGACCTGTGATCTGAAGGATGTTTCTGTAGTATGTATTGAGATTGAAGATAACGTCATCGAGTCTTCTCATAACGTCACCGATTTCTGATACTACAGCTTCTAATGTGATAGTGTGCTTACCTGCGTCGAGGTAGAAGTACATATCATTGCCGTTTGCATCCTCAGGAACAGTAACTGTCCAGTCTGTTGAGTAGTAGAACTTTACAAGACCTGCTTCTTCGCAAGGGATTTCGCCGTCAATGTAGAGGGCTCTTGCAGAGTAGAAACCTCTCATTGTGTTCTGTCTTGCTCTGATACCAAGCTTTACCCAACCGGCTGTCGGCATTTCAACCTCATAAGTGATTGACTGAGTTGCCTTTGACCAGTTTTCAGCACCGATTGTGTTATATCTCATCTTGGTAGGATTTGATGGAGATGTTATATAAGATGTTCTGTCATAAGTAGGATAAAGGGTCTGGTCAGACTTCCACGCTGCATCTTCACCCTCGATTGTGATATCGATAGGGTTGTTTGGCTTTTCGCCAACGCTTGCTACATATTCAGCGTATGTAGGAAGAGCTTCTTCGTTGTAGAATCTGAATTCACTAAACGCAAAGTGAGCCTTTGTTGACTCAAAAGTGATTTCATGAGTGCCTGCTTCGAGGTAGAAAAGAAGCGGGTCTGCAAAAAGACCGTCGATATCCTTTGCAGGAGTTGACTGCCAGCAGAGCTTTTCAACCTGAGGAGGTCTTACTTCGTTGTCGAACTGGTCGCGGCTGATAGCATTTTTGTTTACCCATCTCTTTGAAAGAGTAATACGGGTAGCTGTATCGTATGGGCTCTTGCCATCGATAAGCATTGAGAATTCAGCAGTGTTACCGCCACCCTCGAGCATATAATAATCAATACCTAAATTGTAAAGACCGGTTGTCGGAATGTTTACATTATAGGTGATACTACCGTTGTCGTTTGACCATACAAGAGCCTTCTTACCCTCGATGGTTTCAACCTTAACTTCAGCGTCTGCAGAAGCGCTTGTGTAATCAGCTGCGTTTACTGTTACAAGCTCGTCAGGACGCTCAGTGCCTAAATATCTGTCGTAATAAGCACTGTATGTGTTTTCTCTGCTTGTCAGGGTTGATGAGCCGCTGTCAGCAGAAGCTGTTGTCAAGCTGAGTGTTGCCGCGTTATCTTCAGCCGCTACAAGACTAGCCATTGAAAATGTCATAGCCAACGCCGCTGCAAACGAAACACTGCGCTTAAACAATGTGTTTTTCACAATAAATCCACCTTTCTGATTGCTATTTAGTAATTTATCCTACCTAAGAAATAATCTTCATCAAATCATATACAGATTTTTAATCCCAAGAAGATTTTTCCTTAAATCAAAGCTATTCTGACTTGAAAACGCTTATCTTACCGCTTTCTTCGTCAAACTCAACCTTAACCTTGTCGCCGCCTTTGATGCCGAGGCGATCTAAATATTCACGAGGGAGCTGTAATCTGCCTGAGCGGTCGAGCACTACAAGCTCTTCGGCTACTGTCTCTTCCTCGCTCTCAACAAATATCTGCTCGCCCGCTTCATCAAGCATCTCAACATACGAGCGCTTTCTGACGATTTCGGATGAGGTTCTGCCATCTCGGATGGCAACTACTCTGTCGATATTCTTCGCCATCTTAACATCGTGGGTAACGATAACTATCGTTATACCAAGCTCACGGTTTAATTTTTTGAATATATCGAGTATCATAGCCGAGGTTTTTGTATCCACCGCACCTGTCGGTTCATCGGCTAAAAGCAGTTTTGGGTTATTGGCAAGAGAGATAGCGATCGCTACTCTTTGCTGTTCACCGCCTGACATCTGGTCAAGACGGGAGTTTACTCTGTGGGAAAGCCCCACCATTTCAAGGAGCTTTAAAGCCCTCTTTCTTCTCTCCTTGCCCTTGGCAAGAAGCATCGGCAGCTCAACATTCTGAACGGCTGTAAGATACGGCACCAGGTTTCTGGCGTTATTCTGCCACACAAAGCCGACAGTTCTGAGCTTATACTCAACGTAGTCCTTATCGGTAAATCTCAAAAGGTTTTTACCGTCTACCATAAGACCGCCCGCTGACGGCTTATCAAGACCGCCGAGCATATTTAAAAGCGTTGATTTACCCGAACCTGAGTTACCGACGATTGCCATAAGCTCGCCACGCTTTACCTCAAGGTCCAAACCTTGCAGCGCTACGACCTCAATCTCATCCGTTTTGTAGATTTTAACGAGGTTATCGCAGCTTATCATTACATCGTCTGCCTGCTTTATATCCTCCGCCTCATTTTCGGCGGTAGTTACCTTTTTATTCTCATTATCCATCGACAAGCTCACCGTCCTCTAAAGTCAGAACCCTGTCGGCAATATCCATCATACCCGGGTCATGAGTTGTCATGATAATTGTCATACCGTAATCTGCAACGAGCTTTTTGAAAAGCTTTACTATCTGCAAAGAGGTATTTGTATCAAGCTCGGCTGTAGGCTCATCGGCAAAGATTATCGACGGCTTGTGAGAAAACGCACGTGCGACAGCTACTCTTTGCTGCTCACCGCCCGACATCTCTGACGGGATATGCTCCATTCTCTTTTCAAGCCCTACCGCCTTTAAGCACTCCTTAGCGCGCTCTGTGCGGTTTGTTTCTTTATACTTTGAGAGTCGCAGACCCAGCTCTACATTTTCAATCGCTGTCATTGATGACATAAGCGCTACTGACTGGAAAACAAACGCCATATCATAACGCCTCAGGTCATCACGCTTTTTTTCTGAAAGCCTTGCAATATCACGGTTTTTGAAGATAACCTCGCCCGAGGTCGGCTTATCAAGCGCGCCGAGGATGTTAATGAGCGTTGTTTTACCGCTGCCCGAACGCCCTCTTAAAACTGTAAGCTTACCCTTCTCTATTTCAAGGTTTATGTTCTTCAAGGCGTGGACAGTACTGCCATCGCCTATTTTAAAATCTCTGTTGAGATTTTTTGCAGATAAGATTATGTCCATCCTTTGCCCTTTCTGATGATTGTATTTCCCCTACATCTTCACCAAATGTAACTACTTTAACCTAATAACTGTTATGTTTATTTTAATTAGTTTATTTTGTGCATTTTGTACACAATTCCCTAAAAAAAGCAAGAAAAAACCACCCACGCACCCTTTTTATGAAAAATAACCAAAGGCTGCGCAGTGAATAAAACGACATAATATGCCCTATATTTACCTTGTTAATTATACCAAAAATGGCCCTTATTGTCAAGCTGTCGCAAACGTTTAAGTTATTTTAATTTTTTCTTATGCACTATGACTATTGTATATGTTGCATAATATATTTTTATGCGATTTGTAGGAAATGTTTATGCTAAAATATACAAAGTTAAATTTTGTTAGAATAAAACGATTACCAAGTCAAAATTTAAGCTAAAAACACAGCTAAAAATCCCCCTGCTCACCCATAGAGCAAGGGGATTAAAGTATGCATTATATAACGATTTTAACACCGCTAATTTATGGCGATAATGTAAACACTATCTGAGGCAAGCGCCTACAGGGATGCTTTCATCAGGGAATATAACCTTAGCTGAGCCATCAGGCATATCAGCCGCCATTATCATACCGTTTGATTCAACACCGCAGAGGGTGCAAGGCTTTAAGTTTGAAACCAAAATTACCTTCTTGCCGATGAGGTCCTGCGGCTCATACCACAGAGCGATACCGGATACTACCTGTCTGCCTCCCATACCGTCATCAAGCTGCAGCTTCAAGAGCTTTTTAGCCTTTTTAATCTTTTCACATTCAACTACCTTTGCAACTCTCAGGTCAACCTTACAAAAATCGTCGATGTCAATAGCAGGGAGCTGTTTTAGAACCTCGATTTCAGGCTCAGAAACAGGCTTTTGCGCTTCGATGATTTTATTGAGCTCCTCAATTTCCTTTTCAGCGTCAATTCTAGGGAACAAAACGTCGCCCTTGTTGACTGTTACGTCCATTGGGAGTGAGCCGAACTTGTCAGCGTTTGCGTAGCAAGCGCACTTTTCACAAGCGCCTATCTGTTTTAAAACCTCAGGCATTGTTGTAGGCATAAATGCTGATAAAAGTGTAGCGCAGATACGGATTGTTTCAAGAAGATTGTATAAAACTGTTGCAAGGCGAACCTTATTCGCCTCATCCTTTGCCAAAACCCAAGGTGCAGTTTCGTCGATATACTTGTTAGCACGGGATACAACCTTGAATATCTCTGTAAGAGCAGACTGGAGCTGAACTTTCTCGATATTGTCATCAACTATAGCTCTTAAAGCTGTAGCCTGCGCAATAAGGTCTGAGTCAAACTCGCCCTCGCAGCGCTCTGCAGGCAGAGTGCCGTCAAAGTATTTGCAGACCATCGCTACCGTTCTTGAAACGAGGTTACCAAGACCGTTTGCAAGGTCAGTATTGATGCGGTTTATCATAATTTCATTTGAAAATGAGCTGTCAGCACCAAGCGCCATTTCACGCAGGATATGGTATCTGATAGCGTCAGCGCCGTAGCGTTCGCCCAAAACCAGTGGGTCAACAACGTTGCCAAGAGATTTTGACATCTTAACACCGTTGAAGGTGATCCAGCCGTGAACGGCAAGATGCTTTGGCAGAGGAAGTTCAAGCGCCATTAACATTGCAGGCCAGATGAGCGCATGGAAACGCATAATATCCTTTGCAACCATATGAACGTCAGCAGGCCAGAACTTTGAAAAATCTTCATACTGTGAGTTTTCATAGCCGAGCGCTGTGATGTAGTTTGAGAGCGCGTCTATCCAGACGTATACAGCGTGCTTTTCGTCAAATGAAACGGGAACGCCCCACTTGAATGATGTTCTTGAAACGCAGAGGTCTTCAAGACCGGGCTTTATGAAGTTATTTACAAGCTCTACTGCTCTTGTCTTTGGCATTAAGTAATCAGTTTCAAGTAAAAGCTTTTCAAGTCTGTCAGCAAAGAGTGACATTTTAAAGAAATAAGCCT
>CALBJC010000011.1 GCA_937892655.1 uncultured Clostridia bacterium | reverse complement strand
CAAAAGGGTTTTCCTCAAGGGCGTCTGCAGATACTTTTATGTGAGCATTACCCCAAACTATCCTGTCTTATTGTTATGCTCTTTGCTTGTGAACGAGCTTGTCGGCTTCCTTGAAGGTAGCGCCGAGAGTATCGATCATAGGGATAACTTCCTTGATAGGTTCAACATCCTTTCGGATATTGCCCTTTACGATCTGTCTTACAAAATAATCATACAGAGAATAGAGGTTGCCTGAGATTTCGTAGTCAAAATTGAGAGTTGCGCTCAGGTGATTTAAAATCTTCTGAGCCTTCTGCAGATTGATATTTGCCTGCTCGAAATCCTTCTGTTCAATATAGTATACACCGGCGTTAAGACGCTTTGAGCATGTTTCATAGAGCTTAACCAAAAGCTCGCCCTGTGTCATTGTCATAACTGCCTGTTCCTGATACTTCTGATATGGATTAGCCATATTCACTACCCCTTTACTCTGTAGTAATTATCTTTATCTGTTAGTAAATCTTATAGTTTATGCGTAAGTCATGTTATACAGATAGTCACTCTGCTGCTGCATATTGCCAAGCATTGTTTCCATTGTATTAAACTGCTTCCAGTATCTGTCCTTACGTGAATCGTATGTCATTTTGAGTGTTTCAAGACGGGATTCGATAGCTGCAATTCTTTCCTGAATGTAGTTGTTCTTTTCAGAAACCTTACCTGCAACGCCTGCCTCCTTGACAAGAGTACCAGGTGAAGCTGAAGATGTGTTTGCAGCCTTCTTGCAAGCATCCTTGAGCTGATTTGCAAGACCGCCTGTTGTGTTTGTAAACAAGTCAACGATTGTACTGTGGTCGCCTGAAAGCACCTTTGTGAGAGCATCCTCATCAATAACGAGCTTGCCGTATTCCTTCCAGTTATCGCTGGTATCAATACCAACCTGAGAAGCTACAACCTCTGTACCCTTCTTTGTATAGAATGCTGAACGCATTTCTGTAAGGAATGATGTGATGTTTGAATCGTTTCTCAAAAGACCTGTCTTAGCCTTTGTTTCCCACTTTGTTATCTGGCTCTCTGTCATTTCATCTCTCTGAGCCTCTGTAAGCGGAGCGTATTCCTTGTATTCAGCCTTCTGATGTGTAAGACCGTTCAAGTCTTCAATGAGCTTGTTGTAATCTGTTGCAAAATCCTTGATGAGCTTTACAATTGCTTCTGTATCAACCTCTGATGAGATCGTTTCAGTAGCAGCTGATGTGCCATCCTTATTGAGGAAGTTGCCGTTAGCGTCAGTTGCAAATTTACCGTCAGCGTCAACAAGGTAGTTGCCTGTTGTTGACTTGAATGTCATTGAAACACCGTTGTAAGTAAATGAATTCTGCATCTTTTCAACTCTTACGCCGTCGATTGTAGCAACTGCATTCTGACCTGCCTTGAAGGTTGCGTTACCAAAAAGCGCTGCACCAAGAGAACCTTCTGATGTATCAACGTTTATTTCAAAGCCTGCACCTGTTGAGTTTGCTGAAAGTGAGAAGCTGTCTGACAATGAGTTGTAAGACATTGTAACGCCAAGGTCTGATGAGTTTACCTTTGAGATAACGTCTGAAATCTTGGCAGTTGCGGCAAACTCAAGAGTTTCACCGTTTATTGTAAGTGTATAATTGCCATTTTCATTCTTTGTAAGGCTCTGCGCAAATGATGAGTTTTCAAGAGTATCTGAAAGTGCAAGACCTGTTGATGTAGGGCCTGCAAGACCGATAGCTGCAACATCGCCTGAGATTGAAAGACGCTGACCCTCACCAGCTGAGAGCATACCGTTTTCAAACTTAACGCTTGAGCCGAATGCCTTTGCAAGCTGCTTTGCAATTTCTTCAGCAGCGCTTTCAGCTGTCATTTCGCCTGAAAGAGTTACTGTTTTTGCAACGCCGTCAAGCGAGAATGTAATTGTAGCAGAATCCTTCTTCTGCTCTGTAACCTTAGTTAAATCTGCCTTTTGAGAGCCTGCAACAGTATAAACATCTGTTGTTTCGTCAAGAGTAGCAGCGCCAGCCTTCAAGCCGAGTGATGATAAAGCGCTCTGAGTACCTTCTACTGAGAAGGCTGTTTCATCATCAGATGTAAGCTTGAGCTTGCCATCCTCGTCAACCTCAGCCTTGATGCCGAGATCTGAGTTGTTTATCTGAGCTACAACATCGTCAAGATTTGACTCGGATGTAACTGTGATGTCAAGTGACTTATCGCCCGCTGTGAGCTTTACAGACTGAGCTGTTGCTTCAAAGAAGCTCTCGTCAAGACCGATAGCAATCTGTGATGCGCCGACCTTACCTGATGTAAGAGTTGACTTTGTAGCAAGCTGAGCTACCTGAATTGACATTTCGCCTGCAATGCTTGAGCCTGCAACCTTGATTGCAGATGATGATGATGTATTTGTGAGCTTGTTGAATGTTGATGTAAGAGTAAGACAGGTATCAGATGTTATGTCAAAATACTTGTCATAAAAATCATTGACCTTTGTGATAACGCCTCTGTACTGCTCCTGCTTCCATTCGAGCTGCTGCTTTGCAGCCTCCTGCTTATCAATTTTATTCTGAATATTAGCAAGCTGACTCTGTACGAGCGCTTCAGTATCCATACCGGAAATCATACCTGAAAGACCTTTGTTACTATACGCAGCATTGGTTGCGGTTGAAGTTGTATTAACGTTCATAAAACCATCCTTTCATAAGATTTTTTATATAAAAATACGGGTATTATTATTTCTCTAGATTATATATCGGTCGTTTTTAAAATTTTTAAACACTAAATATTGGTTTTTCTTCCCGGAAAATACATTCTGTCACCCTTGTCAACGGTTGAAGCAAACTTTGCCGCCTTTGACTCGTTTGATGTATTCATCGATTTGATTTTTCTGAGCAGCTCATCCTTCTGAGCGCCTATTCTCTCAAAAGCCTGAGTATCGGTATCTCTGATTCTCGAAACTACAGAGCGGTTTTTGAGAGCATTATCATAGATATCGTAAATTTCTTCTGAAATCTCTTCCCTTGTGCATCTCATGTGAGCGGCTTCAAGTGCCTTTTCTATACCGCATTCCGCGCACAATTTGTCGCATTTATTGTAAAGCTCTTCTATCCTTTTTTTGATGTCTTCACGCTTGTTTGTAATCTCAACTATCTCATCAATCCCGCAGGATAAAAGCCCCATTGTTGTAGTTTCAAATTCGAGCAGATTCTCCCTTATCTGAAGCAGTATCTCGACAATATCCGCAACCATTTTATTAGTATTACTCATAAATTTCTTCCTCTCTTATGGATTGATTTTTGTAGTGAAAGGTGGTACAATATAAATATACTAAAACCCACTATTTTGTAAGGATTAGATTTATATATGACACTTAAATTTGATGACGCGGTTGTTTTGACCCGCGACAGACATTTTGAAGAACCGGGTAAGATACATATTGAGCCTGATTATTTTGTATACAGATGTGATTACATTCCCCTCTTTGCCGTTGACCAGACAGTTACCCTGCGCTGCCGCAGAAAAGGCGTTGAGGTTATTGAGCTTGTGGGAAAGGTTTTTGTTTCATCAAGGCATTATCTCAAAGCTCAGACCATCTCTTTGACCCTTTTAGAAGAGGGTATCCCGTACTTTGAGGTGTTCATGAAGGCCCGCTCGCAGATCTACAGAAAATCAAACAAGACAGGCGATGATGAATTCTGCACAGTATGCGCTGTATCGCATCAGGCAGTAACATTTACAGATATAATGCTCGATGAATACGGCAAGGATAAGGTGATCTCGCTATCGCTTATAAAGCCTATTTACGATTTCAGCCAGCTTTTAAAGCTTGAAGCTATGGAATCAGGCAGTATGCGATTTGGCAGTATGCCAAAATATAAATATAAGATTTTAAATCTCTCTGAATATGCCGCTCAGATAATGTCAATGTATGTTGTAAGAGAGGCAGAGGAGTTTTTGAAAAACTTCCCGAAGCCGCCGAAAAAGGCAGTTTCTGCTTCTGAAGCCAAAAATTATCTGATTTAGCAAAAAGCCTTTAAATATGACTATAAATCTTCCGATTAAAAACCGGAAGATTTATTTTTTGTGTAAGACTATTTGCTTTCGTTATTTGATTTTATAAACGCTCTGAGAGCAGAACGCTCTACCTTATGAGAGGCTGTCTTGTTTTCTTCAACAGTCTTTATAAGCTCAGAACGGATAATTTTCATATCTGAAGGCGCTGTAATACCGATTTTAACCTTATCGCCGGAAATTTCAGAAATGAAAATTTCAACGTTGTCACCAATGAGCAATGACTCACCTGGTTTTCTGGATAAAACTAGCATTTAGCACAGCTCCTTTCCCTCAAAAAGAGCATACTTTATAGGGAGCTTGTCTTCGCTTATTGTCTGCGAAGCTGTTGCTGTATGAGGGCAGTAAACGATAGGGCTCTTTAAGTTTACTGTTGACTTTGACATATCCTCAGCAACATTCATAATAAGCCACAGCTCATAATCGCCGCCCACTGCTGCGAGAGTTGAAGCAGGGATAGCAGGGTTATATTCAAACTTTAAGCCTGCTGCTGACGCGATAACAAAGCAGGTGTTTTCATCCTCGCATGACTGGAGCCATGCAAAATCATCACCTATTTCATCATCAAAAAGGATAATAAAATCTTTGTAGTCTTCAAAGCCGAAAATCGGCTCTGCAAAATGGATAATATCTTCAGCGTTTAATTCGATAGTGCCAAAATCTCTTGTTTTGATTTCCATAGCAAATTTCTCCTTTTTGATGAGAATTATTCAACAGGCGCTTCATAGCCAGGTGCGGAGCTTGGTGGAACGTATACAGGATCACCAACGTATTCTACGCTTACCTTTGGCATCTGGATAATATCCATATGGAACCTGCCAGGGATATATTCCATTCTGTTTTTACTTACCTGCCATTCGTTCTTTACAGATGGCTTTGAGAAGTTTGTCTTGGCGTCACCGATCGACCATGAAATTTCAGGTGAACCTGCGTGCTTTTCGATAATGGTCGGGATATTTGACGCTTCTGATAAAACCTTGTTTCTGTAGTAATCACTTACCTTTGTACCATTCTGGATCTGTGAAAGCGATTTACCCATATTGATATACTCGTTTACGACCTCGTCTGCATTTTCTCTTGCAATACGAGCATTTTCTGAAGCATAATCAATGTTTGAACGCATATTTACGTTTCTTCTGAATTCCGATGAATCTATTCTGTGAGTAGTTGGAGTTGTATCAACCGAAAGCTGAGCAGGCGTTGTCTGCGTTACTCTCTGCGGCTGATCAACAGGCATCTGTAATGATGCTTTTTCAATTTTAATTTCATATTCAATCGGAGTTGAAGTAATTTTTAATAACTGCATAAAAGCACCCCTTTTCGTTTAAAAAATTACTGTATGAAGTCCATAAGCGACTGTGGTAATACGTTTGAGCCAAACTGCAATGTGAGCATCCAGCTGTACTTGTATTCGTTGTACTTGATAATTTCTTCTGTATCATCAACGCCTTCAAGCTCTGACTGCTGAGTAGCAAGTGAAACCTCTTCATCCTGCAAAATTGCGAGCTTTGTTTCAAGGTAGCTCTGCTTGATACCAATTTCTGAAATGGTCGACAAAACGTTGTCAAGACCGTCTGTTAAATGGTCGTTGAGCTTGCCGAGCTTTGCCATATCATCCTCTAAGATAGCATCCTGCATCTGAGTTAAAAGGTCATATACGTTATTTGAAGCAGTAACTGTCTGCTCGTTGCCCTCTTTATCTGTATAGGTAAGGTCAGTAGAGCCGTAGCCGAGCGCTTCAAGACCTGAGAAGCTTACCTTATAAACGCTTCGGTCATCAATAACGTCACCGTTCATTCTGATACCAAGACCGATATCAACGTAAACATCGCTTGACATTTCAACAACCTCGCCGTTCTGATCGTAGAAAAGATCATCCTGCTGAGTAATAGAATCAACTCTTGAGCCGTTGAACAAAAGTCTGCCGTTATCATCAACTGCAAATGGCAGATCGCCTGTATTTGTACCGCCTAAAACATTCTTATTTACATAAGATGAGTTTGCTGTCTGAATAACTGTTTCCTTAAGACCGCCAAGCGCTGCAGCTAAAGTTGCCTTAGAGTCAGCATTCTGAACGCCGTTTGCTCTGATAGCTGTTTCGCCTGCTGTCTGCAAAACCTCCTGAATAGCCATAAGGGATGATTCTACAACATCAAGCTCTTCAGAAACGGTTTCAACGTTTTTCTGATACTGAGCATTCTGATAAATCTGAGTTCTTATTGTAAGAGCCTTCTTACCGCCTGAAATATTCTGAGATATTCTTGTAAACGCACGGCCGGAAGTAAGGCGCTCATTTGAAGCATTGTAAGATTTCAATACCTTATTGGCATTATTGAGATAGTTTCTAGTAAGATATGAAGTAGTAACTCTCACCTTTTATTCCTCCTTCTGCGTTTATACGCCCATTCTGTTGATTACAACATCAAGCAGTGAGTCCATCATATTTATCATCTTTGCAGCCGCCTGGAATGCACGGTTGTAGATGAGCATATTTGTTGTTTCTTCAGTTTCAGAAACGCCCGAAACCTCGTCACGCTCTGTTAAAACTGAATTTGCGATATTAAGACAAGCCTCATACTTTGTTGAAGCGTAGCTTATCTCGTTACCGAGAGTTGTTACATAGTCACTGATGTAGTCTTCGATAGTACCCTGGAATGTACCGAAATCAAGCTTTTCTGATGAGAGCTTTGCAACAAGCTGCAGAGCGTATCTGTTATCGCTGTTGCCCTCTTCGTAAATGAGGAAGTTCGGGTTATCCTTGAAGGTATCTGAAATAGCAATATTTTCAGCTGTAATCATTACATCAGGATATACGTTATATGATCCATCGGCATTTCTTATCTGCGCACCGAAGAATTTTCTGTAAGTTAAAATGTTGCCGTTTGCGTCAACGCTGTCAGGGATAGTAGAGTTACAAACCTCTGCAATCATCTGCGCTACGCTGTCGAGCTTGCCTGCGTAGTAACGGAAACCTCTCTGAGCTGTTTCAAAATCGCCCGATGCGTTTTCGCCGTTACCGTTTATAACATCTCTTGATGTCTGTAAGATACCTGGGCCAAAATCAGCCTCAGTACCGAGAGAACGCCATAAAAGGCTTACAGTACCGTCAGAGTTGTTGTAGTAGTTGATAGAATCGCTCTCTGTCTTGTTTACGCATTCAACGCCGTTCATTGATACGTTTACCATACCGTCGCTGTCGTAAACTACAGAAATTTTACCATAAGAAGAAAGCTCATCCAGAAGAAGATTTCTCTTGTCCAAAAGCTCGTTAGGACCGTACTCTTCGGTATAACCGTGAGTAGCCATAGCATCGCCTATTTCCTTATTGAGCATTGCGATCTCTTCAAAAAGGGTATTAACCTGTAAAACGTCAGTCTGCAGAATATCCTTATACTGCTCGCACTTTTCGTTGAGAAGATTTGATGTATCACGAAGTGAAAGTGCTACCGCTTCAAATGAAGATGTTACAACGCTGGCATAGGTTACAGATGATGAATCCATTGAGAAATCCTGAATAGCGTTATACATATTCTGGATAGCGTTTCTCAGACCAAAGCCGTTACCTGATGTACCTACATCAAATTCCTGAAGAATTGATTCGATGTCTGTAAGCATTGTTTCTTCCTGAGAGTAGCCGCCTACCTCAGCATACTGTGTTCTGAAGGCAGTATCGAGAGTTTCATCTCTTACCTGACCTATACCCAGAACATGAGTACCTGAGCCTGATAAGCCGATACGAACACCCTGCTTCATTCTTGTTGTAAAATTAGAATAGTTTACCGCAACCTGGTCAACTCTCTGTCTTGTATATCCCTCAACAGACATATTTGCAAGGTTGTGGCCTGTAATATCAAGTGACTTCTGCGCTGCATAAAGTGCAGACTTTGAAGCTTCAAAGCCTAAAAATGTCGGTCTTGTTCCCACTAGCTTTTTCCTCCCTATGCTTTAACCTCAAGAATTGAAATGCCGCTTCTTGAGCTATCCGTCTTACCCTTTGCATTGTAGTAATGCGAGTTGTCATTGGCTGTCTGCTCAGCACCGTAAAGAGTCATCTGATATCTTGCAACATCGAGTGACTTCTTATTATAAAAGGATACTCCCTTTATAGCGCGGTCAAGGCGGATATGAATTATTCTTAAGCTGTTTTTATCATCTATATTTTCTAAAGTGGCAATTACCTCTCTCAGAGTTTTGCCCTCAAGACCTAGGTTTTTGAGCATTGCCATACGGCGTTCTTCTAAAACCTGTATCTTCTTGATGGCTGTCTGATGGTTTGACATCGCCTCTTCTATCTGCTTTATATCAGTAGAAAACAATGCTGACAGTTTCTTCTTCTCCTGCTCCAAAACTTCTTCATAAAAGTCAGCATAGTCTGCCATAAACTTGATGTAATCGGTCATAATATCTCCCTCGATAACCTTGATTTAAAGCTTACTTATACAAAACGTTCCAAAATTGCAGATGCAATCTCTTCTGAAGAAACTGAATAAGAGCCGCTTTGTACCTGAGCCTTGATAGCTGATACTCTGTCTGAAGATGAGAGCGCAGAAATATCGCTTCTGATAGTAGCGCCTGCCTTTGACAAAGCACTCTTTTCAGCAGCTGCCTGACTGATTGAAACTACGTCACACTTTGGCGCGATAGCTTCACTTGCCTTTGAAGAAGACTTTTCATCCTTCTTAGAAAAAGCTGTAACCTTACCTGAATTATAGCTCTTATAGGCGTTTAATCTGATATCCATAATCATCTCTCCTTTGTGATGAACTAATTTATCAAAATATAAAAAGACACAGAGATATTTTTTCTCTGACATATACATCGGCAGAAATCTTAAAGTTTAAACCCCTTTTTAATATTTTTACTCAATTTTTCATTCGTTATCTTCAACAAATTTTTAGTTTTAAAATTGTGTATCGTGTTGAAATTACAGAAATATTGTTACTTTGATGCCCTTTTTTCAAAAAAACTATTAACAACCGAGGTGATTTGTGATATAATGCATTTATATATTGTATAGTAAAATTTTTATATGCTACTGCATTAAAGTATGGCATATTTACAGGAGGAAGATGTTATGAAAAAGCTTATGCTCGGTAACGAGGCATTTGCAAGAGGCTTGTATGAGGGCGGATGTCTTGTTGCATCAAGCTACCCTGGTACACCTTCAACAGAAATCACAGAATACACAGCTAAGTATGACGATATCTACGCTGAATGGGCACCGAACGAAAAGGTTGCTATGGAAGTAGCGCTCGGCGCTTCAATCGGCGGTGCGCGTTCATTCTGCGCTATGAAGCACGTTGGTTTAAACGTTGCGGCTGACCCTCTTTATACTGCAGGCTACACAGGCGTAAACGCAGGTATGGTTATCGCTGTAGCTGATGACCCTGGTATGCATTCATCACAGAATGAGCAGGATTCACGTCACCACGCAATCGCTTCAAAGGTTATGATGATTGAGCCTTCAGATTCTCAGGAATGCAAGGATTTTGCAAAGACTGCATTTGAGCTTTCAGAAAAGTTTGATACACCTGTTATTGTAAGACTTTCAACAAGAATTGCTCACTCACAGTCAGCAGTTGAGCTTTGCGACAGACAGGGCGATACATTAAAAGATTACAAGAAGGACCCTTCAAAGTTCATTATGCTCCCTGCAAATGCAAAGAAGCGTCACGTTGTTGTTGAAGAGAGAAACAAGAAAATTGCTGAGTATGCAGAAACCTCACCTCTCAACAAGCTTGAGATAAACGACAGCGAGATCGGCGTTATCACAAGCGGCATTTCATATCAGTATGCAAAGCAGGCTCTTGGCAACAAGGCTTCATACTTAAAGCTTGGTATTGTAAACCCTATGCCAAAGGATATTATCATCGATTTTGCAAAGCGCTTCAAGACAGTTTATGTTATCGAAGAGCTTGACGATATTATTGAAACTCATTGCACAAAGCTCGGTATCAAGGTTATCGGCAAGGAGCTTTTCGGCTTTATCGGTGAGCTTTCACAGACTATAGTTGCAGAAAAGATTTTAGGTGAAAAGCCTGAATTTACAACTCTTGACGAAGAAATTCCTGTAAGACCGCCTGTAATGTGCGCAGGCTGTCCACACAGAGGTCTTTTCTACTGCTTATCAAAGCTCGGCGTTATGGTTTCAGGCGATATCGGCTGTTATACACTCGGTGCTGCTGCTCCTCTTTGCGCTATGGATACTACTATCTGTATGGGTGCTTCAATCTCAGGTCTTCACGGCTTCAACAAGGCTCGTGGCGCTGAGGCTGAAAAGAATTCAGTTGCAGTTATCGGTGACTCAACATTTATGCATTCAGGCATCACAGGTCTTGTAAATATCGCTTACAACGCTACTAACTCTACAGTTATCATTCTCGATAACTCAATCACAGGTATGACAGGTCATCAGCAGAACCCTACAACCGGTAAAAACTTAAAGGGTGACCCTGCTGCCGCTGTAAACTTAGAAGAGCTCTGCCACGCCTGCGGTATCAAGAGTGTAAGAGTTGTTGACCCTTACAAGATGGCTGAAACTGAAAAGGTCATCAAGGAAGAGCTCGAAAAGGCTGAGCCTTCAGTTATCATTTCAAGAAGACCTTGTGCGCTCTTGAAGCATGTTGTTCACAAGCCTGCTTTAAAGGTAAACAATGACAAGTGTGTTGGCTGTAAGATGTGTCTGAAAATCGGCTGTCCTGCTATCTCAATCCACGATGGCAAGTGCGTAATCGACCATACACAGTGCGTAGGCTGCGGCATCTGTACAGAAATGTGCAAGCTGGGCGCAATAGTTGAATAAAGGCAAGGTGAAATAAATGGAAACAAAATCAATAATGATAGTTGGCGTTGGCGGTCAGGGCTCACTTTTAGCTTCAAGACTTTTAGGCAACGTATTGCTCGCTAAGGGCTATGATGTAAAGGTTTCAGAGGTTCACGGTATGTCTCAGAGAGGCGGCTCTGTTGTAACCTATGTAAAATACGGTGATGACGTTTCATCCCCTGTTATTGAAAAGGGCGAGGCTGACGCTGTTATCGCTTTTGAACAGCTTGAAGCTGCAAGATATGTGCCTTTCCTCAAAAAAGGCGGTACAATCATCACATCAACTCAGAAGATCGACCCTATGCCTGTAATCACAGGCGCTGCAAAGTATCCTGAAAACCTGATTGAGAAGATCGAGGCTCAGGGTATCAAGGTTTTGGCAGTTGACGCTCTGGCACTTGCTGAAAAGGCAGGTACTGCAAAGGCATCAAACGTAGTTTTAATGGGTGTTTACTCATCAATCTCAGATATTGAAGAAGACATCTGGCAGAAGGCTTTGGAGGAATGCGTTCCTGCAAAGTTCTTAGAGCTCAATAAAACAGCTTTTGCCCTCGGCAAGGCTTGTAAATAAAACATCTACATACACACAAAGGAGTAAATTAAAATGAAGACAGAAATTTTAAAGAAACTCGCCGCAGTTTCACTCGCTGGTATCGTGGCTATTTCAATGGCCGCTTGTTCATCAGACAGCGACAAGGACGACAGCAAAAGACAGACTGATGACGTTTTTAATCCTAGCTCAAATGTAAACGAGGATAAGGATGAAAGCAAGGACGACAGCAGTGTTGTTGACACTGAAGACAGCAAGGAAGATGCTGAAAGTAAGGATGACACAAACGACATCGAAGATGATGGCGATAATGAAAACTACCTTGAAACAGACTTCTTCAAGTTCAGAGTAAGAGACGCTTATCTTACATACTCAGCAGGCGATTACATCCCTAACGACCCTGCATACACACACCTTGCAGTTGACGTTGAAGCTATTTCAACATACACCTACGAGGATATCCCTATGGGTACATACGACTACATCATCAAGTGGGGTAACGGCGATGATGAATGGGCTTACGCTTTAGGTGACGAATTCACAGAGGGTCAGTATCCTGTTGATACATTCATAAGCTACGGTGAAAAGATCGAAGGCTATGTATACTTCATCGTTCCTGCAGAAGAAACTACATTTACAATCGAATACCTCACAATTTACGAGGACGATTCAACAGGTGAAACCTTCTCAATCAAGATTCCAAATGTTCCTGTCAAGGAATCAAGAGAAGAATATGAAGCTGAAAATCCTGATTCAATGCAGCACGATGACGAAGGCTATGTTGTAGGTGAAAACTTCACATTCCAGATCACAGACGCTAAGATTGAAGAAGAAGTAGACGGCTACTCATTTGACGATATGGTATTCCTCTGCGCTTACCTCGAGGTTGAAAACACAACTGACGCAGACATCGTTTACGACACCTATGACGTTTACGTTGAATGGGGCGAGGGCGAGGACGAATACGAATACTGCGTATACGAAGATTTCACAGACAACCAGTTCCCTACCAGCGCAACTATCAAGCCGGGTGAAGTAGCACAGGGTTATGTATACTTTATCGTTCCTGCTGAAGTTGCAGATATAACTGAATTCTGCTACAACTATGTAACATTTGAGGGCGAAGAAGTAGACGAATTCTACTACACATATTTCCAGCTTTCATAATTTGAATTTTATTTCATGCCGCAAAGGAGAGAAAAACAATGAAAACCTTAACAGATATGATAGCAATCATGGTTCAGTATTTCGGGCCTGACTCAAAAAGAATCCAGCATTTTATGAAGGTATGGGCTTTTGCAAAAACTATCGGTGAGCAGGAAATGCTCGATGAGAAAACTGAATACAATCTTGAAATTGCGGCTATTATGCATGATATCGGCGCACATATCGCAGAAGAAAAATACAACTCAACCTCAAATCTTTATAAAACCATTGAGGGCCCTAGTATTTCGGATATGATTCTCCTGAATTTAGGTATCGACCGCTCGGTTATCGAGAGAGTTCATTTCCTTGTTGCCAACCACAACACATATTCAGGTAATATGGATAAAGACCTTCAGATTTTAATCGAAGCCGACTTCTTGGTTAACTCCTATGAAGAAGGTTTGGAGGTAGAAGCTATCAGGTCTTTTAGAGATAAATATTTCAAAACTGCAACGGGTACAAAGCTGTTAAATGATATGTACGGCTTATTCACTCCTGAAGACGAAGAAAGAATCTTCAACTAACCTTAAAACTTATTTTATTTCATTATATTGGAGGCATAAATCCCATGGCAAAGTATTGGAATGAACAAATCGAATGTATGTCCAGAGAGGATATGAAGAAGCTCCAGAGCGAGCGTCTTGTAGCTCAGGTAAAGCACGTTTACGAAAATGTGCCATACTACCGTGACCTTATGGACAAAAAGGGCGTTACACCTGACGATATCAAGTCAATCGACGATCTTCACAAGCTGCCTTTTCTGACAAAGGCTGACCTTCGTGACGCTTATCCTTACGGCTTGCTTGCAAAGCCACTTTCTGAATGTGTTAGAATCCAGTCAACAAGTGGTACAACAGGCAAAAGAGTAGTAGCTTTCTATACTCAGAACGATATTGAGCTTTGGGAAGACTGCTGTGCAAGAGCAATCGTTGCAGTAGGCGGTACAAACGAAGATGTTTGTCAGGTTTGCTACGGCTACGGTCTTTTCACAGGCGGCCCTGGTCTTAACGGCGGTTCTCACAAGGTAGGCTGTTTAACACTCCCTATGTCATCAGGTAATACTGAAAGACAGATTCAGTTTATGCAGGACCTTGGCTCAACAATTTTGTGCTGTACTCCTTCTTATGCGGCATACATCGGCGAAACTATCAAGGAAATGGGCATCAAGCCTGAAGACTTGAAGCTCAAGGCAGGTATCTTCGGCGCTGAACCTTGGACAGAGGAAATGAGAAGAGAAATCGAAAAGCTCCTCGGTCTTAAGGCTTATGACATTTACGGTCTTACAGAAACATCAGGTCCTGGCGTTGCATTTGAATGTGAAGCTCAGGCTGGTATGCATATCAATGAAGACAACTTCATCGCTGAAATCATCGACCCTGATACGGGCGAGGTTTTACCTGAAGGTTCAAAGGGTGAGCTTGTATTTACATCAATCACCAAGGAAGCATTCCCTCTTTTACGTTACCGTACCCGTGATATCTGCGTTTTATCAAGAGAAAAGTGCTCATGCGGCAGAACTCTCGTTAAGATGACAAAGCCTATGGGCAGATCAGACGATATGATGATCATCAGAGGCGTTAACGTATTCCCATCACAGATCGAAACAGTTCTTATCGAACAGGGCTACTCACCTAACTACCTCATCGAGGTTGACAGAAAGAACAATACCGATACTCTTGATATTTCAGTTGAAATGAATCCTGATATGGTTTCAGATACAGTCAAGGATATTCAGGCTAAGGAATCACAGCTTGCTGGCGCTATCAAGACAGTTTTAGGTATCAACCCTAAAATTCACCTTGTTCCTGCAAAGACTATCGCTCGTAGCGAGGGTAAGGCTGTAAGAGTTATCGACAGAAGAAAGCTCCACGATTAATTTATAAAGAGAGGTAGAAATTATGTTTATCAAGCAGTTATCTATTTTCGTTGAAAACAAGCCAGGCAGACTTTCAGCTATCACAAAGCTTTTAGGTGACAACAAGATTGACATCAGAGCTATGTCTATCGCTGATACAAGAGATTTCGGTATCTTACGTCTTATCGTAAACGATCCTGACAAGGCTCTTGAGGTTTTGAAGGCAAGCGATTTTTCAGTTACACTTACAAATGTTATCGCTATCGGTATCGAGGATACCCCGGGCGGACTTTCAAAGGCTGTAAATACTCTTTATGAAAACAACATCTCTATCGAGTATATGTACGCTTTCATCAGCAAGACAGAAAATATGGCATATGTAATCCTCAGAGTTGAAAACAACGATGTTGCTTCAACTGCTCTTATCGACGCAGGTATTCCTATGCTTACAGCAAAAGATATTTACGAAATGTAATATTTAAAACATCATATACTGATTGTATATCATTTTTCAGAATTTACTACTTGATTTTTTGAAAATATGTGCTACAATTAAGATATAAACAATATACAGGAGGTATGTACCATGGCTTTTAAGATTACTGACGAATGTATCGCTTGCGGCGCTTGTGAAGCAGAATGCCCAGTAGGCGCAATCAAGGCTGGCGATAAGTATGAAATTGATGCTGATGCTTGCATCTCATGCGGCGCTTGCGCTTCAGCTTGCCCAGTTTCAGCACCAGTTGAAGAATAATTTATAAAATATAAGGTCTGACCAATTTGGTCAGACCTTTATTTTTTTATCTGTTTACTTTTCGCTTATGATATTTGAGATCAAAAATCCCATAAAAAATAGAATTACGCTGACAATGAGGGTTATCCCCATAGGCATATTATGGGGCAGAACCTCTGTGAGTGACGCTAAAACAAAGCCCGTTATAAACAGATATGAAAGCTTCGGGCTTTCATTTAAAAGCCTTTCTAAAAACGAGGTAAATATGAGAGTTGATACAAACACCGATAAAAAAAGCGGCAGAAGTATTTTTATATCAAGCTCCCCTACCGCCTTTAAAACCAACTCATAAAGCCCTAAAATGAGCAGTATATGCGATACTGAAATACCCGGCAGTATAAGCGCTACAGCAACAACCACACCCGCTAAAAGCAATATCATAAGGCTTTTTAACGAGAAGCTTTCAAGGAATATCAGCCCTGTAGGGATGGATGATAAAATCACGCATATAAAAAGCCCCGAGGCTATCGGTAAAACACAGCTGACAAGCTGGGCTTTTCGCCATTTTAAAGATACGCCCGCTCTTTTAAAAAGCATTGGCACGCTGCCGACTATCACCCCTGAAAAGAAAAAGCGCATCTGAATTTCATAGAATTCAAACAGGGTTAAAACCACCCTTGATAAAAGCAATATTCCTACCCCTGCGCCCAGGCAGAATTTCAGAAGAAACACCGCAGACGCTTTGAACTCGCTTTTTATATGACTGACAGAGTGTAAGAGTTTATCATAAATGCCGAGTATTATAGCCATAGTGCCGCCCGAAACACCAGGGATAAGCATTGACGAGCCAACTACTACACCTGATACAAAAGTATTGCTTTTCATTCTCAGAAAACCTCCGTGAAAATGTATTCAATACTATTATATAGCTTATCCTCTGCAGAATATGTCAGATTTTACGCATTTTCTATCTCGTTTATAATTTTGTCTGCAATGGCATTTACCTTATCAAAATCCATAGCGTCAATATAATAACGCTCAATATCATCGTGCACGGATTTTGCCTTGATAAGCGTTGAATGCGTTTCATCAACAAGCTCTGATACCGCCTTTTTGCTGAAATTTATCCGCTGGCGCTTTTGTAAGAATGTATTTTTATCATAAAAGCGCATAAAGTTTATAATGCCCGTATCGTTGTAGCGGGGTCTTAGCTTATTTAAAAAGCTGTTTGTAACAAAGGCGGTTTTATACTGTGGCACCAGCATATGCTCGTAATTTCCGCCATTTACAAGCGCACAGGGCGAGATGATACAGTCTATGCCCCAGCTTGCGAGCGTTTGGGATAAACCCTTTATAAAGCGGTCACTGCCCGAGAACATATCATCTGTCAGCGAAAAAATGCGCTCACAGCCTTTTATCGTATCAAACTGAGTTTTGTACCCTTCATTTGTAAGCGCTGACAACTGACGATAAAAAATATCCCCCTCTTTGTCACCGCATCTTTTGAAATTCTTTTTTGCAAAGCGCTTTATAAAAGCCTCAAGCTTTTCTTTTAAAATCATATCCTCTGAGATTTTTGCTATATCTCCATTGAGTTGTGAAATGGCAGTTATATAACGCCTTGCACGCTGATGAAGCTTTTTGTTTTCATCGGTCGTCAGGATAATCTCGTCCTTATTCTCTTTGAGCTTACCCTCATCCCAGCACTGACCTAAGTTTATAATCTTCTGACAAACGCCTGGGTACACAGGGTCAAAAACGTGTGGCGATGTTCCGTCTAATACTATCGCCTTATGCTTTTTAAGCTTTATGGCATCAAGCGATAAAGGGTCAGATGAGCAGTAAAAATACGCTATATCATCATCTGATTCAAACGCCTTTGCTACCTTTTTCATAAGCGAGGATTTACCGCAACCTGCCCCACCCTTTAATATGTAGGTGGTAAACTCACTATCCTCAACGTCCTTTGAAAAATGCGTAACAAAGCCATTTTGCGTCATTGAGCCTAAAAAATAAATTTCTTTTATGCTATCCATCACAAAGACCTCCCATATATAAGTTTTGTTATAGCTTATAATATGGAAGATCTCAAGGTTTTGATACAAAGAAAAACCGCCCCCGAAAACTCGGGAGCGGTATGTTAGCATAAATTATTCTGGAAGAACAACTTCTGCGTCTGGAGCATTCTTCTGTACTGAAGCAATACCGTTTTCGCAGCTATCCTTCTTTGTGTAGCCTTCGCTAGTAGCGATAACCTGACCGTTTGTAGCCTTTAATCTGAAACGGAATTCGCCAGCCTTGTCTGTATAGATTTCAAACTTAGGGCACTTAGCTGTTTCAAAGCCTTCAACTGTCTGGTCTTCGATGTTAGCAACAGGAGCGTTCTTAGCTACGCTTGCGCAACCGTTCTTTACGCTGTCAAGGCTAGCATAAACTTCGCCGCCTGTAGCGATTGTCTGGCCGTTTGTTGCCTTGAGAGCAAATGTAAAGCCTGTCTTAGTTGCGTTAATAACAAATTTTCCCATTATGATTACTTCCTCTCTGAAAAATATTTACAAATGATTATTATGTATGTAATTATTGTAGCATTATTAAAGCCTCTAGTCAATACTTTTTGTTGAATTTTGACACTATAACAAACAAATACATTTTTTCTTATGCAAAAAATACAACAAAAAATGCAGTAAGTATAAAACCTACTGCATTTATTTTTTAGTATTCCATACCAAGCTTTACTGCTTTCATGTTAGCTTCGATAAGGTGTGCCTTCTTTGGTGGAACAACCTTGTTCATAGCCTTTTCGATTGTTTCGTATGAAACAGCGCTTGTTTCCTTGATAAGCTTACCTAAAAGAATGATGTTAGCCATACCGTTAAGGCCGTTATCTGTTGCAAGCTGAGTTGCAGGAATATAGAAAGCGTCGATATCAGTTCTCTGGCTCTTTACATCGATCATTGTAGAGTCGATAAACGCCTTACCGCCCGGTACAATAGTATCGATAAACTTTAAAAGTGATGGTGTGTTCATAGCGATTAAAGCTGTTGGCTCAGTAATGAGTGGTGAACCGATTGGTTCATCTGAAATACATACTGAACAGTTAGCTGTACCGCCTCTCATTTCAGGGCCGTATGATGGGAGCCATGAAACTTCCTTTTCATCCATAAGACCGCCGTAAGCGAGAATTTTACCTGCGAACAAAACGCCCTGACCGCCAAAGCCGGCTAAAATTATTTCATGTGTCATAATATTAGTCCTCCTTTGCTGCAGTTACATCCTTATATACGCCGAGTGGGTAGTAAGGAATCATATCGTTTCTTAAACGTTCAAGAGCGTCTACAGGTGAAAGGCCCCAGTTTGTAGGACAAGTAGAGAGAACTTCAACGATTGAGAAGCCTCTGCCTTCCTTCTGGTTTTCAAATGCCTTTCTGATAGCCTTCTTAGCTTCACGGATGTGTGGAACACTGTCAACAGCTACTCTCTGAGCGAGCGCTGTACCGTCAAGAGTTGAAAGCATTTCACAAACTCTTACAGGGTAACCCTGAACCTTAGGGTCACGACCGAATGGAGTTGTCTGAGTAATCTGACCAGGTAATGTAGTTGGCGCCATCTGACCGCCAGTCATACCATAAGTTGTATTGTTAACAAAAATTACAACGATGTTTTCGCCTCTTGTTGCTGCGTGAACAGTTTCACAAGTACCGATAGCAGCGAGGTCACCGTCGCCCTGATATGTAAATACGAATGCGTCAGGCTTTGCACGCTTAACACCTGTAGCAACAGCTGGTGCTCTGCCGTGAGGAGCCTCGATCATATCACAGCCGAAATAGTCGTAAGCCATAACTGAACAGCCTACAGGGCAAACGCCTACTGCATCGCCCTCGATGCCCATTTCGTCAATAACTTCACATAAAATTCTGTGGATAATACCGTGTGTACAGCCTGGGCAGTAGTGAAGCGGCACATCTACAAATGACTTTGGTCTTTCAAATACGATAGCCATTAGTTGTTACCTCCCTTTGCAAGCTTTTCGATTTCAGCCAGAACTTCAGCAGGCTTTGGAATGATACCACCTGTTTTGCCGAAGAATGATACAGGCTTTTTACATTCAAGCGCAAGCTTTACGTCATCAACCATCTGACCCATTGACATTTCAACGCACAGTACGTTTGAAGCGTTCTTACAAGCTGTCTTGATTTCTTCTACAGGGAATGGCCAGAGAGTCTTAGGTCTTACAAGACCAACCTTTAAGCCCTTGGCTCTTGCTGAGTTTACTGCTGACTTTGCAACACGGGCTGTAGCGCCGTATGCTGTTACTACAATGTCAGCATCTTCTGTGAGATAAAGCTCTGCATCTGTATGCTTAGCCTTAATATCTTCATATCTCTTGAATCTGTCTACTACAGAGTTCTGTAAAACGTCAGGCTGTAAGTAGAGAGAGTTGATAATATTGTGCTTTCTTTCGTTCTTATGACCATTTGCAGCCCAAGGCTTTGCAACCTCAGCAGCCTTAACCTCTGGGAATGAAACCGGTTCCATCATCTGACCTAAAAGACCGTCAGCTAAGATCATTGCTGGCATTCTGTATTCATCAGCCAAATCAAAAGCCTTTGAAACCATATCTACCATTTCCTGAACTGATGCAGGAGCAAATACTAAAAGATGGAAGTCACCGTGACCCAGAGCCTTTGTAGCCTGCCAGTAGTCTGCCTGAGATGGCTGAATACCGCCAAGACCAGGACCGCCACGCTGAACGTTGATGATAACGCATGGAAGGTCAGAGCCTGCTATGTATGAGATACCCTCTGACTTTAATGAGATACCTGGTGATGATGATGATGTCATTACTCTGATACCTGTTGAAGCAGCACCCAGTACCATATTGATTGCGGCAATTTCACTTTCAGCCTGCAAGAACAGACCGCCGTTTTTAGCAAATTTCTTTGCTAAGTATGCGGAAATTTCTGTCTGAGGAGTGATAGGATAGCCGAAGAAGCATTTACAGCCTGCTCTCATTGCAGCTTCTGCAAGCGCTTCGTTGCCTTTCATAAGGCTACGTTCTGTATTTGACATAGAAAATCCTCGCTTTCAATTAGTTTTAAATCTTACTTTTCAACTGTAATAGCACAGTCAGGGCACATCATAGCGCACATAGCACAACCGATACAAGCACTCTCGTCGATACAAACCGCTGTAAAATAGCCCTTTAGGTTACGCTTTTCCTTCTGAAGCTCAACGATCTTCTTAGGACAAGCTGTTGTACACAAAGCACAACCCTTACACTTTTCAAATTCGACTGTAATCTTAGCCATAAAAAACAATCCTTTCCGAGCAAAACTCTTTTTTATATAAATTCTACATATCCCATATAGGTTTTACATATATATCAACAAGCTTTACAGGAGTATCTATACTCTTCAAAAGCTCATCTTCACAGGTTTTCGGCGCTGTTGTAAACACAATAGGCAGCCCCGACTTTTCGCTGACAGCACGGGCAAACTCCAACGAATCTATGACTGTCTGCGCTGTAGTTTCAACGCCTAAGTTTGAGTTATTTATAATGCCCGTTGCTTTAAATTTAGCCGCCGCTTCGATTTCATACAAAAGCTCCAAGGCTTCCTCAGGAAATCTCGTCATATAGCGGTAATGATTTATAACATAGAGCATATCTATATCGTCCATAAATCTCTCAAAGGCTGTAGCATAACGCCCGAGGGCGATAGCACCAGCATCATCTCCGCCTACATCTATGATAAGGTATCCTTCATCAGAGGCAATACGCTCCAAATCAAAGGAAATAGCGGGGATATCGAGATTTGTATTTGCATACATCGGAACTACCGTTTCAATATTCTTTTCTTTGAAAATCTCCTCAAAATCGGCGGTACGAAAATATGGGTTTACAATGTCAAGGTCAACGACCGTTACCTTCTCGCCACGGGCGGCAAGCTCTGATGCTAAATTGGCGCTGACATTTGTTTTACCGCTTCCGTAATGGCCTGTTATAATAGTAATCTTTTTCAAAACAGTTCTCCATCATTTTTTTGCAGGAATAGCATATAAAACCTGCATATTAGTATTATAGCACTTTAAATGGCAAAAATCAACATAATATTGTTAAAAGGTTTTATGAACTAAAAGCCAATATTTAGCGGAATTTACAATTTATAGATACAGCTATTCTCTGAGGTTATATAAGCCATATCCAGACCTTAAAGGCTCAACCTTTTTTAATTCTGGCTATTGCATACAAAAAAGCTTTGTGATATTATGAAAACAGATATATAAAGCAAAAGCTTCAGATTCATTCAACATTTAAAAATTAAGGAGATAAAAATATGAAAACAAAAATCCTGCTTTCTGTAACTCTGAGCTTGGTTTTATTAACCGCCTGCTCGGATAGCTCATCTTCTGTGGTTGATAAAACGCAGGCTGATGTAACAGGTTCATCTTTATTTGAAGATACCTCTGCTACTGATGAAAGCTCTGAGGCTACAACTACTCAGGCAACCACTACTACAGCCTCATCTACTACAACTGCCACTACTCCACCTACTACAACTACCTCTGAAGCTGAACCTTCGGCTGTGGCACAAAGAGAATATCTCGATTACGGCTACCCCATCTATGAGCGTCAGGTTTTTATACAAGATTATGAGAATACTAGATTCGACTCAGGCAACGATTATGTGTATGCCCGAATAGCGCTGGATCTCATCAACAGAGCCGGACATTGCTATTACCCCTTAGATAACTACGAAATAGTTATCGCTCCCGGTCCTTATCAGACTATTACGCTTGACGATGGCAGCACAAGCGACTGTTGGTCAGAGGTGACGGATATCAGATATCCCGATATAAAGGCTTTGAAGGAGGACTTTTACTCAATCTATTCAAAGAATCTTGACTGGGATAAGGAGACAGGCAAGTATTTCATAGAAGCGGGCGGCAAGCTGTATATGAGAGGTTATGAAGCATCGGTGTCACTCAACGGCTGGCATTCGATCCGCCACTGTGATATCGATGATATAAAGCATATTTCAGAAACCGAATTCACAGCTATAGTGCGTTGCTGGTACTCCGAGCCTATATGGGATGGCATTAATTATATAGGTTCCAATCACTTAGCTGAAGATCCGTGGTCCCCTCTCCGTTATACTGACAACCCATACTTTGACAACGAGCTGAACAAACGTGCAAGAGAAAAACTTGGCAGAACATCTGCCATAGGCTATGCATACAAAATGGAGGAAGCAACCTTTGTTTTTGAAGACGGTGCATGGAAATTCAAATCGCACCCTCTGATAATTGACGGCCTTTAAAGCTGTTTGTATGGTAACATATAACTTTGATTAAGGAGATAAAAATATGAAAACAAAAATTTTGCTTTCTGTAATTCTGAGCTTGGTTTTATTAACTGCCTGCTCGGATGGCTCATCTTCTGTGGTTGATAAAACGCAGGCTGATGTAACAGGTTCATCTTTATT
>CALBJC010000010.1 GCA_937892655.1 uncultured Clostridia bacterium | reverse complement strand
ATATCGAGCTTAGGACCGTAGAATGCGGCTTCATCAATGCCGATTTCGTAGTCAAGGCCGATGTTGTCAAGAATTGTCTTCATTACAGACTGTGCTTCTTCCCACTGCTCAGCTGTACCCTCGTACTTGTTCTTAGGGTTTGCAGGGTCCCACTGTGAGAATCTGAATGTACAGTCTTCCCAAAGGCCTACTGTGTCAAGGCAGTACTTTGCAAGCTCTAAACAGCCCTTGAATTCTTCTTCAAGCTGGTCAGGGCGTAGTACCAAGTGACCTTCTGAGATTGTAAACTGTCTTACTCTGATAAGACCGTGCATTTCGCCTGAATCTTCATTTCTGAAAAGTGTTGAAGTTTCGCCCAGACGCATTGGCAGATCTCTGTATGAGCGCTGTCTGTTTAAAAATACCTGATACTGGAATGGGCATGTCATTGGACGGAGCGCAAAGCATTCCTTTGAATCGTCGTGTGGGTCGCCCATAATGAACATACCGTCTAAATAGTGATCCCAGTGACCTGAAATCTTGTAGAGGTCAGACTTTGCAAAAAGCGGTGTCTTTGTCAAAACGTAGCCGCGTGAAGCTTCTGTATCCTCAACCCAGCGCTGAAGTGTCTGAATAACCTTAGCGCCCTTTGGTAAAAGTACAGGCAAGCCCTGACCGATAGCGTCAACAGTTGTGAAGTATTCAAGCTCGCGGCCTACCTTGTTGTGGTCACGAAGCTTTGCTTCTTCAAGCTGCTTTAAGTGTTCTTCTAATTCTGAAGCCTTAGGGAATGCAGTACCGTAAATTCTTGACATCTGCTTGCCCTCTGAAGCGTCGCCCCAGTAAGCGCCTGTGCACTGTAAAAGCTTTACTGCCTTGATTGGCGCTGTTGAGATAAGGTGAGGACCGGCGCAGAGGTCTACAAAGCCGTCCTGCTCGTAGAATGAGAGCGCTTCGCCGAGGTTATCGTGCTTTTCGATGAGCTCAAGCTTATATGTTTCTCCCTTTTCAGCCATAAGCTTGATAGCGTCTTCCTTTGAGAGATTATACTGCTTGAGTTCTGCGCCCTCTTTAGCAAGGCGCTTCATTTCAGCCTCGATCTTTGCAAGGTCATCAGGTGTGAAAGGCTTTTCTACCTCAAAATCGTAGTAGAAGCCTGACTCTGTTGCAGGGCCACGACCGAGCTTTGCTGAAGGGTAGAGGTTTTTAACAGCCTGAGCCATAAGGTGAGCGGCTGTGTGGCGGAATACCTCTTTACCCTGCTTTGAATCGAATGTCAAAACCTCGAAAGTGCAGTCTGTATCTATAGTTGTTCTTAAATCCTTTACTTCATTGTTTACCTTTACAGCGCAGGCTGACTTGTAAAGACCCATACCAATGCCCTTTACGATGTCGGCAGCTGACTGTGGGGCTTCAATTTCTCTGATTGAGCCGTCTTTTAGTGTTAGCTTTAACATTTTACATTACTCCTTTTTTAAAAATTAAATAAAAAACGCCCCATAAAACGATCATGCGCTTTAAGGGACGATACTATACCGTGATTCCACCCAATTTCAGAAAATATAAATATATAAATATTTTCTCTCATTGTACCTTTAACGCAGGCTTACGGCAGGGATTGGCTGCACTCGAAGGCGGTAATCTGCAAACACTTTTTGGTTTTTCTTTCAGCTTTTTGAAAAACTCTCTGTACCAAAGCCTATTTTACAGATCTTCTTCTCATAGTTTTAAAAATATTTGATTGAGTATAGTTTATCACCCTGTCACCACGTTGTCAAGACCGATAACGATTTATTTATAATTTTTTTATAAATTGGGCTTAAATTTTCTTGACAATATAGGTATTTTGTTATAAAATGAATATGTATCGTTTTCTAATATGATAAATTAGGGTAAATATTGCTATATATAGATTTATATAAATTTAAAATATTTAAATACCATAATAATCTGAGAATTTGATATAGAACATAGTATCTTACAATTTAATAGAAAAGGAGGTTATTTGTTGTATGGATAAAATGCTCGCAATAATTTTAATCATTGTTGCTTTTATCGTTGGTGCCATAATAGCTGGTATTGTAAGCTTCAGACTTGGCATTACATATAGACGTAAAAATGCAGAAGCCGCAATCGGTTCTGCTGAAAAGGAAGCACAAAGAATTTTAGATGACGCTAAGAAAAATGCAGAAAGCCTCAAAAAAGAAGCTTTAGTTGAGGCAAAGGATGAAATCCACAAATCAAGAAGCGAGGCGGAAAAGGAAATCAAGGAACGCCGCGCTGAAGTTTCCAGACAGGAAAGAAGAATCAACCAGAAGGAAGAAACTCTCGACAAGAAGCTCGATAACATCGAGAAAAAGGAAGAAACTTTAAACGCTAAGATCAAGACTGCCGATCAGAAGCTTGAAGAAGCTGACAGAATCAAAAACAGTCAGATTGAAGTTTTAGAGAGAATTTCAGAATTTACAAAAGAACAGGCCAAGGAGTTTATGCTCAAGGCTTTAGAGGACGATCTTGTTCACGAAAAGGCTGTCAAGATCGTAAACTTTGAACAGCAGATCAAAGAAACCTGCGAAGAAAAGGCAAGACAGCATATTTCTCTTGCTATTGCAAGATGTGCCGCAGACCAGGTATCAGAATCAGCTGTATCTGTAGTTCCGCTCCCAAGCGATGAAATGAAGGGCAGAATTATAGGTAGAGAGGGTAGAAATATCAGAACCCTTGAAACCTTAACAGGTGTTGACCTTATCATTGATGATACACCTGAGGCTATCACGCTTTCCTGCTTTGACCAGGTAAGACGTGAGGTTGCAAGAATTGCGCTTGAAAAGCTTATACTTGACGGCAGAATTCACCCGACCCGCATTGAAGAAATGGTTGAAAAGGCAAAGCGTGAGGTTGAACAGAAAATCAAGCAGGAGGGCGAAAGAGCCGTTCTTGAAACCAACGTTCACGGTCTTAACCACGAGCTTGTTAAGCTTTTGGGACGTCTTCGCTTCAGAACATCATTCAGACAGAATGTTCTCAACCACTCTATCGAGGTTGCTCACCTTGCCGGCATGATGGCATCAGAGCTTGGCGTTGACGCAAACCTTGCAAGAAGAGCTGGTCTTTTACACGATATCGGTAAAGCGCTCAGCTACGAGATCGAAGGCTCACACGTTCAGATCGGTGTTGATGTATGTAAAAAGTACAAGGAATCTGCTGACGTTATCCACGCTATTGAAGCTCACCACGGTGACGTTGAAACAAAAACAGTTGTTGCAGCGCTTGTTCAGGCGGCTGACGCTATCTCAGCGGCTCGTCCTGCGGCAAGAAGCGAAAACTACGAAAACTACATCAAGCGTTTACAGAAGCTTGAAGAGATCTGTACTTCTTACGAGGGCGTAGAAAAGTCATTCGCTATCCAGGCGGGTAGAGAAGTAAGAATTATGGTTTGCCCAGAGCAGGTAAACGATGAAAAGATGATTTTAGTTGCAAGAGAAATTGCAAAGAGAATCGAAGACGAAATGGATTACCCTGGTCAGATCAAGGTTAATATCATTCGTGAAAGCAGAGCGGTTGAATACGCTAAGTAAAATATCAAAGGCGGTATACTCTTGTTATACCGCTTTTTGTGTATAAAAGGAGCTGTTTTTAATGGCTGAAAAGTCCCCTAACAAGTCAGACTTTATTGTGAATATGACAAAACCGCAGTTTAACAAGCTTTGCGGTATATTCTTCATCGCGGCGTCGATACTCTATTTTGTTGTTCAGGCGGTATACTATATTACCAAGGATGTTGTAGTAGGCAAGGATTTAGAGGGCGCAAACCTCTATGCTACGGCATATACTCTGCCCCTGCAGTTTACAGTTATCATCATAACAGGCTTTTTGGCGGCTCTGCCTTTTGTTATAGCGGCGCTCAAAAAGTATATAACAAAGGCGCATTTAAAGGCGCTTATAATTCCTCTTTTGTTCACGGCGCTTTCTGTAATCGCTTGTCTTTTAGCGTATAATCCTGATTATGCTATGTATGGTCAGGTAGGCAGATATGACGGTGTTGTGGCACAGCTTGCGTTCTTTCTGATGATTGCGGGCGCTATGATGATGACAAGCGTTGGCTGGATGAAAAAGATTTCTTATACTATTATTATAATAGGTACTCTTAATTCCGTAATCGGAATTTTTCAGACTGTTACACCGCTTAAGGATATTATTCCGTCATTCTATGCAAAGCTCAGATTTGGTTTTTCATCTGAATATGCCGCAAACGGCTTTACATCATCGCCGTATTTCTTATGCGGCATCGTTGCGATATCCTTAGCGCTTACATTCTCAATCTTTTTGTATGAAAAGTCGAAGAAAATAAAGGTAATGCTTGCTGCAAGCATTCTTGTGCAGGTTTTTGCCCTTTCTATGACAAGAGTTCTTACAGGTATTTTAGCGATAATCGCGGCATTTGTGCCTGTTATCGTGGTTGAGATCGTCCGCCTTGCTAAAAAGCATACATATATTAACGGCAAAAAGCTTGAAAATCCTATCTTTGTAGCGCTTGCGTCAGCGGCAGTAGCGGCATGCGTTGCGGTAGCGGGCGTATTCTTATCAGGCGGTCTTATCGACAGGGCGGTAGCGGTTGAGGATGGTATGCAGCGTCTTTTCGTTTCAGGTGCTGAAAGTGTTGGTAATTCACAGCAGTTTTATCTTGAAGCGTGGGAAGAAAGCCTTGTCGCTATCAAGGATAAGCCGATTTTAGGCGTTGGCGGTGACTGCTACGCTGAATATATCTACGGCTCACAGCCATCGGCTGTAACCGGTTCGTTTGACAGACCGTATAACGATTATATTTACTATGCTGCTTCAAAGGGTATTCCTTGCGCTGTAATCTACACAGCGTTTATCGTTATGATCTTCATAAAAACCGCAAAGCGCGCAAAGGGCTTTTACAATAATACCGAGGGCATAACTCAGCTGTCGCTCGGCCTTGCCGCAGTTGCATATTCTGTAACAATGATTATCGGTATCTCAAGCATCAGCTGCGCTCCGTTTTTCTTCATCACAGCAGGACTTTTGTTTGCAGACGGGGAATAATGATACTATATAATAAAGATTTGAGCATCGCTTTGGGGAGCGGTGCTCTTTTTAAGTAATAAGTAATAGTGAATAGTGAAGAGGTAAGGTGTCGCCTTTGGCGACGGATTTTATGAAGGCTTTGTTTTGTTGGCAAATGAGTGAAAATGGCATTACGGACTGACCTGTCCATCCCCTCTCAGATCACCTCTGGTGATTT
>CALBJC010000009.1 GCA_937892655.1 uncultured Clostridia bacterium | reverse complement strand
TTGCGATGTATGCAGGGTCAATATTGTAATCTGAGTCCATCATATTAGACCAAGCCACAGGGATTCTCAAAGAGTCAAAGCCCTCATTCTTGTAACCCTGAATAATATTCTTTGTGATAACAGGGCTGCCCCATGCAGTTTCAAATGATCTTACACTGCCATCGCCCCACTGAGTTATCCAGTCGCCACAGCTTTCAAAGGTATTACCAAGGTTGATACCAAGCCCCATATCGTTTACAATATCCATAGTTGACATTTCAAATCCGCCAACAGATACTGAAGGGGTGCTCTGAGTAGTAGTTGTAGCCTCGGTTGTTATAACAGTAGTTGTTGTTGTCGCTTCTGTCACAGTAGTAGTAGTAGCCTCTGTGGTAGTAGCTTCAGTAGTTGCCTCAGTAGTAGTTGTAGCTTCAGTTATAGCTTCAGTAGTTGTGGTAGTAGCCTCAGTTGCAACAGTAGTTGTAACCTCATCAGAAACAGCAGTTGTAGTTGTATCTGATGTCTGAGTTGTTGTTTTTGTGCTGTTATTGTCTGATTTACAAGCAGCCAATGACAAGGTCATAATAAATGCTAAGCACAAAGACAGTATTCTTTTTTTCATAAAATCCCTCCTGAAAAGGTTATATCTACATTATAGTAAAACGATTACATTTGTTCAATAGATAAAATATGAATAACCACTTGACAAATGTGCAAAGTTGTGATAATATATAGTTGAACGATTGCTCAACTATTCAAAAAGGAGTGTAAAATAGTAAAATGAAAGATAATTACAGCTGTGACTGCGAGGTTATCCATGAAGAAACCGTAAAAGCGGTGAGCGATAAGCTTTGTGATAAAGAAACCTATATCAGTTTATCATCGCTTTTTAAAATGTTTGGCGATGCAACAAGAATTCAGATTTTACACGCTTTAGAGCAAAGCGAAATGTGCGTATGCGATTTAGCTGTTTTACTCGGCGTTACAAAATCCGCCGTATCGCATCAATTAAAGGCTTTGCGCCTTGCAAATTTAGTCAAGTTCCGTAAAGAAGGGCAGATAGTATATTACTCCTTGGCTGATGGCCATGTAAAAGAGATTATAGATTTAGGTCTTGAGCATTTATCAGAATAATAAATAGCGGCATTGACCGCTATTTTAAATACCAAAACAGTTGAACGGTTGTTCAACTAATAAATTAAAAGGAGAATATTTATGCAGGCGATATTTCTATTAAAAGGTCTTGATTGTCCGAATTGCGCATCAATAATTGAAAGGGAAGTGGGTCAGCTTCAGGGTGTTTCAAAATCGGCAGTAAACCTGATGAAACAGACTATTACCATAAGCTATGAAAACCTCTCTTATGATGAACTCAAAAACAGCGTTAAAGCCATAGTTTTAAGCCACGAGCCAGATGTAGTTGTTGCAGATGTTGATACAAAAACTGAGGATAAAAAAGACTATAAGCTCATTCGTTTAATAGTTGGTGCTGTGATTTTTGCAGCAGCAATGATCCTTTGTGAGATAGTAAAAGTAAAGCTTTTCATCTATCTGCCGATTTTGATTTTAGCATATATAATCCTTGGCTGTGATGTTATTTCAAAGGCAGTAAAGAACATTTTCAAGGGCAGAGTTTTTGATGAAAATTTTCTTATGACCTTGTCTACAATAGGTGCATTCTGTATCGGTGAATATCCCGAGGCCGCAGCGGTTATGCTCTTTTATCAGGTAGGCGAATATTTCCAGGAGGTATCTGTAAAGCGTTCAAGAAAATCAATCGCCGCTTTAATGGATATCCGCCCTGAAAGTGCAAGTGTCTTAAGAAACGGTGAAATAATTGAGGTTTCCCCCGATGAAATTGAGATAGGCGAAATCATAGTTGTAAAGCCCGGTGAAAAGATAGCTATTGACGGCATAGTTTATGAGGGTAGATCAATGCTTGATACAAAAGCTCTTACAGGCGAGAGTGTTCCGAAAAGTGTCAAATCAGGTGATGAGGTGATCTCAGGCTGTATAAATCAGAGTGGCGTTTTGAGCATAAAAACAACAAAGCTTTTTAGCGAAAGCACAGTTTCAAAAATTCTCTCACTTGTTGAAAACGCATCTGAAAGAAAAGCAAAAACAGAAAACTTTATTACAACCTTTGCCCGCTATTATACTCCGGTTGTTGTAATGCTCGCAGTCCTCGTTGCATTTTTATGCCCTGCTATTTTTGGCGGCACACTCATTTCGTGGGTAAAAAGAGCGATGATTTTCCTTGTTATCTCTTGCCCTTGTGCGCTTGTTATCTCTATTCCGCTTACATTCTTTGGCGGTATCGGTGCGGCGAGTGCAAATGGTATTTTAATAAAAGGCTCAAACTATCTTGAAGCGCTCAACAATGTAGGCATCGTTGTGTTTGATAAAACAGGTACTCTTACAAAGGGTGTTTTCAAGGTAACAGATATCATTACAGCAAACGGTTTTGAAAGAGATGAAGTTCTTTCATACTGTGCAAAGGCCGAGAGTATGTCAAACCATCCTATAGCAAAATCGATAATTTCAGAGTTTAATAGTGATACAGATGATGAAATCTCAGATTATCAGGAGATAGCAGGGCAGGGCATAAGTGCTTTGGTATCTGATAAAAGAATTTTGGCGGGCAACGCAAAGCTTATGAAAAATAATGGTATTGATTTTAGCGAATGTGAAAATGCCGCAACTGTTGTCTATGTAGCAATAGACAGCGTTTATGCAGGCTGTATCATAATTTCTGATGAAATAAAGTCAGAAAGCAAAAATGCTATAGCAGCCCTTAAAAAGCTCGGCGTAGAAAAAACAGTTATGCTCACAGGCGATGATAAGAAGATAGCTGAAGATGTAAGCCTAAAAATCGGTGTTGACAGCTTTTATGCAAATCTGCTCCCTGCCGATAAGGTTACAAGGCTCGAAGAGCTGGATAATCTCAAGGGTAATAAAAAGCTCGTGTTTGTGGGTGATGGTATCAATGATGCCCCAGTTCTTGCAAGAGCAGATATCGGCGTTGCAATGGGCGGCATAGGCTCAGATGCCGCTATTGAAGCCGCTGACGTTGTGCTTATGACAGATGAGGTA
>CALBJC010000008.1 GCA_937892655.1 uncultured Clostridia bacterium | reverse complement strand
GCGACCAATGGTCGCCCCTACATTACACCAAAGTCCGCGCTTCACGTCCGCGCTTCACATACGCCCCCACCGCACATACCTATCCAAAAATCCGCCCATATCTACCTCTACCTGAAATTTTTACTTGACATTACGCCAAAAGCGTAGTATAATGTGTAATAAGACGTAATAAGCGTATCAGATTACGCTAAAAGAACACATTTTGCTTTGGGTGAGCAGGTGACCCACCTAAAAGGTTGAGAGGAGGATTTTTTTGGCAGCACCCGTAAAGAAGGGAATTGATTATTTTACTCACGATATTGGTATGATTACCGACAGAAAGCTAAAGCCTGTAAAGATTAAATACGGAGCTGTTGGGCTGGCGCTGTGGCTTTTGCTTATTGAGATGATATATGGCGACAAGGGGTATTATATTTCGTATGATGAAAATTTAGTCTGGGAGATTATTGATAATCTCGGCGCTGACCCACCTGACTACGATACTGCCTGTGATATCATCTCATTGCTGGTAAAAAGCGGTCTGTTTGATAAGGAGCTTTTTGATAAGAATATTCTGACCTCGCGCCGTATTCAGAAGCAGTTTGTTCCGGCAACAGCAAGGCGAAAAAATGTTACTGTCGATCGTGATATCTGGCTTTTATCTGCTGATGAACTCAAAGAGGATTATAATTCTCACCCGATTATTACGTTTCTTGAAAAAACTGATAATGTTGACATTAACTCACAAAATGTTGACAATAACCCTCAAAATGTAAGCAATAACCCCGACAAACGCTACAATAATCAACAGAGTAGAGTAGAGAAGAGTAGAGTAGAGAAGATAAGAGCAGATGAGAGCAGAGAAGATAAGAGCAGAGAAGATGAGAAAAGAGCAGAGTATGTCTGTCAGCCCTGCGCTGACAGTATACCACCACCCCCTTCACCCTCTCCACCCCCAATAGAAGAAAGCTCTTTTTCTAAGGCCTTACCTGAATATATAAATAAAGGCACAAATATAGTAAAGCTCACGCTATCTGAATATAACGAGCTATGCCGTGATTACAAAATGAGGGATATTGACAGCTATATTCAGAAGATGGATATGTATCTTACATCAAAGGGCAAGACCTATTCGGATTATAAAACGGCACTTTTAAAGTGGATGATGGATGATAAGGTTGAGAAAAAAAGCGCTCATAGCTATGATCTGGAAGAAATTGAGCGATATTCGCTTATTCATACTCCAAAGCTTAAAAAGAAAGAAAAGGGCGATAAGGATTTGCAATAGCGCTGATTTTATGCTACAATGAGTATAACTTGATGTCAGGAGAGATAAATATGGAGAATACTCAGATGGAGATTTTATACCTTGTAGTTCCTTGCTATAATGAAGAAGAGATGCTTCCTATTTCAGCGCCTGCTATGAAAAATAAAATGCAGTCGCTCATTTCGTCGGGCAGAGTATCGCCAAAAAGCCGCATTCTGCTTGTAAACGACGGCTCAAAGGATGATACATGGGGTGTTATAGAAAAGCTATGTAATGAAGATGAGCTGTTTGGCGGGGTAAAGCTATCGCGTAACCGCGGTCATCAGAACGCACTTTTAGCGGGTATTTCAGAGGCGGTAAAGCATTGTGATATACTGATTTCGCTCGACTGCGACCTGCAGGATGATATAAATGCCATAGATGGCTTTTTAGATAAGCGCCAAGAGGGCTGTGACATAGTGTACGGCGTTCGTTCATCGCGAAAAAAGGATACCTTCTTCAAGCGCTTTACTGCGCAGACTTATTATAAGATCTTAGCCAAGCTCGGCGTTGAGATTACATATAATCACGCTGACTACCGCTTGATGTCAAAGCGCGCGGCAGAGGCTTTACTTCAGTTTCGTGAGGTAAATCTGTTTTTGCGTGGCATTGTGAAAATGGTAGGCTTTAAGTCTGATATAGTCGAGTATGAGAGAAATGAGCGTCAGGCAGGTGAGTCAAAATATCCGCTCAAAAAGATGCTTGCATTTGCGTTTGAGGGGATAACCTCGCTGTCGATAAAGCCAATCCGTATGATAACAGCGCTTGGCGTTTTTATATTCACCGTGAGCATTATAATGCTTATTTATTTCTTGGTTTTACATTTTACGGGTAATACCGTTGCAGGCTGGTCAACTATCGTTATCTCTATCTGGGGTATCGGCGGACTTCAGCTTCTAGCTATCGGTATAATCGGTGAGTATATCGGTAAGATCTATCTTGAAACAAAGCAGCGCCCACGCTTTATTATTGAGGATGTTATTTTAAAATAAAGGGCTTTGCGTGGGGGCTTGTCTGGAGTTTTGGTGAGCAAAACGGGATTACGTTCAGACCTCTATTACTGCCGTCAGGCTCCTTCCGTCACCCTTCGGGTGCCACCTTCCTCTCGGAGGAAGGCAAAGGGGCGACAAAGCTTTTACTAAATCTACTACAATGCTTGTTGATAAAGATTAGCAATTTATATTTATAAACAAAAGTTGTATGGTTGTCTGAGGGAACCTGACGGTAGTAATAGCGGTATCTCTGTTACAATACCCGCACTTTGTCACATATCATTCCTATAGTTTACAGAGCGTATAGCGGAGTGTGCATTTTATACTTTATGGTGCGGGGCGGAGAAGGCAGCAGACGCCGTTGTATCTGCAGATTGGTTTTCGGACGATTCGTAAACGCAAAGAGTTTTTGCCCCATACACAAGATGGGTGCGTGCGGTAGGGTACGGATTTTACGT
>CALBJC010000007.1 GCA_937892655.1 uncultured Clostridia bacterium | reverse complement strand
ACATCACGGATTTTTACTTCACCATCTGAGTTTACGTCGCCTGCGGTTGATGCTGGCAAAACCGATATGTAAAAGGTTTCAGAGAAACCATTTGAGCAATCATATGTGTATTTAATGGTATCTGATGTGAAATCGCTGATTGTGTTTGTCTGCACATTATAGGTACAACCCTGCCAGTCTGACGCTTTTAGCGGGTCAAAGCCCGGTAATTCTGAAAGGTCAAGGGATGTATCGGAAATAGAATACACATTATTATCAGCTGTAAAGTATCTGAGCGATGTATTATTGCTTACATCAAGGCTTGTGAGCTTGTTCTCGGCACAAGCGAGGGTCTCAAGCACCCCATTATTTCTGACATCAATACTTGTAAGCTTATTTTTGCCACAGCTTAATGTTTTTAACTGTGTGAGGTTACTTACATCAATGCTTGTAAGTGAATTTTCATAACAGAACAGATACTGTAATGTAGAAAGCTCACTCAAATCAAGCTCTGTAAGCTGATTTCTTGAACAATCAAGTGTTCTGAACTGCGAGCTGTCGCACAGTTTAAGGCTTGTCATTTCGTTTGAATCACAATACACCTCGTGAAGTACAGGGTTATTCTGCAGATCAAGGCTTTTGATATTGTTCCGATCACAGTAAAGTTCAGAAAGAGCAGTGTTGTTTTTCAGATCAAGGGCTGTCAGGTTATTACTCGAACAGCGCAGAGTTTCAAGCAATGTGTTTTTTGATACATCAAGGCTTGATAAAGCATTTAAACCGCAGTTCATAAATACTAAATAGGTAAGATGCTCAATACCCTTAAGAGTAGTTATGCCCTTATTATAACAAACCAATGAGTCTGCAGCGATGATTTCAGCCTTTGACAGATAACCGTTAGAATTGAGGTCGTATTCATCCCAAACATAGTTTCTGAAGATTTCATCAGGGAAATTTTCAGCGTTTATTGCAAGCTGTTGTGACAGTTCCTCTTCATCCAAATTTTCTGTAACAGCTACAGGCTGTGAATTTTCATCGTAAAATTCAATGTTATCAAGATAGATGCTATATGTATTTGTTGCAGGCCAGCTCATAAATACTACCTGAGGACATTCACCATTTACTTCAAGGTCATCGTAGCTATCAGGAAGAGCTGCTGATATGGTAACAGTATCTGTAAGCATAATGCCATCGCCTTTTACTGACCAATCCTCTGAAAAGCCTACGATATCTTCAGAAGGCAAAATGCAGATAGCGCCCGAAAATGAACCTTCAAAGAAATAGTCATCTTTAACCGCAATCAGAAGGTCCATATCTACTCTTCTTACCTTGTCAATGTCATTTTCAGATACAAAATCAGCTATTTTTATCAGTAAAGTCGGGGTAAGCGTTTTATCCGAAACATCGATTTTGAGCATTTTGGAGTCATAAATTTCACTTACTGACATAGTGATATCTTCAGACTGCTGTTCATTATACAGAGTAATACCCTTTGGCATACCATATTCAAATGTTATAGAAGCAACATCCGCATTCTGATAGTCTGTTGCAGAATCGGTAATTGTTGCAGCTGCTGATACTGATGCTACAGAAATTAAAAGCGATAGTGTAGTAGATAGTGTCAGAATTCGTTTTAGTAATGCTTTCATATTATCCTCCAGAATATTTTATACACATATATCTTACAATTATCAAAAAAACTTGTCAACCCCGTATAATAAAAAACCGCAGAGGATTTCTGCGGTTTTATGGGTTATTCGGGTTTTGTATGTTTTATATTATGAAAGCTCTACATCCCAGCCTGAAACAAACT
>CALBJC010000006.1 GCA_937892655.1 uncultured Clostridia bacterium | reverse complement strand
AAAAATGTACTGTTTTCGGGTACTATCAAAGAAAATCTCCGCTGGGGTAACGAAAATGCTACTGATGAAGAAATGATTCACGCATGTCGCCTTGCCTGCGCTGACGAGTTTATTCAGGGCTTTACCGATAAATATGATACTTATATCGAGCAGGGCGGTACAAACGTTTCAGGCGGTCAGAAGCAGCGCCTTTGTATCGCAAGAGCTTTGCTTAAAAAGCCAAAGATTTTGATTCTTGATGACTCAACGAGTGCTGTTGATACAAAAACAGATGCAATGATAAGAAAGGCGTTTCGTGATGAAATACCTGATACAACAAAGATTATCATTGCGCAAAGAGTAGCCTCAGTTATGGATGCCGATAAGATAATTATCCTTGATGAGGGTAAAATTGTAGGTATTGGCGACCACCAGACACTTCTTCGTGAAAATGAGATATATGCTGAAGTATACACCTCTCAGATGAAGGGCGGTGATGACGATGAGTAAAAAACCAATGGGAAGACCGCCTAAGATGGGTCCAAAGGACGCAAAACAGACTATTTCAAAGCTTATGAAATATGTAGCAAAATACAGAGTGCGCTTTGTGTTTGTATTCATTTTTATCATTCTGTCATCTGTAGCGTCTGTTGTTTCATCACTTTTCTTAAAAACCCTCATTGATGATTATATTGAGCCGCTTTTAATTGACGCAAACCCTGTTTACACAGGTCTTGCAAAGATGATAGGCATTATGGCGCTTATCTATGTTATTGGTATAGTTTCAAGCTATCTGTATAACAGAATTATGGTAACTGTCGCTCAGGGCGTTTTAAAGGATATAAGAGATGATATGTTCTCTCATATGCAGACATTGCCGATAAAGTATTTTGATACCCATACCCATGGCGATGTAATGAGCTATTATACAAACGATACCGATACTTTAAGACAGATGATAACCCAGACTATTCCGCAGGTTTTCTCATCTCTTGTAACAATTATTGCGGTATTCTCATCAATGCTTGTAATAAGCGTATGGCTTACCTTATTTACTGTTCTGGTACTGGCAATTGCTCTGCGCTGTGTAGGCTTTATCGCTAAAAACAGCGGTAAGTATTTTATGCTTCAGCAGCGCTCTGTTGCCGATGTAAACGGCTATATCGAAGAGATGATAAACGGTCAGAAGGTAGTCAAGGTCTTCTGCTATGAAGACAGAGAAAAGCAGGCGTTTGATAAGCTCAATGAAGAGCTTTGTAACAATGCTACAAAGGCTAATATCTTTGCAAACATCATGATGCCTATGATGAATGCGTTTGGCTATATCCTCTATGTTTTAATCGCAATTGTTGGCGGTATTTTAGCTATAAAGGGCGTTACAAACTTATCTTTAACCGGCTTTGGCGTTGTAACGCTTGGCGGTATCGCATCATTTTTAAACTTATCTAGAAACTTTATGCAGCCAATTGCAGGCGTTTCACAGCAGTTTAATATGGTTGTTATGGCGCTTGCAGGTGCTGAGAGAATTTTCACTCTTATGTCAGAAGAGAGCGAGGTCGACAACGGCTATGTAACGCTTGTAAACGCTGAATACAAAAACGGCGAGCTTTGTGAGGCTGACCACAGAACTCACCTCTGGGCGTGGAAGCATCCTCACTCTGACGGTACTGTAACCTATACTGAGCTTAGGGGCGACATCACAATGGATGACGTTGACTTTGGCTATACAGAGGATAAAATGGTACTCCATAACATTACCCTCTTTGCAGACCCTGGTCAGAAGATAGCGTTTGTAGGTGCCACCGGTGCGGGAAAAACCACGATTACCAACCTGATTAACCGTTTTTATGATATTCAGGACGGTAAAATCCGCTATGACGATATCAATATAAACAAGATCAAAAAGCAGGATCTAAGACGTTCTTTAGGTATCGTTTTGCAGGATGTTCATCTGTTTACGGGTACAGTTATGGAAAATATCCGCTATGGCAGACTTGACGCTACTGATGAAGAATGTATAGCGGCCGCAAAGCTTGCAAATGCCGATGCGTTTATCAGAATGCTGCCGCATGGCTATAATACTGTATTGTCAGGCGACGGCAGCGGCCTTTCACAAGGTCAGCGCCAGCTTATCTCAATCGCCCGCGCGGCTGTAAACGACCCGCCTGTTATGATTTTAGATGAAGCTACATCTTCAATCGATACGAGAACAGAGGCAATCGTTGCAAGAGGTATGGACTCACTTATGGAAGGCAGAACAGTATTTGTTATCGCCCACCGACTTTCAACAGTCAAAAACTCAAACGTAATTATGGTGCTTGAAAAAGGCAGAATAATAGAACGTGGCAGCCACGATGACCTTGTCGCATTAAAGGGCAAGTATTATCAGCTTTATACAGGCGGGATAGAATATCAATAAATAGCAAATAGCGGCGTCGTGCTTTTCTGCGGGCGACGTGGTTCCTGCCGCCGCATCCGAAAATATAACTTTGCGGTCACTGACCGCAATTTGCCACAGCAAACCGTTATATTTTCCCATGTTTTGTTCAGGGAATAGATACCCACAAGAGCTATAAACAAAGCATTTGATAATCTTATAAAAACAGCCGAGGGCTTTCGCCTTCGGCTGTTTTTTGTTATTCTCTGAAAACATCTTCCGCTGTTAAAACTACATCAGGACCCAGTTCAACGGGACAATCGAGTATTCTCCATTCACCGTCTGCATTTTTTGCAATGGTTATTGATATTTCATTGTGTGTAAGTACATTTGTAAGCAACTTGTGCGCCAACTGATATTCAGCGCATTGATAGCTGAAATTTCCGCCACCAGAGTAGAACGCTGTAGCGTGAGCGGTTATCAGACTATCGCTTTGGTATGTAACAGAATGAACAACAATATCTTCAAGACCACCTTCTGCCCCCCAGTTCCATGCGTTATAAACGAGTCTTCCGTCAATTACGCTCAGCTGAGGCGGAAAAGCGGTAGTGCAGTCAGGGTGATATATCTCGTAAAAGCGCTCATTTACATCCTCTTGGGTTATTATACCATAATCATCTATAGGGAAAAGAGCATCAAAACTGTAATCGTCTGTGTAAGGCATACTTTCATCTTTTCTGAATGTGAAGCTGTCTGCTCTGTTGATAAGGCTCTGAATTTCACTTATGATTTGTGCGTCAGGGCTTTTAGATGTGTCATATTTCTCGGCTTCGTTGATTGTCAGTGAAATCATTTTATCGTCAAGCGGAATGTCGCTGTATTTTGTCGGTATACTGTAATCTACATTATCCTCATAAACAGTAAGGCTTCTTTCCTTTTCAAATACGTTTTCTGAAAATCTGTATGAACCGTCAGGCTGTGGAGAAATCAAAAACTCAATCGTTGAAGTTTTTTTGATATCATAATCATAAATCTGATTCTGATAACAGAATCTGCAGAAAGCTTCATATTCTGTTCTGTCAACATACTTTCCACGCAGATCACATAAACCGGTTGCAAGAATTTTACCGTCTTCTGTTTCTATGGCGTCAAAAAGGGTATTATTCAGAGAAACATCGGCTACAAAATAGTCTTTTATTACATAAAGCTTGCCGTTTTCTTCGATAAAAACAGGAGCTTCACCGGCAGGGGTTGAGGTTTTGTTTTCAAAAACAAAACTCTCGTCAAAGATTGTATCAAACAATAGCAGCGCTGCTTCGATGCTTCTGACGCCATTGTCTGTTGAAACGTAGTAGGTATTGCCATAGGCGGTTATTGAATCACTTTGTGAGGTTTTAATCGAGCACTTGTAATATTTACGAATAAGCTTTGAGTATGCGTTTCTGTAGGCTTCTGTTCTTTTCTGAATTTCTCCTAATTCCTGAACGGATAATTTATTATCCAGGTAAAGCATTGTCATATTGTCAGGGTCTGTAAATATTCCGCCAGTTTCAAACGAAAATTCATCTGACGGCAGAATTTCAGGCTGAGTGTCTGAAATATCTGTTTGAGTATCATCCTTAGTGGCTGACGGTGTAGTGGTTGCAGTAGTTACAAAAGGGGTAGTGGTTGTCTGTAAAAGCTCAGTATTATCCCCTAAAGAGTCAGAGTCTGAATCCTCAATAGAGCATCCGCCAAGGCATAATATAAATACCGATAAAGCGATAATCAAAAGTTTCTTTTTCATAAAAAACACCACCCCGAATATGATAGATTAACCTTATTATACATCCTTTATTATATAGTGTCAAAAATATTCCATTTTGTTGCATAAAAAATAAAAAGAGCATCACATTTTTGTGGTGCTCTTAACATAGGCTATATTTAATCGTTCTTAATCTTCATCGAAATATCAAAAGCCTTTACCGAGTGGGTAATAGCGCCGATTGAGATGATGTCAACGCCTGTCTGTGCGATTGATTTTATCCTCTCCTCGCTGACGTTGCCTGAGGCTTCAAGCAAAGCCTTGCCGTCTGCGATTTTTACAGCCTCTGCCATCATCTCGTTTGACATATTGTCAAGCATGATAACGTCAGCACCGCATGAGAGCGCCTCTGAGAGTTCTTCTAAATCTCTTGTTTCAACCTCGATCTTTACTGTATGACCTACCTTTTCTCGCAGCGCCTTTACAGCCGCTGTCATACTGCCGTAAGCGTCGATGTGGTTATCTTTAAGCATTGCGCAGTCTGAAAGGTTGTATCTGTGATTTCTGCCGCCGCCGACGGTAACTGCGTATTTCTGAATAGCTCTGAGGCCGGGCAGAGTTTTTCTTGTATCCGCAACAGATGCTTTGGTACCCTCTATAAGCTCGCAGTAGCGGTTTGTAGCTGTTGCGACACCTGACATATGCTGTAAAAGGTTCAAAGCTGTTCTCTCGCCCTTTAAAAGTGACTTTACAGGACCCTGCATTGTAGCGATGATGTCGCCGTTTTTAACCTTAGCGCCATCTTCTAATTTAACTTCATAGCTGATACGGCTGTCTAAAAGCTCAAAAACTCTCATAGCAACATCAATACCGCATAAAACGCCTGAATCCTTTGCTACAAAATAAGCCTGAGCCATTTTATCATCTGAAAGAAGATAATCTGATGTTACGTCAACATAGTTTATATCTTCCATAATAGCGTCTTTGATAAGCTTGTCTACATAAAACTGTAAAAGTGCCATAAATCTTACCCTTTCTGTGAGCCGAGTGCCTGCGCAATAGCGTTTAGGTCAAGCACCTCTCTGAATTTTCTCTTTGAAACCTCGTTTAAGATTATGTAAGCGCAGGTTACAAGTGACTTTGCCTCGATATAATCACGGTCAACCTTGAAATTACCTGCAAGCAGCATCTGCAAAATCGAGGTTACACGCTCGAGCCCTGACGGAACAGCCTCCATTTTCGGAACAACAAAGTAGCAGTTTTGCATAATGTGGCGTATTTCTGTTCTGATGCCCTTAGGGATAACCTGCTCTGATGTTTTGAGCTCAAAGGTATACTCTTCAAAAGCCTCGTTTGAGTCAATTTTAGCGTTTATATCAAGCGCTGCTTTTCTTGAGAATACAAGTGCCTCTAAAAGTGAGTTTGATGCTAAGCGGTTGTTGCCGTGAACGCCCGTGCATGAGCATTCACCGCAGGCATAAAGTCTGTCGATAGACGAGCGTGACGCTGTGTCTACCTTGATACCGCCCATTAAATAGTGGTGACAAGGGAAGATCGGTACAGGCTCTTTTGTAAGGTCGAAGCCCGCCTGCAAAAGATTTTCATAAATCATTGGGAAGCGTGCCTTTACAAACTCAGGGTCACGGTGAGTAATGTCGATATAAAAGTCATCAGAGCCCGTTTTTCTCGATTCGTGCATAATAGAGTGTGAAACTACATCACGAGGGGCAAGCTCGAGTCGGTGGTCATATTCGTGCATAAAGCGCTCGCCGTTGCAGTTGCGAAGATATGCGCCCTCGCCTCTTACAGCCTCTGAAATCAAAAAGCATTCTCTTGTGTTTTTGTTGTTAAAAGCGGTAGGGTGAAACTGAATGTATGATAAATTCTCAATCTCAGCGCCCATACTATGAGCTATAGCGATACCGTCGCCTGTAGCAATAGCGGAGTTTGTTGTAAATTCATAAATTCTGCCTATACCGCCTGTTGCCAAAATGGTATAATGTGAGTTATAATATATGTGTTCACTGCCGGCAAGAACATCAAGCGCAAAGCCCGTAGAGGTCTTTTTGATGTCACAAACCATTGAGTTTTCAAGTATTGTAACGTTTGGCAGAGCCTTTACGGTGTCAATCAAGGTTGTGAGTATTTCATAACCCGTTGCATCCTTGTAGTGAAAAATTCTGCGCTTACCGTGACCGCCCTCAAGTGTGCGGTGGTAGTCGCCGTTTTCCATCTTGTCAAACTCTGTGCCGTACTCTATAATTCTTTCAATGTCGATACAAGCCTCGTTTACTAAAATGTCAAGGCTTTCTTCCTTGTTTTCAAAACCGCCTGCAACCAAAGTATCCTGCTTGTGAAGCTCAGGCGAGTCATCAGGGGAGTTGTAAACGCCTGCAATACCGCCCTGAGCAAGAGCAGAGTTGCAAAGGGTAGCCTCTTTCTTTGAAAGAACTAAAACCTTGAGATCAGAAGAAAGATTACAAGCGGCATAAAGCCCTGCAATACCGCAACCAACGATAACAACATCATAGTTTTTTGTCAACAAAAACACTCCTCTCATCAAAGAGATTATAAATTACCTTTAGTATACCATAACACAGAATATTTTTAAATAGGCAGTATGTAGGTATTATAACATATTTCGACAAGGGTTTTTGTTAAAAATGAGTATAGCAGATAAAAAATGCCATAAAACAGCTTGCCAAGCGGTTTTATCGTTAAAATTATCACAAGCAGAATAAAGCTTTTTTAAATAAAAAGGAGAAAATAAAATGGCTGATATGTATGTAACAGAGATTAAAAAACCTAAAGTGATGCTCTGCTCGGTTGACATAGGCGAGTATGACTGCGAGATGTCGCTTGATGAACTGGAAGAACTCGCAGATACAGCGGGTGCTGAAACGGTGATAAGAGTAACCCAGAAGCGCCCTTCATACGATAGCGCTAACTGCGTAGGTCCGGGTAAGCTTGAAGAAATGGCAGAGCTTTGTAAAATACACGAGATCGACCAGATCATATTTGATAACGAGCTTACCGCAACCCAGATAAGAAATATCGAGGATGCCTGCTCTGTTCACACTATCGACAGAACGATGCTCATTTTAGATATTTTTGCTCAAAGGGCGACTACAAAAGAGGGTAAATTACAAGTAGCGCTGGCGCAGTATAAATACCGTCTGCCACGTCTTGCGGGTATGGGTGTAGCGCTTTCTCGTCTTGGTGGCGGTATCGGTACAAGAGGCCCGGGTGAAACAAAGCTTGAAACTGACAAGCGTCATATCAGAACGCTTATTTCAAACCTTTCAGAAGAACTCCGTGAAATTGAAAAGCGCCGTGTAGCCCACAGAGAGCGAAGAAAAAAAGACGGCGTTTTGTCAGCGGCGATTGTAGGCTATACAAATGTAGGTAAATCTACCCTTTTAAATAAGCTGACCGATGCTGGAGTTTTGGCTGAAAACAAGCTTTTTGCAACCCTTGAAACAACCTCACGCTCGATTGAGCTGCCCGACGGCAGAAGTGTATTGCTTATCGATACAGTAGGGCTTATAAGACGTCTGCCTCACCATCTTGTTGAAGCGTTCAAATCAACTCTTGAAGAGGCTGCAAGCGCTGATGTGATTCTGCATATCTGCGATGCAACAGCCCCTGATGCAAAAGAACAAGCGGATGTTACGCTCTCGCTTCTGCGTGAGCTTGGCTGTGAGCAGATACCCGTTGTAACAGTCTTTAACAAATGCGATTTAGTGCCCGACCTTTCGGGTATCGAGGGTGGCGATTTTGTAAGAATTTCTGCAAAAAGCGGTGAGGGCATTGATGAGCTTTTGCAGGCCATTACAAAGGCTTTACCTGCAAGCGCTTACAGAGAAAAGCTGCTTTTGCCATTTTCTCAGGCAGGGCTTTTGTCAAAAATCAGAATTGACGGCAAGGTTTTTTCAGAGGAATATACCGCCGACGGTATCCTTTGCGACTGCCTTGTTGATATAAAAATCTATCCTCAGGTTGAAGAATATAAAATCAATGATTAAAACTGAAAAATCTGCCAAAAATACCTTCAAACATAAGTTTGGAGGTATTTTTATATGCAAAGTATTCAGGCGCTTGTCTTAGATAATAAACGCTGCTCTCGGCTGTCGGCGGTTTTGGGCGATATGCCGCTGTCGCTTTTAAAGGTTTGTAATACTCATCTTTGCGACTATACAAAAAATCTTCTGCATTCGCACAATATCGATAACATTTCTTTTGCGCTAAACGGCGATACAAAACGCCTTTGTGAGCATCTTGACGATGAGAGTATAAGAGCTTTTGAATGCGAAAATGACCTAGCGGCAATAGCTACTTCGTGGGACAGAAAATCTGATATGATAGTTATTTCTCAAAACGTTGTATGCGCCTTTGATTTGACATCAGCGCTTTTGTATCATAGCGCAAATAATCCTCTTGTAACCGCCATTTTAAAAGAAGCTGACAATTACCGTGATTATACCGCTTTTTCTGTTGACACAAAAAGAAGGATTACCGCAATTTTAAAAAAGCCTTCACTTGAAAATGTGCTTATGGGTGGGGCATTTACGGGAGTTGTGATTTTATCGGCAGATTTTCTCGGAAGGCTTTGTAAGCGTGATGAGGGTATGTCGCTAAAAAGCGATATTATAAAGCTTGCAATCGATGAAAATAAGGCGATAGGCTACTTTGAAAAGGGGTATTGGTGCGAGATTACAGATGTAGAAAGCTTTGTAAAATGTAACCACGATATCGCAGACGCAAAAACGGGGATTGAAATACCCGCCCACAGAGATATTAACGGAGTTTTCTACAAAGCACCGCTCAACTACAACGGCGTTGCGATAAGACCGCCTGTGTATATCGGCAAGGGCGTTTATATCGAGGCAGGGGCGATAATCGAAAACGGTGCGGTTTTAGAGGATAATTCAATTATCCATAAGGGTGTCAGAGTAAGCGGCGGTATTGTAAAAAGCGGTGCTGAAATTTTCAGAAACTGTGATATTTTAAACTGCGTTATCGGTGAAAACGCAACGATAGGTGAAAACTCAAAATGCTGTGACTTTGCAGTAGTCGGCAAAAACAGCAAGGTTATGTCAGGCGCTACCATTCACAGCAAGGTTTTGATTTTTGAAGATAAAGTAGTTGAGCCAAACAGCGAGGTCTACACTGATGTAACTGTCAGAAACTTTAAAAGATATGCCTTTGATGACGAGGGGCATTTAGGCTCTGAGCTTCTGGGAATAACACCGCTTGAGGCTGTAAAAATCGGTATGGCGATAGCTACAGCGGTAGAAAAGGGCGAACAGATTGCAATTGGGGCTAATGAAAATAACCCTGTTGTAGATGCGATAATAAGCGGTATTACTGCCAGCGGCGTTGACGCCTGCGTGTTAAAGGGTATGCCTTTTTCTTCACTTTTATACTGCGCTAAAAAGATAAATGCCGCCCTTGTCATAAACGTTACCTTTTCAAGCTGCATAAGGGTTAAGGTTACAGAAAAAAGCGGACTTTTTGTCACAAGAAAAACAGAGCGGATAATTGAAAATGCGATAAATCAGAATGATGTGAGAGTAGTGCCGCTCTGCGAATACGGCAGGGTTCTAAACCTGTCAGATTTGAAGTTTATGTATAAAAAGCATCTTGAAAAAATACTCCCTCAAAAGCTTTCAGGCGTGCTTTGCAAAATCAGATGCTCAGATATGAGAGTATGCGAGCTTTTTGATGAAATAATAAGGCCTAAAAACGATATAAAGGGCGAGTGCATCACATTTCATATAACAAACGATACAACCCGCCTTTCTGCTTACGGTGAGGGAGTAGGGTATGTTTTCTACGAAAGTCTGGTTTTACTTTGCATCAAAATTTTATCGCAGTACGGCGTTTTGAAATTCTCTCTGCCTTATACCTTTACAAGCGTTGCAGAGGATTATGCAAAGAAGTTTTCTTGTGAGGTTTACCGCTACTGCAATACTCCTTATGACGATACAGAAAAGCCCCTGCGTGAGATTGCGGCAGGGGATGATAACAGCTTTATCCACGATAGCATAACGCTTATGTGTATTATTATTTCTTACCTTTCAAAAGAGGGTATAACACTTTCGCAGGCGATAGCCGATATTCCGCAGTTTTGCTCAAACCAGCGTTTTTTGTGTATAAACGATACTAACGCTGAAATTTTGAGAAAGCTCGAAGGCTCTACAAGCTACGCCAAAGAGGGTGTTATCTATGAAAATGCAGATTCAAAGGCGATAGTGCGCCCTGTAAAATCGGGTAAGGGGATTATGATTTTTGCTCAGAGCTATCAGTATGAAACAGCTGCGGCTATCTGCGATGAAATTGAGAGAAAGCTCAAAAACTCATAGCCTATTCCATCTTCTCTCTTAGTATCTCTAAAATCTTTGTTTCAAGGCGTGAAACGTATGAGCGGGAGATTTTAAGCTTTTTTGCAACCTCTCTTTGCGTAAGAGGGGCAGTGCCGTAAAGCCCGTAGCGCATACAGATTATCTCCTGCTCACGTTTTGGAAGCGTTTTTATACATTCATAAAGCTTTTCAGATGATATCAAAAGCTCTATTTCATCTGAAATATTCGTTTTGTCTTCAATGGTGTCTATAAGTGTTAAGTGCTTTGAATCGCTGTCCATGTCAAGCGGTGCTTCTATATGAACATCGAGTGCTGATTTTTTCTGCGCTCGAAAGTGCATTAAAACCTCGTTGTCGATACACTTTGAGCCGTATGCGGCAAAGCGGTTTGCTTTTGTGTAATCAAATGTTTCAACCGCCTTAATGAGCCCGATAGTACCGATAGATATAAGGTCATCCTGATCAGCAGAGCTCTGATAGTATTTTTTTATTATGTGGGCTACGAGCCGCAGGTTATGTTCAATGAGCTTATCTCTTGCAGCCATATCGCCGTTTTTGTATTTTTCAAAATACAAAAGCTCCTCTTTTGCGCTAAGGGGCTTTGGGAAAGCCGACTGCATATCAAGATGAAGCGCAAAATATAAAAATCCCGATGAAATACTTTCAAATATCGCTAAAAAATCAAACAGCATATACCTTCACTCCCTTGTGAAAAGTATATGCTGTCTTAATTTGTCCATAAAACAAAAAAGCCGAAGTTTTCCTTCGGCTTTTGATATTACTTTGTGTTTGCAAGCTTCCAACGGAATGTTGCGATTCTCTGAGCCTTTGTGTTATCGTAAGACCAGTTGTGGAGAAGAGTAGCATAGTCTACATATCTGTAGTCACTCTTAGCCTTCTTACCTGCAATAGCGATATTTGATAACGCACCAGGTGTTCTCTGGATAACAGCACCGATTCTGTGGTGTTCTCTTTCAAAGTCCAAGATTTCCTTAGCTGTTGTAGGACGGGTATCACATACGTTGTAGATACCGTCATATCTGCCTGAAGGGCCTGCAATGATACCGTTGATGAAGTCAACAAGATTGAACAGACAGCAGAATGAGAAACCGTATGAACCGTCACCGTAAACAAATGCTACGTCGTCCTTGGTATCGTATACACGGTCACGAAGATTCTGTGTATATTCAGCTGTGTAAATAGGCGCAACTCTTGCGATTACAGGTACACAGTCAGACTTCTTGAATTCCTTCATAAGATGCTCTTCAGCTTCAAGCTTATACTTAGCGTAGTCACTGAATGGCTTTGTATCTGCTGTTTCTCTGATAGGCTCTCTGGTCTTCATAACAGGGTAAACAGTAGTTGTACTGATAAGGATAAAGTTCTTGACATCTCTGTCAGCAACTGCCTTGTATAAGAACTTATCTGAAAGTTTTGCAGCCTTTTCTTCCTGGTCTGTGATGAATGATGAAATATCATTATCAACAGTAAGAGCAAGATGCACTACTGTATCAATCTTGTTAGAATTGATTATATCAGTAATAGCGTTTTTATCACTGATTTCACACTGTACAAAAGAATAGTTTTCTTTACCCACAAAGCTGTTGGACTTGCTGTCTGTAGCAATTACCTTGTGACCCTTCTGCAATAAGCTGGATGTAAGGTACATACCTATCATACCGCTGGCACCGGTAACAAAAACTGTACTCATAATTCTAAACCTCGTTTCGTTAAAAAGTAATATTGTAATATTTGTTAAGTCAAATATCAGTAGTGACTTTATTTCACTATTTATTATATCAGCAAGTTTTTGAAAATGCAAACATTATTTGCGTTTTTTTCTTATTTTTTCTTTTATTGATAATTTAGCTTGCATAAATTTGGTGAATATGTTACAATGTGATATGAAAAAAACAGCTAAGGTTTATAGTTATTTAATAAATTATGATTATATTAACATTAAATTATATGCATTTTGAATAGGAGGAACCCTCTTTGACCTATTGCAGTCTGATATTTTTGCTTGCATTTTTACCTTTGACGATAATTTTGCAGGTAGTAGATAATTCATCTGAATATAAAAATTTTGCACTTGTTATAATGTCTGCGCTCTTTTTATTCTGGGGAAGACCGGTGTGGATTCTGCTCCTGCTTCTGACAACCCTGCCTACATGGGCTTTAGGCTTTATGGGCGCTTCACAGAAGCTCTGGTTTAAAAACTTAAGCGTTGCACTTGCCATACTTGTAAACGGCGGTGCGTATGCATTTTTTGCAAACGCTGAAAATCTGTCAGCGGTAATGGGCTTTGAAATCCCTGCCCTTGTCGGTGTAGGCTTTTATGCATTAAGCTCGATTGCGTATGTAAGCGACTGCTCACTCGGGCTTATAAAGCCTGAAAAGAACTATTTTTATATCCTGACTTACCTTACAATGTTTCCGACAATGCTTTGCGGTCCTCTTGTGAGATACTCGGATATCAAAGATCAGCTCAGAGTAAAAGACAGAATGACCGCCGATAACGTAAGCCACGGTTTTACAAGGTTTATTATCGGCCTTTCAAAGGTCGTAATTTTAGCCTTGCCGCTAAAAGAGATTTACTCTGTCTGCATAAACAGCTCTACTGCCTACGGCTCTATTTTTGGTATAATAGTATTTATTCTGTTTTTCTTTACCCTTTTTACAGGCTATACCGATATGGCAATCGGTCTTGCAAGAATAATGGGGCTTTCATTACCTGAAAACTTCTCGTCACTTGATCTCTCAACCGGCGTTACGGGCGCTGTTATGAGCTTTAATAAAACGGTTATCCGCTTTATTGATGACTGCGTATTTTCACCGGTAAACGCAAATGCAAAAAACAGCATTCCGCTTTGCGTTGCTATCATCATCTTTTCGCTTATCTTGGGCGTATGGTTCGGCGGCAGCGCTATGACTATACTTTTCTGTCTGTTTATCGGCATTCTGCTTGTGTTGGAAGAGCTTTTGCTCAGCCGTTTCTTTGCTAAAACTTCACGCTTTATTGTAGGGGTTTATACTGTTTTGGCTGTATTTTTTGCCTTTGCAATATTCGCATTCGGTTTTGCGGATATCTCACCGCTCACAGCAGTTCAAAACCTTACAGGCGGCGGTAACGGCAATATCGCTCCTGTATGGAATACCCTTTCAGAGCATATTTTCCTTATTATTTTCACAGCGCTATTTATGTCACCTCTCAGAAAGCTTCTCAAAAAGCTTATGGTGAAAACTGCCGCAAATGTAAAATGCGGTTATGGCGTTGTAAGAATTGCTCAGACTATCGCCCTTACAGCGTTATACGTTATATGTATATTCGCTGTAGCGGTTTAAAGGAGGGGTGAGTATAATGTCTGAAGAAATTATGAAAAATGAAAATACAGAGATTTCTGAGGAAGCTGTAGAAGAGATTATTGAAGAAACTACAGAAGAAATTTCAGAAGCTACAGAAGAAACATCAGAAACTTCACAAGAAATCTCACCAGAAGAAAACCCACAGCCTGAAGAGGAATATTCTGTAAAGCCATCAAAGAGTACCGTCATTCCGCCTGAGGAAGATGAGAAGACTGATGAGCTTTTACAAAGCCTTGAGCGCAGTCAGCATAAGGGCGTATACAATGCTGTAAATGCGGGCGTTATGATATGTACAATGCTTGTTATGACCCTCATTCTGTTTATTGCGGGCAGGGGTGAGGCTTTTGGTGTCGGCACATTTCCGTCGATCAGCATAAGTGATATTACAAACGGCAACGCCGCACAAAAGCTTGAAGCGTATCTTGTAAACGAAAACCCTTATACAGACGCAGGCGAGTATACAGACTATCTGCTCTTGAAGATGTATGGTATAAACGACATCAAAAAGCCAGTTTCTGATGATAATCAGGGCGATGTAACAGAGATTACAACAACCGATATCACAACCCTTACTGACGATACTATAACTACTGTAACAACTGCGCCTACTGAAACTACTACAACCTCTACAAGACCTATCGTTACCGATGAAGAGGGCAGTATCTACACAGGCTTTACAGGCGACACAACAACTACCACAACCTACGTTACAGATGAAAACGGCTTTGTGATCATCACAGATGAGGATGGCGAAATAATCGGTACCTTTGCAACTGATGAAGAAGGCGAAATCATTACAACAACCTACTTTGTTGATGAAGACGGTCTTGTGCGTATTACCGATGAAGCCGGTAATCTTATCTTCTATGGCTTCTATGATGAAGAGGGAAATCTCATAACGATTCCGTTTGAGATACCTGAAGAAACAACAACTACACCTGAGGGTGAGGATGTTACAACTACACCGCCGCCTGTTGTAATCGGTCCTGGTGGAGATGATGATGATCCGCTTATCATTGTAGGCGATGAAACTACGACCGTACCCGTAACAGAAGAGCCTGAGGAAATTCCTGAAGAAATTACTGATTTAACAGATGGCGAAACAACAGAAAATGAAGAATAATACTATAAATAAAAACTCTATAGCGCAAAACCCTTTTGAGTATTCAGATGACAATAAGCGCTATCATACCTTCAATTACTATCTGCGCCATAAGTTTGGCGGCAAGGTTTTCAAGGTGTCGTTAAATGCAGGGCTTAGCTGCCCTAACCGTGACGGCAGGATCGGTACAGGTGGCTGTACATACTGCTCTGCTTTGGCATCGGGCGACTTTGCAGGTGACAAGTCAAAAACCATTACACAGCAGTTTGACGATATCCGCCAAAAGATGCATAAAAAGTGGGCTGACGGCAGATATATCCCGTATTTTCAGGCAGGAACAAACACCTATGCGGATATAAAAACACTATACTCTTTGTATAACGAAGCCTTGAATTTACCTGATGTAGTTGGAATGAGCATTGCCACAAGGGCAGACTGCATTTCTGACGAGGTACTTGAACTGCTCTGGGATATTTCAAAGAAAACCTATCTTGTAGTAGAGCTGGGGCTTCAGAGCATCTATGATACGACCGCACAGCGTATAAACCGTGGGCATACCTATGCTCAGTTTCTTGAATGTTATAACAGGCTTTCAGCTCGTGGGATAAATGTATGCGTTCATCTTATAAACGGTCTGCCCGATGAAACAAAGCAGATGATGGTAAATACCGCTTATGAGGTAGGTAAGCTCTACCCTCACGAAATAAAGCTTCATCTTCTTCATATCCTAAAAAATACCGCTATGGAAAAAGAGTATGAAAAGGGACTTATAAAGGAGCTTTCTTTAGAGGAGTATGTTGACATAGTCTGCTCTCAGCTTGAGGTTATTCCAAAAGAAACGATAATCGGCAGAATAACGGGGGATGGTGCTAAGGATGACCTTATCGCACCGCTCTGGAGCACAAAGAAATTCTGCGTTATAAATGAAATCGACAAGGAGCTTGCCAGAAGGGATACCTATCAGGGCAAGGCTTTGGAATAATATTGCAACAATATGATAATATATCAAAACCGCACCTTCAAAAAGTGCGGTTTTTTGTCTCAATTTTGGTACATCTTATTCACAATATCGCACAACTTGTCAATTAAATGCTAAGTAAATCCATTGAAAATAATCCTAGTAAATGGTATAATTATAAGACCAAACAGTAAATCTCGTGTTGTTAAGAAAACGTTAACAATGCTTATTTTGCTTGATTTTACAAAAATCATACCGATGTATATTTATGGGCTATTTTAAAAGACGGCATATAAAAAGACAAGTGGCAACTTGTCGTACATCATTATAACATCATTTTTACATCATTTTTCACGAGGGCGAGGCTCTCAAACGCAAAATTGGAGGATTGAAGTATGCAAAAAACAAGAAAGGTATTATCAGTTTTAACGGGCTTTCTGATAGTTATTCAGTGCTTTTTCGGCTCTGTAACTGCCCCTATATTCAGAGAAATTGATATTACTGCGAGTGCGGCGGCTTTTGATGACGCTATTGATATTACAGATAACGCCATTATGAATGTTGAAGCCAGCATTAAAATCAACGGTCATGAGCTCACAGAGGGGATGAATGTCCGCAACGGTGACAACCTCTCGCTCGATTTCTCATGGGTTTTAACGACCGACCATGAGTATGTAAACGGCGTTTTTGTTTATGATATGACAAGTAAGCTTCACGGTCTTACTCTTGATGACCAGGTTATCTTAGTAGGCTCTATTGCTCAGTATACAGTATCGGGCAATAAGCTCTACATCGAGCTTTTCACAGGCTCAAGCGGCAGAGAAGGCTCATGCTCTCTTGACGGTGAAATCTCACTTGACGGCCTTGATGACAGCGAGTTTGATGATGACGGTGAATTTACACTTGAATATTTTGATAATGATATAACTCTTCGTGCGCCTGAAAAGGTACCCGGCCTCTGGATTGCAAAGGACAATGACGGCTCAGTTTACGAAAAGGACGGAGAATTCTATCAGAATTTCAGGGTTTCGATAGGTAACAACAGCTCAGTTGCTCAGAATGTTGTTGTAACAGATGAGTTCCCATCAGTTTATACAGAGGTTTCAAACGTAAAGCTTGACGGCGAAACTGCAGTTTTCTCAACAAACGGCAACGGCTTTTCAGTTAATGTCGGCGATATAAGCGCAGGCTGGGGCAATCAGAAACAGCTTACATATACATTAAAGCTCGATAAGACTCAAGTTTTGTCAAACTCTCTTTCATGGGAAGAAAAGACAAATAAGGCTACGGCTGTTATAAATAATGACCCTGCTACTGCTAAAACTGACGATGCGCAGTACTGGGCTACTCTTGGCGAAACCTGGAAGAGCGGCTCATATAACGCTGATACAAAATTGATCTTTCTGAATCAGACATTAATAATGGTGTATATAATGCATCAACAAAAACAATTACATGGACTATTTATGTAAAGCCAAACTTACTCGGTGATGCTGACTTTACAGTAAAGGATGTTCCTGCTACAATTCTGTCAGACGCTGTAGCTTCAGCGCTTGGCGCAGATATGAGCATTTCAAAATCAGAAATGACTCTCAACGGCGATGTTTACGAATATACATATCAGACTGTTGTTCCAAACAGCGCTCTTGGCAAACCAACCCCGACTTCAATCTCAAATCATATAGATACAACCTTTGACGTAACTTCTGGCTACACAGTAAGTGCCAATGCCAGCGTTACGATCCCCGGCGAATACAAGGATTTTGTAACAAAGACAGCTTCAGAGCCGGTTGACGGCAAAATCACATGGACAATTGCGGTAAAGGTTCCTGATGTTGACAATATCCAGAAATTAAACATTTCAGATTACATCGCTGACGGCGGCAAGAATACAATAAACGACGGCAAGCTCTCCCTCGATGTAAACTCATTCAAGTTTACAGTAAACGGCAATACCTACCAGACTGTAAAGGTTGGCAACTCTGATGTTATCGCAAAGGTGACAGACGGCGTTGCTACCGAGGTAGTAGGTACTGTAGGCTATACAGACGGTAAGTCAAGCGCATACTTTACACTCGTAGAAGGCGAGATTTCAACCTATGATACATCTTGGGTTGAAACAAAGCATACCTCAACAATTTTGTCATCTGCAAGAGGTCAGACAATTACAGTTACTTGTCAGACTGATATGCAAAATGGTGTAAACTACTGTCTGAATAACGCTTCAGCTGAATTTATCATCGCAGGCAGCTCTGTAAGTGATAATGACTCTGCAGAATATGTCAAGGAGCTTGAAGCTGTAAAGAAGCCTTACACCAGCTCATTCTATGATGAGTTTGACAACTCAGGCGTTATCCACCAGCTCAACTGGCAGGTTGGCGTTTCATCACAGAATTTCACAGTAGGCGATGTTATCACGATCGTTGATACTATCCCTGCAGGATATGAATATCTTGCAAACAGCTCAGTTTTAGCGCCTTACGGTACTGACTACGGCGTATGGCACGAAAATTCATACAAAGCGCAGCTTACAGAATCAGTAAGCGGCAACAAGGTTACATTTACTGTAACTGTAAATCAGGCGATACTCGATATGCTTGCTATGAAGGGCGTTCATACAATTTCTGTAGTTTACAGAACGGGTATGACAAACGCAGAACACACAGTGCTTGTTAAAAACGGTGTTGCAAAAACCTATACAAACTCAGCTGATGTAAAGGTTAATGCAACTAATGCTGGCACAGTATCCGCTTCACAGACAATTTACCCTAACCCTGCAAACGTAATTGACAAAAATGTAATCCAGCAGGGCAAGGATAACTCTGATAACAAATACTACGCTACATATCAGATAAGAGTAAACAGCGAAGCAGTTTCACTCTATGACGGCGCTTCATACTCTATCGATGACGTTTTAGGCTCACGTCTTTCACTCGTTTCGGGTTCGGTCAATATCTATCCTAACGAAAACGGCGAGTCTTACACATACAATACTCTTACAAATACAATCGTTTTTGAAAACTTAGAGGATGCTACTGCCTATACTCTGACCTACAAGACGCTTGTTGAACAGATTTACAAGAATGAATCATACTCTGATTCTGCAATCGTTGAGATGTTCGGAAATTCTGTATCAGTAAAAATGGATGGTACGGATTCTGTTTCAAAGAAGGTAACTCTGAATGAGTCAACATATCGTTCTCAGGGTGAATACATCTATGATGAAAAGGTAGGCTCAATTTCAATCTCAGGTACAAAGGTATGGGCTGAGGATTCAAAGAATGTAGTCGGCGAGCCAAAGAGCATTACAATTACTCTTAAAACTACAGAAACCCCTGTTAGCGGTACACCAACTGTTACCACAAAGGATTTTGTGATTTTAGCGCCAACCGATTCAGAGGGCAACTGGACATACACCATTTCAGACCTTATCACAAAGAAAACTGACGGTACTACCTATGTTTATGAAATAACAGAGGTCAAGGTTGACGGTTATAAGACAAGCTACTCTTCATCAAATACAGGCATTACAAGCTCTGGTATGGATGCTGAGTATCCGCTCAACATTACAAATACCTTTAATGCAACTGAAGAAGAATACGGCTCATTGAGAGTAAATAAGGTATGGGAAAATGATACTCTCTCAGACAGAATGGATGTCAAGATTACTCTTGCAGATAAGTCTGGCAACTACGTTTACACAGAAATTCTGACAACCGACAAGAGCTATGTTGAGTTTGATAATCTCCCACTTTATACATACTCAAGAGATGCAGACGGCAACCTTGTGAGAGCGCTTCGAGTTTATACTCTTACAGAAAGCGTTGCAAGTGCTGCGGATACTGCTGATTTTGCAGAATACAGCGTAACCTTGCCTTCAGAATTTACTCTTATTGATTCGGTTTTAGAAGCAGGCGAGGCTGCTACTTCACAGACTGTAAAAACTATTACAAATACTCACAGTGATACAGAAATTTTCGGTAGTGTAGTTATCAAGAAGCTCTACTCTGATATTGATACTCTCACTACAGACAATGCATCACTCCTTGCAAATACAACCTTTACAATGTATACAGATTACGCTTGTACAAACGCTGTTGCTACAGCAACTCCTATTTTAGTAGGGGGCGAGGCTGTTGCAACCTTTACAAACGTTGTTCCGGGTACATACTGCATCAAGGAAACTGCAGGTCCTGAGGGCTATACTCTTTCAGCAGAAAAGATTGTTGCAACAGTTGGCGTAACAGGTCTTACAGCGTATGCAGAAAACAAAAATACAATTACAAATAAAAAGATTTATACACCTGGCAATATTGAGATAGAAAAGACATATTCTGACATTGCATCACTTTCAAGCTCAAATACAGCACTTCTGAGCGAAACTGTATTTACTCTCTACTCAGATGTAACCTGCACAAACGCTGTTGCTACTGCAAGCCCTGCCCTTTTTGGCGGAAAGGCAATAGTAACCTTTGATACCGGTCTTGAGCTTAACAAGACATATTTTATCAAGGAAACAACTGCTCCTGCGGGCTACGAGCTTTCAAACGCAGTTTTAAAGGCTACAATTGACAATAAGGGCGTTGTAACATACCCTATGGGTAAAGTTATCACAAACGAAAAGATATACACACCTGGCAATATTGAAATTGAAAAGCTCTATTCTGATATTGCAGTACTTTCATCTTCAAACACAGCGCTTTTAAATGAAACAGTATTTACTCTCTATTCAGACGAAGCTTGCACAAACATTGTCGCTACAGCAAAGCCTGTTTTAGTAGGCGATAAGGCGATAGCTACATTTGCAAGCGGTCTTGAACTTGACAAAACATACTACATCAAGGAAACTTCAGCTCCTGCAAACTATGAGCTTTCAAGTGATGTAATTGTTGCAAATATCGATTCATTCGGCGTTGTAACATTCACTATGGGCAACAAGATTGAAAACCAGAGAATTTACACACCTGGTAATATCGAGGTTGAAAAAACTTACTCTGATATTACATCACTCACAGCTGAAAATGTGGGCCTTTTGAATAATACTGTATTTACTCTCTATTCAGATGCAGAGTGTACAAACGCTCTGGCAACTGCAAAGCCGATTTTAACAACAGGCAATAAGGCGGTAGCTACATTTACAAGCGGCATTGAGCTTAATAAGACATACTATATCAAGGAAACTCAAGCCCCTGCAGGCTACACAATTTCAACTACAGTTATAACTGCTGTTGTTGACGCATTCGGCGGTGTATCATATACATCAGGCAACAAGGTAACAAACCAGAAGATCTATACTCCTGGCAAAATCGAGGTTCAAAAGCTTTATTCTGATATTGATGCATTGACCGCTGAGCATGCTGCAATTTTAGCAGGTACAGTATTTACTCTCTACTCAGATGCAGAGTGTACAAACGCTATTGCAACAAAGAGCCCTGTTTTAACAGACGGTAATGCG
>CALBJC010000005.1 GCA_937892655.1 uncultured Clostridia bacterium | reverse complement strand
AGGAGGATCATACAAAGCGCCCAGAGGGTGAGCCATTGAGTGAACGATACCAAGACCTACGTTTGAAAAGCCCATACCTGCAACATACTGACCGAGCGCCATATCAAGTCTGCCCTCGTCTGTATTTTCAACAGCACCTCTTAAAGAACGAGAAATAATTTCGATTGCCTTCAAGTGGAACATATCTGATAATTCCCAAGCGCCCTTTGTGATGTAGCCTTCAATAGCGTGAGTAAGAGCATCCATACCTGTAGCGGCTGTAAGGCCCTTAGGCATTGTTGCCATCATATCAGGGTCAACAACTGCAACAACAGGGATATCGTGAACGTCAACGCAAACAAACTTGCGGTTCTTTTCAACGTCTGTGATAACGTAGTTTATTGTAACCTCAGCAGCAGTACCTGCAGTAGTAGGAACAGCGATGATAGGAACGCAAGGGTTCTTAGTAGGTGCAACACCCTCTAAGCTTCTTACATCTGCAAATTCAGGGTTTGTGATAATAATGCCGATAGCCTTGGCTGTATCCATAGATGAGCCGCCGCCGATAGCAACGATACAGTCAGCGCCGCTTGCCTTGAAAGCCTCAACGCCGTCTGTTACATTTTCAATAGTTGGGTTTGGCTTGATTTCAGAGAAAAGCGTATACGCAAAATTTCCCTTGTCAAGTAAATCTGTAACCTTCTGAGAAACGCCGAACTTTACTAAATCAGGGTCTGTGCAGACAAAAGCCTTCTTAAAGCCTCTGCCTACGAGTTCAGGCAAAATGCATTCAATTGCACCCTTGCCGTGATAAGAAGTTTCATTAAGTACAAAACGATTAGCCATTTTTAATTCCTCCAAATATAAGATTTATAGTTATTTTACCATATTTAATCTAACATTGCAAGAGGTATTTTGTGAATTTTGCAAAATAAAATTCAGAAAAGGCAAAAAATAAAAGGCGGTAAAATTACCGCCCGAAGTTTTTAAATACCTATAATTGAAAAGCAATCGTATTCTTCAAAGGTTTCTTCAGCCCATGCGTCAATTTCTTCAACAGCCTCTAAAATCTCACCGCCGAGCTCCTGAGCCTTGTCGTATACCTTGTCCCAGTCCTCGCTGGTAACTCTTGTTGCGCTGTAAATATCGTAAGTCGGAATTGCCGAGCGGAAAAGTCTGTTAAGTTCGATTCTGTGGAGAGTAACATCATGTATCAAAAGGGAGTCTTCAGACCAGTACTGACCTAAAAATTCACCTTTTTGAAATTCGTGATAACAAGTTCCGTCACGCTGTGACATATAGCAGCAATATTTCATTTATACCCTATGCCCTCACAAAAAGGACACTACCCCCTTGTATAAAAATTCATTCTACGTTCATTATAGCACTAATAAAAACAAATTTCAATAGTTTTTTCACAATTGACAATTATATTTATTTAAGGTACAATATATCTGATGTATTTTTGTATAAAAGGAGCAGTTTTTTAAGGATGAACAAGAAGATTTCTCTTGGCGCTGCTATCTCGTTAATGGCGATAGTTGCGGCAATTACCTTTGTTTTGGCAAATACCTTTTCTCTGAATATTTATAACAAGACCGTTTCAAACGTAAAGGAAAAGGCTGAAATTTATAAAAAGCTCGATGAGATAGACGCTTTCGTGCGTGAAAATTATCAGGGCGAAATAAACGAGAATACTCTCATTAACGCCCTTGCAAACGGCTATATGGCTTCTCTTGGCGACAAGTATGCAAGATATATCGTTGCAAACGAGTATTCAAGGCTTGAGCTTGAGCGTCAGGGCGTATCGTTCGGCGTGGGACTAGAGCTTGAAAACGCAGGCGGCTATGCTCTTGTAAAAAGCGTTTATGAAGGCTCATCTGCAAAAACAGAAGGCATTTTACCGGGTGAATATATCATCAAGATAAACGGCGTTGACCTTTTAGCAGGCGGCTATGACGTAGTAGTTCCAAAGCTTTCAGGCGAGGTAGGCTCAACTGTTGTAGTAACTGTGAGAAACTCAGAGTCTGACAGAGATTTAGTGCTTACACGCTCAAAGGTAACGCTCACATCCGTTGAGGGTACAATGTATAACGAAATGGCGTATTTCAAGTTTTTGGGCTTTACCGATAAAACTCCGACGCAGTTTTCAAACCTTCTCAATACCTTTATAAGAAATGGCGCCAAGGCTGTTATTTTAGATGTAAGAAACGTTTCTTCAAACTATGTTGAGCCTTGTGTTACAATTTTGCAGACCCTCTTGCCGCAGGGCGAGTTTGCATACTCGATAGTCGGCGAGGGCGAGGCAGTACTTCTTGGCGAATCGACAGGCGAGGGCGTTAAAATGCCGATGGCGGTACTTGTAAACGGTGCGTCAGGCGGAGCGTCTGAGCTTTTAGCAAGCGCTCTTAGAGATGCTGACAAGGCAGTTTTAATAGGCACAAAAACTCAGGGCCGAGGTGTAAAAGAGGAATACTTTGAATGCCTTGACGGCAGCGGTATCTGTATGACAACAGGTATTTTAAGAACTCACAAATCTGAAACCTTCAATATCGTAGGTTTACAGCCAAACTACGAGGTAACTCTGACAGACGACAGCTCAGAGGCAATAGAAAACCTCGATGAAACGACCGATGCACAGCTCAAAAAAGCGATTGAGTATCTCTCAACAACACTTATAAAGTAAAAAAGTACCCACCTGTATAAATTGCAGGTGGGACTTATTGTCATCTGTTGAAAAAGCGAATTATAAACAAAGGGGATGGTAGTGTGAATATCAGAACTATAAAAACGGATGAGCTTGAGCTGTTATTTGAGCTTTTTGATTACAATAATCCTGATGAAATGATTTCAGAAAACACCAGAGATATAACCGAGGGCAAAATTGATATATTTGGATTATTTTATGATAACAGACTGATAGGCGAGATACACGCCGCCTATGCTCATAATGATGAAAGGTTTGCTGTAAAGAACAAGCGGGCATATCTTTTTGCTTTTCGCATTCACAAGGATTTTCAGGGTAAGGGATATGGGCAACTTTTGATAAATAAGGCAATTTCCATACTTGAAGAAAAAGGCTATCGTGAATTTACAATCGGCGTTGAGGATGATAATGAAACGGCTATACACATATATTCAAAGCTCGGATTTACGCAGCTTATAGGCAGAATGAGTGAAGAGTATCAGGGTGATAGCTATGAGTATGGGTTGTATTTGAAAAATGATTTGTGATGAATATTGCGGGAGGTGTGAAAATGAAAAAGCCTGAAATGATATTTTTTGATTATGGCAGAACTCTGCTTTATGAGCCTGACTTTGATTCACGCAGAGGTAATGCCGAGCTTATGAAATACATAACCAAAAACCCGAATAACTGCACTATTGACGATATTTTAGCAGAGGTCGAAACAGTTTTTGGCGAGATAGAGAGTATCAGAAGAAATCAGGGCTATGATATATCTGCAAGAGTTGGTCACCGCCTTGTGTTTGAGCATCTTGGCATCGAGTTTTCGCTCACCCCTCTTGAGCACGAAACAGTTTTCTGGACAGCCGCATCTTTTGGCGCTGTTATGCCTTATGCCGATAAAATGCTTCAGTTTTTAAAAAGCGAGGGTATACGCAGCGCAGTTATCAGCAATAACGGCTGGTCGGGCGAGGCGCTCAAAGAGCGTATCGACAGGCTTCTGCCAGACAACAATTTTGAGTTTATTATCTCCTCTTGTGATTATATGATAAGAAAGCCCGACAAGCGTATTTTTGAAATCGCTCTGCAAAAAGCAAAACTCAGCGCTGACAAGGTATGGCATTGCGGCGACAGCTATAAAATGGATGTGTGCGGCGCAAAAAGCGTTGGCATCTACCCTGTGTTGTATAAAGCCCACGCACCCGACGATACGGGCTACATAAAAAAGTGGGAAAATGTACCAGACGATTTTGACGGACTGTATATCCACGACTGGCGAGAAATGATTGAAAAGCTGAAGATTGACAATTGCTCGGTTTAAATTATAAAATACTGTGTATTACTATTTCTTGATGTCACTTAAAAAACATAAATATGAACCTTTCCGCCCCCAACAACGTCTATATTAGTGAAAGCGCTTTTAGTAAACACAAGGTGGTGATGATATGACCGAATTTGAAATACTGCTGAATGAATGTAAAAATGCTGTCGAGCGTTTCGTGCGGTTTAAGCTATCATCAAAGGCTGACGCAGACGATATTTTGCAGGAAATTTATCTGACTGCTTTTCGGAAATTTGATACACTTACAGATAATTCCAATTTCAAAGTGTGGATACTCAGCATTGCCCGAAACAAATGCAATGACCACTACCGTGCAACAGCGAAAAATGTTGATATTTCAATCGACGAACTGACCGATTTACCGCTTACTGCAAGTCGCTACGGATATGTTGAACAGCACGATGTTTACGATACACTTGAATCATTATCTGAGAACGACAAACAGATAATCGACCTATTTTACATTCAAGGCTACAATCAAAGTGAGATTGCTAAAAGACTTGACATTCCTGTTGGAACTGTAAAAAGCCGACTTTACACAGCAAGAAACAATTTTAAAAGGTTATATCTGCCTGACACGATTTATGGAAAGGTTGATGAAAACATGAAAAAACTCCCAGAATTTATGCCTGAATATACAATTACAAGGCTTGATAAAGAGCCGTTTTCCGTTAAGTGGGAGGAACTTATGGGTTGGTTCATAGTCCCGAAGC
>CALBJC010000004.1 GCA_937892655.1 uncultured Clostridia bacterium | reverse complement strand
GGATAAATAATATTCTTCAGACCCAGCAGGTGGTCTTCCGCTGCCAGAACCTGGATATAGGCACCGTTCGGTCGGAGGACTCTGTGGAACTCTTCGGGAATCGTCAAAGCAAACAGGCTTTGCACCAATCGCCTTCATGCTTGCCTTTTTAACATCTTCAGCGCAAAGGCAGCTTTCCTTTACTTTATCTGACAGCTCAATATCAGGTGCCGCTGCGATATACATTCTCTCAGTTGCCAGCTCCTCAACATCAAAGTTTTCAGATGAAAACTTACCTGTTGCAATTAAAATATCAATCGAGCCATTTATAAGCTTTTCAGCTAAATCATCAGGATTATCATCAGAGATAGTTACCGCAACGCCGGGATGGCTTTTGCAGAATTCAGAAATACTGCGTGCGAGCATATATGAGCTTCTGAAGGTTGAAGCGCCTATTTTGAGAGTACCGCCGTCAAGGTTTTCATAGTCAGAAAGCTTGTTTTTCAGCTCATCCTCAATTGATAAAATCTGCCTTGCCGCATCAGCGTAGGCCTGACCTGCGGCTGTTAAAGAGATAGGGTTGGTCGTTCTGTCAAATAAAAGAGTACCAACCTGCTTTTCAATACCTGCGATATACTGGCTCAGAGAAGGCTGAGTAATATACAGCTTTTTAGCCGCCTTTGAAAAGCTTTTTAGCTCTGCAAGAGTCAGAACATATTTCATCTGCAGATCTGTCATAGCGCTCACTTCCTTTATAAATATTTGCTTATTGGAAATATTATAGCATAACTATTTGATTATTTCAATAGTTTGTGGTATACTTGAATATATACATTTTGTGGAAGGAATATATGTATGAAAAGATTATTATCAGCATCTTTGGCGCTTGTGATGTCGCTTGCATTATTCGCAGGCTGTGGCAGCGATACAAAGAGCAATGAAAATTCGCAGAACAATGACAGTGAGGTTGTAATTATGGACGGTAAAATCGATGTATTATCAAACATCAGCCTTGTAAAAACTCTTGGCAGAACATATTATGCAGAGGATAATAAGCTCTGGCTTTGCTATTCAGGTACAGGCGTTGATTTTGATTTTGTAGGAACAAAGTGTACTGTTACTATCGCAGGTGACAGCGGCGCTACAAAGAATGACCCTGCAAACAATGCAAGAATTGCTATTGAAGTAAACGGTGAAAGAGTAGTTGATGATATGATCAACGACTATTTCAAGACATATACAGTATTTGAAAGCGATACAGAGCAGAATGTAAATGTCAAGGTTATCAAGCTTTCTGAAAGCGCTATGTCAGTATGCGGTATCTCAAAGATCGAGGTTGAGGGCAGTGACGTAAAGCCTGCGGCAGTAAGCGATAAGAAGATTGAATTTATCGGTGACTCTATTACTTGTGGCTATGGCGTTGATGACCCTGTAAAGGAAAATCATTTTATGACATCAACCGAAGATACAACAAAGGCATACGCATATCTTACAGCAAAGGCACTCGGCGCTGACTACAGCATGGTATGCCTGAGCGGTCACGGCATTATTTCAGGCTATTCAAACGATGGCAACAAGGTTGAAAACCAGATTATGCCAAAGTTCTATGATTATTTAGGCTTCTCGTATGGTAGCTTTGCATCAGGCAAGCAGCCTCAGAATATGGAGTGGAATCACGCTGACTATCAGCCTGATTTGGTTGTTATAAACCTCGGTACAAATGATGACAGCTACTGTCAGAATGACGCTGAAAAGCAGCTTGATTACAAAACTCAGTATATCGAATTTTTAAAGCATATCAGAGAAGTAAATCCTGATGCACATATCCTTTGCACACTCGGTATCATGGGTGACAGACTCTATCCTACAATTGAATCAGTTGTTGCTGATTACACAGCTCAGACAGGCGATACAAACGTTTCATCAATGAAGTTTGATGTTCAGTCACCTGCTGATGGCTACGCTGCTGACTGGCACCCAACAGACATAACTCAGAAAAAGGCTGCTGAAAAGCTCACAGCCCACATCAAGACTTTGATGAACTGGTAATAATCTTCATAAACCAAAACATACATAAAAACTGCGGAGAAAAAATCTCCGCAGTTTTTTACATTGAAAATAAAATTTCTTCAAGGTCTTTTACGCTGTCTGCAATAAAGTCAGCCTTATATTCCAAAAGCTCTGACTTTTCACCGTAGCCGTATGAAACGCCTACAGTTTTCATCGAAAACTTCTTGCCGCCCATTATATCATACATTCTGTCGCCAACCATAACAGCGCTTTTAGTATCAACAGAAAGGGTATTGATAGCATATTCTATAACCTCATCCTTTTCTTTTCTGGTACCGTCTAGCATTGAGCCGCAGATAAGGTCAAAATACTGTGAAAACTCAAAATGCTCAGCCAGTCTGTTTGCAAAAATCTCAGGCTTTGAGGTAGCCATTATAACGGTAATACCATTTTGCTTGAGCTTTTTAAAAAGCTCTACAATGCCGTCATAAAGCTCACATTCAAAGATGCCCTTGTCTTTATAATAAACTCTATACTGGTCTACCGCTTCCTGCGCTTTTTCCTTTGAAAATCCGAAAAATCTCTCAAATGATTCCCACAGAGGCGGGCCGATAAAAGGGTAAAGCTCTTTTCTGTCCCCAACCTCAATACCAAATTTTGAAAGAGAATACATTATTGAATTTGTAATGCCAAGCCCCGGGTCTGTAATCGTACCATCGAGGTCAAAAAGAACAGTTTTAATCATCATAAGTCATCCCTTTAATAAATTACCTTACTTATTATAGCATACAATTTTTATTCGGTCAAATCTATAATTTTATTGCTTTTGATTTTAAAATATGCTAAACTTATAAAGGGCAGGTGAGTTAGGTGGAAATGGCAGTAGATAACCTCAGATTTTCTAAGGCGCTGAAAAAGGTCTATGAAAACGGCAGAGATAAAAACGGTATCGGAACTTTGTCTGAAAAAAATCTTCACGCTGTTTTAAAGGCATACTATGAGCCGTTTTGCGATTCTCACGAGGTAAAGCTTGGCAGATATGTAGCCGACATCTGCTCAGAAGATGGCGTTATTGAAATTCAGACAAGGAATTTGACAAAGCTCAATCCTAAGCTTGAAGTGTTTTTAGATGCCTGCAGAGTAACTGTTGTTTATCCTCTGCCTGCAACAAAGTGGTTGTCGTGGATTGATATGCAGACAGGTGAGATTTCTCCTAAGAGAAAATCGCCGAAATCATGCAGAATATATGACGCTATCCCTGAGATGTACAGAATAAAGGTTCATCTTGCAAACCCACGATTTACGCTCAGACTTTGCTTTTTAGAGGTTGAAGAATACCGCTATAAAAACGGCTGGTCAAAAGACGGCAAAAAAGGCTCAGAGCGTTGTGACAGAAGACCTGTTTCAATGATAAGCGATATTGTTTTTTGCTCGCCGTCTGATTATCTTTCATTTTTGCCTGAGGGGCTTGGCGATGAATTTTTATCAACTGATGTTGCCCGCCTTGCAAAAATTCCGAAAAAACTAGCTTCTACGCTTATGAATATTTTAACCTATATCGGCTGTGTTGAAAGAATTTCTCACGATAAAAAGGGTTATCTTTATAAAAAGGTTTATTGATTATGGAGATTTAAAATGTTTTTACTTTTATGTATGATAGCATCGCTTGTCGGTTTTGTTTTGGTAAACCGTGAGCTTAAATATAAAATATTCTTACCGCTTTTTGTAATGCTTTTACTTATAAGCGCTACCTGCATTTTCGAGCTTGAAAGGTTAACAGCGCTTGTGTGTATTGCTCTTTCATTTGTAGTTTTCATTTTCCTTGTATGGCTTATGAATACTATAGTAGAAAAGCGAAAAGAAAAGACAGATTTACCTTGCAAGCTATGGGGCAGTATAGTGGCGGTTTCTCTTAGCTTTTTAGTATTCATCTGGGCATTTGTTTTCAATGGTATCTATACTTTTGATAATCCGTCAGAGTATTTTAAATGCTATGGCGATACAGCATTTTCGCATTACATCCTGCCTGCAAAAATTACTGAGAAAAATGACAGAATTGTCATCTATTCAGCCTTTGAGGCAAGAAGCGAGTATCTGATGATCAAGGATAATATCATGAACCCGTCGGTTGAAACTGAGGTTTTCTGGTATTACGATAAGCTTGTTTTCAATCAGTATTCAAATCTCTCAGGTCACGAGGGGCTTGTAACTGTCACAAGAGAGTATTCTTCAAAAAGAAAATTAAACCCCGTAGAATCACCGTACGAAACTTTAAGTTGAAAACATTCAGGTTTTGTGATACAATATATTTATATTAAAAAATAGGAGCATAATTATGGACGTTTATAAGGAACAATTAATCAGAGTAAAACCAAATTCTTCAGATAAAATGAAAAAGGCTATCGTTGTAGTAATGATGTTCTGCCTTTGCGTTATGGCAATTTATTTTTCAATCTTCATAGTGCCATATATTCCGCTTGGCTGTATACTTATCTTTGCTATCGTTTGGGGCGGTCTTACATTTATGAGAAACCTCGATTATGAGTATGAGTATATCTTTACAAACGGCGATCTGGATGTTGATAAGATTATTGCCAAGGCTAAGAGAAAGCGCCTTTGCACAGTTAAAGTTTCAAGCTTTACCAATTTTTGCCTTTACGATGAAGGCGTTGAGCCAAAGAGCGATATTGACGCTTCTATCGTTGTAACAGACGGTACTGATTCACCAATCTACCTTGCAGAGTTTTCTCATCCTGATTTAGGCCTCTGCGCACTCTATTTCTCACCAAATGAGGATATGCTCGAATGTATCAAGGGCTTCTTACCAAGAAATTTAAGAGGTCAGATTTAATCGGAGGGCTTAATATGAATGTTTTTTGTGGTATTGATTCAGTTGAAATCGAAAGAATAAAAAACAGCCTTTCAAATGACAAGTTTCTCAAAAGGGTTTACTCTCAAAAGGAGCAAGCCCTTTTTGCTCATAAAAAAGGCAAAAGCTATTATCAGAGTATCGCTGCAAATTTTGCGGCTAAGGAAGCTTTTTCAAAGGCTTTGAAAACGGGCGTCAGAGGGTTTGAGCTAAACGAGGTTTCAATCCTGCGAGATGAGATGGGTGCTCCGTATATCGAGCTTGAGGGCAAGGCAAAAGAGATGGCAGCAGGCTATGAGTTTTCGGTATCTCTTACCCATACAGATACTGTAGCGTCAGCTGTAGTTATAGCGAAAAAAGGGGAGTAAGCGTATGCAGAATGTTTTGATGACAAAGGATATGGTATTGTCAGAAAAGCTCACAGAGCAAAAAGGTATCTCAATGTGGGAGCTTATGTGTAACGCTGCATACTCTCTTTTTGAAGAGGTAAAGGATATTTTATACAAAAGCTTTGAAACCACAGCTCTTTTTATCTGCGGTAGCTCAAATAACGCAGGCGACGGCTATGTATGTGCTAAATACTTAGCGCAAAGCGGTGTTAAGGTAAGTATTTTATCAATCTATGAGCCAAAGTCAGAGCTTGCCAAAAAAGCGTATGCAGAGCTTTTGGGTGTTGAGAATATTGAGTTTATAACAGACATAGAACGCTCCTTTGGCGTATGCGTTGACTGCGTTTTTGGTACAGGCTTTAAAGGTAGCTTGCCACAAGAGGTAGTAAACGTATTTAAAAAGGTAGATGCAAAATACATTGTTGCTTGCGATGTGCCGTCAGGCGTTGACTGCAACAGCGGTATTGCCGATGAAAATACTCTTAAGTGTGATATTACAGTAACCTTTCATAAAGCAAAAATCGGTATGCTTTTACCGCCTGCAAAAGATTATTGCGGTGAGATTGTTGTCAAAAATATCGGTATCGATGAAGAGGTTTTCTCATTTGATGTTTTAGATGATGAGGCAGTATTTCAAAAGCTCCCGCCCCGCTTTGAGCATTCTCACAAGGGCGATTACGGAAAGCTTTTGTGTATCTGCGGTAGTGCAGAGTTTACAGGGGCTGCAGCGCTCAGCGTAAAAGCGGCTATGCGAAGTGGTACAGGGCTTTGTACTCTTTGCAGTACAAAAACCGTTATCGACAGAGTAGCAGGGAGTATTTTAGAAAGCACATTTATAAATCTCATCGAGGATGAAAACGGCTTTTTAGCGCCAACTGAAACACAAACTCAAAAGCTATTGTCAGATATTAAAAAGTATGACAGTATTCTTATCGGGTGCGGTCTTGGTAAAACTGAGAACACCTTAAAGCTTCTGGCTCTTATTTTAAAGGAATACGATAAAACAATAATTATTGATGCAGATGGCATAAATCTTGTAAGCGAGAATATAGATATTATCAAGAACACAAAGGCAAAGCTTATCTTTACCCCGCATACAGCAGAGCTTGCAAGGCTTTGTAATGCCGATTTATCTGATGTGGTAAAAAACCGCTTTGAATACGCAAAAAAGTTTGCAGATGAAAATAACTGTGTTGTCGTTTCAAAGGGTGCAGGCAGTGCAATAATTTCAAAAGAAAGTGGAGCTGTTTCTGTATCAGGCAACAGCGGTCTTTCAAAGGGCGGCTCAGGCGATGTGCTCGCTGGTATGATAGCGTCATTCTCAGCTCAGGGTGCTGACAGCTTTGATGCGGCTTGTATCGGTACTTTCTGCCACGGAAAATGTGCTGATTTAATGGCGCTTGAGATTTCAAAGCGCTCAATGCTTGCAAGAGATATTATAGATACCATTCCTTTGCTGTTCTAAAACTAACCTGAAAGGACAGCTTTGAATGAAAAAATATCTGCTTTTATTGCTTATCCCCATGATGCTCTTTAATTCCTGCTCAAAGAGTGAAGAAAAAACAGTTGAGCTTGACAGCTTTTTTAACACAAAGGTTTTGATAACAACGGCTTCTGATGAATATGAGGTTATCTTATCATCAAAGGGTGGGGGAGTATGGCAGATACAGTATGTATCACCTGAGAGAATTAGCGGCGTGTTACATACTCTGACCCCTGAAAACTATAGTGTCAGCTATGAGTTTATGTCGCAGGTGGTTTCTCTTGACAGATACTATAAAAGCGATATCTCATATGTAACGAGAATTCTGGATATGTGTTTTACAGAGGCTGAGTTTAAAAAGCAGAGCGATAAAACATATAAATGCAAAGGGATAATTAATGAATGTGAGTATGATATTGTGGTAGATAGTGATTCAACTCCGTTATATATCGATATCCCTTCAGCGCAGATAAGAGCAGATTTTTCTGATTTTGAAATTGTAAAATAAATAAAGAGGTATTATCAGCTGATAATACCTCTTTTTATCTGTCATCATTTACATAGATTTTAAATTCCTGCGGTAACTCCTTGAGAAGCTTTTTTACGATAGATGGGCGTATATCGAAACTATCTATTTCATCAAGCCTTATCCACTTCATAACCTCGGCATCACCGCCTGTAGCATAGCTTTTGTGCGTATACTCGTGACGATTTTTTGTAGTCATAAGATAATAGATTTCAATAGTATGGCAGTCAAGGCCTTCAAGAGCGTTATCACCATCAAAAAAGTTTTCAACCATACAAAGCGGTCTTACTATCTCAAAGCTTTCTCCCGTTTCTTCAGAAACTTCTCGCATAACGGCGTCCTCAGAACGTTCGCCAACGTGAACGCCACCGCCTACAGTATAATAGTAGTTTACTCTTTCGCCATAAGAAAACAGTGCATAGCCGTCAGCTACAATAATAGCGCCAACTCTGTACCTAAACCAATCCTTGCCGATACAAAAACAACAGTCAACAGGTTTTTTCATATTTTTTCTCCTTAAATAATCTTTTCCATATAAAGCATATCATACCATCTGTCAAACTTTATACCGCATTTATGCAGATGTCCGCAGATTTCAAAGCCCATTTTCTGATGAAACAAAACGCTGTCGTGGGTAAGATATTCATCCTCTGCTTCTATGTATGCAACACACGCATAAAGGTTTTTGATGCTAAGTGCCTTCAGTCTTTTTTCAAGCTCTGCATACAGCGCTCTGCCGATACCGCTTTTTCTCAGACTTTTATCGATATAAACGGTAGTTTCAACGCATTTTTTATAAGCCTTTCTTTCGTGAAATCTGTGCGCATAGCAGTAGCCGAGTATTCTGCCGTTTTCTTCTGCTACAAGATAAGGCAGAGGGGTAGCCAGAATATCCAAAACTCTCTTTTCAAACTCCTCAGCTGTCGGGGTATCATATTCATAAGATACAGCGGTATTCAAAACATAGTGAGAGTAAATTTCAATAAGCCTTTTAATATCTGACTTTTTAATATCCCTTATAATCATAATACACCTCGTTTTTTAAGAAACTAAAAGCACCGAATAAATCGGTGCTTTTTCTAATCTTCAACTTCTTCATTTTCGTGAGTTTTGATTTTTACCAAAACCTTTTCAATCTTCTGGTCATCAACCTCTGATGCGATAAAGATAAAGTTTTCATCATCAGCGCCCTCGTTACTTTGTGGAATATGACCGAGTAGATCCATTAGATAACCGCCTACTGAGTTGCATTCAGTATCGATGATATCTTCAGGCAAGTCGAGATAATCGAGAAAATCCCATAAGCTCTGCTCACCGTTTAATTCATAGGTGTTTTCATCAACCTTTTTAAATGGAGTTGTTTCGTCATCGCTTTCGTCATAGATTTCGCCAACAAGCTCTTCTAAGATATCCTCAAGCGTTACAATACCCTCTGTACCGCCATACTGGTCGATAACGATAGCCATATGAACCTTTTCTCTCTGCATCTGATGCAGAATTTCAGAGATAAGCTTGTGCTGAGAAATGTAGATAGGCTTTTGCATAATAGCGTGGATATCCTTGATATTCTCATAGAAGTACATATTGAAAAAGTCCTTCTGATGAATAATGCCTATGATGTTATCAATAGTTTCCTTGTAAACAGGTAATCTTGAAAAAGCATTCTGTAAGAAAATATCTCTTATATCATCAATAGAAGTATTTTCTTCAATAGCAACAGCATTTACACGAGGAACTAAAATTTCATTTATTGTAGTTTCATCAAACTCAAGCGCTGAACGTACAAGATCGCTTTCCTGTTCTTCTAAAACGCCCTCATCTTCAATTTCTTCAATGATAGACATAAGCTCTTCTTCAGTAACGCTAGGCTCTTCAGCCTTACTGCCAATAAGCTTTGATACGCCGTTTTTAAGCCCTCTGAAAATGAGGATAATCGGCTTTATTATAAATATCAGAGCACTCAGCGGCGCTGCCATAAAAAGCACGAACTTTTCAGCGTTGTCCTTTGCAAGGCTCTTTGGCATTATTTCGCCGAATATTAAAACTAAAACTGTCATAACAGCTGTAGCGATACCAACGCTGCCTTCGCCTAAAAGGTCTGTAAAGAAAACAGTTGCAATTGATGTTGAAAGAATATTTACAATGTTATTGCCAACGAGTATAGCGGTAAGCGCATTGTCAAAGTTTTCGAGAATATTCAGAGCCTTTTGAGCTGAAGCCTTACCCTGAGAAGCAAGATTTTTGATTCTGATACGATTACAAGATGAAAATGCAGTTTCTGTTGCAGAGAAAATTGCAGAAAACACAAGAAGCACTGCTATCAGAAATATGTCCATAAAAAAAGAAAACCATCCTTTGTATAGTAATATAAATACAGAATACCACATAACATATTGAAAATCAAGCAAACTATTGAAAAATCGTAATTTTGTAGTATAATATAAAGGTAAATACAGAAAAATTAGAGGAATTTATAATGGAAAATAACCTTGATTTAAAAAACGGTAAAGATAATAAGCGTGATATCTTTGATAAGATAATGTCTTTACCGGTTCTGAGAATATTTGAGCCTTTCTATAAAAAGTATAAGGATATATTGCTTTATATCTTTTTTGGCGGGCTTACTACAATAGTAAGCTTTGTAACCTTCTGGGTATGCTGTGATTTTTTAGAGATTCATGAGCTTGTATCAAATACTATTTCATGGGTATCCTCAGTTACATTTGCGTTTTTTACAAACAGAATATGGGTTTTCTCAGCACCTACAAAAACATGGGGCGAGTTTTTCAAGCAGGCGGCAGAATTCTACGGCGGCAGAATATTCACATATGTTTTTGAGCAGGTATGCATTTTAGTATTTGTAACAATCCTCTCATTCAACGAGCTTGTGATAAAGCTTTTGGCAAACATCGGAGTTTTGATTTTAAATTATCTCATAAGCAAATTCTTGGTATTCAGAAAAAAGGAAAACTGATATGACAAACTTACTTGTAAAGCTATTTATTACAGATTATGAAAACACAAAGGATCTAAACGTTAGGCAGAAATACGGCGTTTTAGGCTCGGTAGTAGGCATTATTGCAAACATTTTGCTCTTTTGCGGAAAGTTTGTAGCGGGTATTGTATCTGGCGCTATCTCTATTACTGCTGACGCTTTCAATAACCTTTCAGATGCCGCAGCATCAATTGTAACGCTCATAGGCTTTAAAATTGCCTCAAAGCCTGCTGATAACGAGCATCCTTTCGGCCACGGCAGGGCAGAATATGTATCAGGCCTTGTAGTTTCAATGGCAATTTTACTGATGGCATTTGAGCTTGCAAAATCATCCTTTACAAAGCTTATTCATCCTCAAAGCATCAATGTTACAGCGCTGTCTATTATAATTTTATCTGTTTCTATAGCAGTAAAGCTTTGGCTTAGCGTTATGAATAAATCCCTTTCAAAGAAAATAAATTCATCAGCTATGAAGGCAACCGCTGAGGATAGCAGAAATGACGCTGTTTCAACTTTAGCGGTTTTGATAGGCATTATCGTATGCAAGTATACAGGCGTAAATCTTGACGGTATTATCGGTCTTTTAGTGGCAGTATTTATCCTCTTTTCAGGTATCAGTGCGGCGAGAGAAACTCTCAATCAGATAGTAGGTCAGGCGCCTGATGAGGAGTTTGTAAATGATATAAAGTCAACGGTTTTAGCGCATGAAATGATAATCGGCATCCACGATATGATAGTTCATAACTATGGCGTAGGCAGAACGATGGTGTCACTGCACGCCGAGGTTGACTATAAGGGCGATATTTTAGAAATCCACGATGAAATTGACAACATCGAGCTTGAGCTTAAAAGCAAATTTGGCTGTATCGCAGTAATACATATGGACCCTATTTCAATCGACGATGAAAAAACAAATGATCTGAGAATCAAGGTAAGCGCTAAAATGCGTGAGATAGACCCGCTTATCACTATTCACGATTTCAGAGTAGTATATGGCGATACTCATACAAATCTAATTTTCGACGTAGTCGTTCCGTATACAATGAAGGTCGATGAGGCAAAGCTCATAGAGCAGGTATGCGCTAAAGTAAAGGAAATTTCAAGCGACTACAACGCAGTAGTAATGCTTGACAGAGATGTGGTTTATTAAGGGCAATATATCGTTATAGCTTTATTATTGATTGAGTGATAAACTGGAATTTGTAGGAAATAGAAACTTTGAAGTTTACACATTGTGGTATTGAAGTAAATGGAGGAATACAAGGGTGAAAAAGAAATACAGAATACTTTCTTCCAACGGAATAGATGAAAAAATATATGTAAACATAAATGGGCATAACCAGTATGTTTTTATAAGAGGAATGGATGTTAATAATCCCATTATTTTAAATCTTCATGGTGGACCTGCAAATCCAGATGCTTTTTTTACATATGAATTTGCAAAAGAGATAATTGAGGAATATATATATGTTTCGTGGGACCAAAGAGGTTGTGGTAGAACATATTATAAAAATAAACATATAGACCCCAAAAATGAGTCAACAGATTTTGGACAAGCAATTAAAGATGTAGATGAACTTGTTAATTATCTATGCAAGCGTTTTAAGAAGAATAAAGTAGTTATAATGGGGCATTCTTATGGTTCGCTACTTGGTGCCAGTTATGTTGTAAAATATCCAGAAAGAGTTGAAGGATATATTGGCATCGGTCAATCAATATCCATTAAAGACACGCAGAAGATGAACTATGATGAAGCGGTTAACTTGCTGATAGATGATAAGAAAAAAACTTATGAACTTGAAATGGCTTACCAAAGGTTAAAAAAGTGTTTCAATCTAGAAAATCTTATGAAATTTCAGCGACTGACAGTACCATGTTTTGTTGCGAATATGCCTAAGTTAAAACAGACTAATCAGATAAAACTCATATTATCATCACCAGATTTAGCATTTAATGACCTTAGATGGTTAGCAGGAATGCTAAACTTAAAGGCACATTATATTAGAAACAAAAAGCTTTTGGATTATACGCTGTCTGCTAATATCTATGATATTGGAAATCAATATTCTGTTCCGATGTATTTTATTTCGGGAGAATATGATAAGAGTTGTCGTGTGGATTTACTTAAAAAATATTATGATGAGATTGTAGCACCAACTAAAAAATTAGTGATTATGAAAAATTGTGGTCATTCTCCACAGATTGATAAACCAGTATTATTTGCTGATGAAGTAAAGAAATATGGATTGAAACCAAGTGTTGTTTACGGTGCACTACCTTACAATGCAAGAAAAAAGCAAGTTGAAATGTAT
>CALBJC010000003.1 GCA_937892655.1 uncultured Clostridia bacterium | reverse complement strand
GGCAAAATTTCAGATTAAAAGTCTTTGAGAGGGGGTATGGGTGAGAATCTTTCTCCAGAAAGTTCTCACCCAAAGGTACCTGTAAATGCTTCTGCACGGATACCCCCCTAGCCCTGAGGGGTTATAATCTGTTAGCCAAGAACGATAACGATGTCGTTTGTATCCTTGAGCTTGCACTGGCAGAGGAAGTTGCCTTCGATCTTTTCGCCGTTTACTGTCATTTCCTTAACGCCTGACTGAACGTGGTTAGGGTTCTGGATATCGATATTGAGCTTTGAACCTCTGAATGTCTTTGTGATCTTCATGCCGTCCCAAGCTGATGGGATAGATGGAGAGATTACAAGACCTTCAGCGTTTGGTCTCATACCGCAGATACCTTCAACGCAGCCTACCATTACAGTAGAAGCTGTACCTGTGAGCCAGTGAACGTGTGAACGACCTGCAAATGGTGAACGGGTTGATTCTGTAAACTGACCGTGAGCGTATGGCTCGAGCACTCTGATTTCAGCCTTATCGTTCATAGCAGCAGGTGATGATTCCATAAAGTATTCAAATGCTCTGTCACCGTGACCGAGTAATGATTCAGCAAGGATAGCCCAGCCCTGTGACTGTGAGAAGATACCGCCGTTTTCCTTAGTATCCGGGTTGAAGATGTGCATGAGCGCACCGTCAAAGAAGTGGTCAACATAAGGTGGTTCGAGAAGCTTTACGCCATATGGAGTATTGAGGATATCGTGAACGCTGTTCATAGCCTTCTGAGCCTGATCGTCTGAAGCAAAGCCTGAAATTACAGACCAGCTCTGTGGGTTTAACCACATTGAAGCTTCAGGGTCAGCCTTAGCGCCAACTACTACGCCGTCTTCTCTGATACCTCTGATAAATCTGTCTTCATCCCAGCAGTTTTCAAGTGACTTTGCAAGCTCAGCCTGAACGCCTTCGATGTATGAAACGTATTCTGAATCGCCCTTGTCCTTAGCCATATCCTTGATAACGCTCATAGCATAGTAAAGCTGGAATGCTACGAATGTAGATTCACCCTTCTTACCCATTCTCAGGCAGTCGTTCCAGTCAGCGTGTAAGCCTGCAGGCATAGCGTGGTCGCCAAGACGCTTCATTGAGAAGTCGATAGCTCTCTTTAAGTGATCATAAACTGTATCTTCGCCGCCGTTAGCGTAAACAATAACTTCATCTAAGAATGCCTTGTTACCGCTTTCGCCGATGTACTTAACGATAGTTGGGAAGAGCCATAAAGCATCGTCAGCTCTGTATGATGGGTGGCCTGTTTCCTTAGCGTAAACTGAGTTTTCATCGTTTTCGTCAGGGAATGTTTCGTGGCCTGCGTTGTGGTTGAACTTAACGAGTGGGAGACCGCCGCCGTTGTCAACCTGAGCTGAGAGCATAAATCTGATCTTTTCAGCAGCAAGCTCCGGATCAAGGTGAATGATACCCTGAATATCCTGAACTGTATCTCTGTAGCCGTAACCGTTTCTGAGGCCGCAGTAGATAAGAGAAGCAGCTCTTGACCAGATAAATGTGATAAAGCACTGGTAAGCGTTCCATACGTTTATCATATTGTTGAATTCTTCGCTTGGTGTTTCAACAATAAAGTTGTCAAGCTTTGCGTGCCAGAAATTCTTGAGTTCAGCTACTTCTGCGTCAACCTTACCTGCAGCTTCATAGTTTGCTAAGATAGCGTCAGCTTCAGCGTTGTTCTTCTGACCGAGAACATAGATAAGCTCTCTTGTTTCGCCAGCCTTGAGAGTGATTTCTGTCTGCAATGCGCCACAAGCGTTTGAGTTGTAGTTCATTGTGCCGTCACACTTGCCGCTTTCAACAGCGATAGGGTTAGCGTAAGTTCTGTAAGCGCCGATGAAGCTGTCGAGGTTACCGTTTGCAGCTGTAACAGGAGCGCCTACCATACCAAAGAATCTTTCCTTGTGGTTTGAACCTGTAGCGTCCTTACCTGAGTTGATGTTGATATGCTGTAAAACCTTGTTGCCTTCAAATGATGTGTTTGTGATAAAGAGTGTGTACTGAAGGTTAACCTGGTCCTGTTCGTAGTTGTTTTCGTTTGTAAATTCAATAAAGCCGAAAACTGAAAGGTTTCTGTCCTTATCTGAATTGTTTGTAACCTTAGTTCTCCAAACTTCATAAGTCTGACCGTTTGGAACATAGTATGTAGTTTCTGACTTGATGTTTGCATACTCTGATGTGATTACTGTGTAAGCTGTACCGTGGCGGCATTCGCTCTTAAATTCATCCATTGGCTTTGCAACCGGCTGCCATGTAGCTGACCAGTAATCAGCTGTATCGTTATCTCTGATGTAGATATATCTGCCAGGTAATGCCATATTTGAGTTGAATCTGTATCTTGCGATTCTACCATTTGCGCCTGACTTAACAAAGCTGTAGCCTGCAGCGTTGTTAGAGATGATTGCACCGTATTCAGGTGAACCGAGGTAGTTTACCCATGGTGCAGGTGTGTCCTGTCGTGTGATGACATATTCCTTGTTGGCAAGGTCAAAATGTCCGTACTTCATGTTTTTTCTCTCCTTATACAAAAAATGTATTCCCGTCAAACGTATTTAAAGGCATAAAACAGCCCGAATAACAGTTACAAATATAATAACATTTTTTAATAGGATTTGCAAGGGGTAAACCCAAAAATTCCCCCTCCGATAACGTTTGAATTTGTGAATATTTTAGTAACTTTTGAAACCATTTTCAGAATTTGAAACTAAATATAAAAGGCAAGAAAAACCATGTGCAACAGCAACAAATTCAAAAATGTATATTTATGCAAAAGGGAGAAATATCGGAAAACTTATGAAAAATCAATCAAAACTAGGAACTTATAATGTATATTAGTAGGTGAACGATTGAAATTGAAAGTATGGAGATATAGCCTATGCTTGAATTATATTCAGAACTTGTAAAGTATGATGAGTATCGCAAAGGTGAACCATTTTTTTCGTGGTTACCTGAGTTTGATAGATGGGTGTGCGAGTATTTTGGCGTTGAATTTATGCCGTCATACGCAGAAATAAGAAAAATTGGCAGAAATAATACCATCATGTATGACATCTCGCTGATGCTGTTTGATAAGGATGACACTAAGAAATTTTGGTCAGGACCGACTTGGTATGGACGTATACCTTGGTATGAGAAAGATAAGGTTTTGGAAAAGGTACAGGAAAAAGCCAGAGAATTTGCTTTAAAGTATAACGAGCCGATATTAAAAGAAAACGAAGAAATCAGAGTTATTGACATTGCCATATACAAAAACATGTATCTTTTTACATACCTGCTCAGCCATAAGCCGTTTGAGTTACAAGAACAGATAAAAGCGTATTTTTCAAATTTGCCTGTATACAATATACGCTCTTGGTATATACCGGCAATTTGTGTTTTGAAAACCAAAAAAGACGCAAAAGAATTTCTGCTCAGTGACGATTACAAAAGGCTGAAAAAACAGATTTACGAGCTTCTCAAATCGTATGATGAATACGATGTTTTAGAGGAAGATCATATAAGAATATTTGTAGATTATATGGAGCATATGAAAAGTATTCCGATGTATGGCAGATGGGTAGACGATTTAAGCAACGAAGAATCGGACAAGCATTTTAAAATGTTGTTAGAGTAAGTTGATATCAATAATAGCGGAATTGTTTGATACGAAATCTAATCCAGAGTTTAACACATTTGTTATTGGTATAGATGGTAGTTATAATGTTAAATTTATATCATCGAATAATACCAAGAATATATATGAAGCCGTATATGATATAAACGGTAATTTATTAACAGAAAATGATGATCATGGAGAAAACATGGGGACTTATAATTATGCTAGTTCATCAAGTAGTTCTTATATGCATTCAAAACTTGATGTTGCTACGTATAATAAATGGGGTAATACAATCAATGATAACTATCATACATCTACACCTAACGATAATTATGAAATGTTTAGTGCAGAGTCGTACTATACAGATGTATGCAACAGAACAGGGACTTCATTTGAATACTTAGTAGCCAATGATTTCTCGATAGTTTAAAAAGGAGATTAGCATGCTTAGAAAACATATGGCTTTTATAACAATTCTTCTGATTTATGTGTTGTATTTCATTTTTAATCTCCCTTTATTTTCTGTCTTCAACGCATTTGTGTTTGGAAACAGTGAATATACAGGGCTCGTGTCTGAGTTTTATGAGCCGTTGAACATGGTTTATGTATGTTACAAACTATCGATATATATATCCTCTAAATACATAAGCTTCGCTTTAATCGTTGGTGTTCTTATATACGATATGATAAAAAGTTTTATTGACAAGAAAAGATTTTACCTGAAATGGATAGTGTATCTGGCTTTAACGGTGCTGACTTTTATTGTTTGTTATGCTTCTTTTGAATATATAAAATATTGTGAAGATTTGTTTACACTGTGAGGTATATGCTATGAGAAGAATATGTAAAAAAGATATAGCATTTGTTTTCAGCGTACTCGTAGTATTGCTTGCTTTGTTTTTTGCTTTAAAAGAACTTAATATATATCAGAGTGCAACAAGAAATCATCATATTAAAAACACTGCCGAGCAATTAGTTGATAACATAAATCAAAATAACGTATCGGGTATCGAAGATATGTTGTCAGAAAAATTATACACAGACTCTGGTAGTAAAGCATATATTTTAGACTTGATTGATTATTTTGAAGATGAAGTTGTGATTACTGATATGAGATGCGATCCTGTTTATACAAATGAATCTGTAGGTATAAAAGTAACCGATTGCTCCGCCCACATACTTGTAATTGTTGAATGCGGGGACAGGCAAGGCATAATTGAAATCAGAGAATGTATAGTACATAACGGAGAAACTGATGGCGAAAGAATCGGTGTTAAGTACTTAGGTATCATTTTTGATGGTAAAATGTGTCATATAGGCGAGCTCAAAGGATCCTATAACATTATATGACAGGGCGAGTTATTCTGTAAAAGGACATTATTAAACTATCTGTTCAATGATTGGCATTGATTATTCTAGTAATTTTGTTGAAGGGTAAGCTTATAAACACCATCGAGATATGATAACAAAAAGCATACCCACAGCAAATGTTGTGGGTATGCGATATCATCTTTTTAAAGGCAAAGTTTTAGAACTGGCGTTTCCAGATGCTCCGCTCACTGATGCACAGTTGGAGGTATTGAAAGCATTCAAGAGCGATTGCTACGAAGAAGGCATTGATGTAATAATTACAATAGTAAAATAAATTGGGAGGTCATTATGGTAGCAAAGCTCCGTGAACATATGAATGATAGTAGAATACCGCTTGGTATCCGGAGAAAAGATGATTGGATATATTTTCAGCTTCAGATAACAGTTGCAAGAGATGACGGGCTTAATGCCGGCTATTATTGTGAATATTCAAAAGTCGATTTTTCTGAAGGATATGAAATGATAGGAAAAAAGGCTATTGAAATGCTTGCTCATTTTCAAAAAACAAGCGATATGTCTTTAAATGATTTTGAAAACTATTTTGGTATTGATTTTTATGAATATAGTGAAGAATATAAGGAAAAGACCAGAAAAGAATTCTTTAAAGAGACTCTGTCAGAATCAGGCACAGATTTATTAACCGGCTTCGATGAATGTTTCATTAAATATTGTTGTAAAAACGCTTTATACGAATTCGGAATATTTTGGTCATATAAAGAGGGAAAAAGATATTATTCTGATTCGTCAGATTCTACCGGTAAGGGTGGAGTACTTGTATTTGATAAACTGCCTGAATTTAGTGACAATATATCTTTGCAAGCTTTGGGTGAGATGATTATTGAAGCACTCGATAGAAGCAGAAAGCTTGCTGACAAAATGTCGCTTGATATCTGTCCGAAAAAAGATATTGAGCTTTTAAACGGACAAATTTTAAGCATTTATCCCCCGAAGGATAGGCATATTGTTGATTTTCTTGATGCATCTGCCGCAGAAATATATCAGATATATTCATATGTAAAAAGCTGGGACAAAGAACCTTATGCTGACTTCTTTTTCAGCATTGCTCCTGAGATATATCACAGTTTATCAATCGAAAGTATAAAAAACGGCTGGTATGAAGCATACAATTGTGAAGATGAAATATTCGTATCAGTATGTGAGCTTGGAATATTCAGTTTCAAAGCTGAGTTTAAAACAAGCAAATTGTATAAGCAATCATATTTCAGGAAACTCGATGAAGATTGCATTCTGGAATGTTCAGTAGAAATCAAAAATCCTAATCAAAAAAAGAAAGTGTTTGATAAACTAATAGATCTTTTTAACGGATTCGCATTTAATTGTAAGATAAAATGACACATGTTTGATGACACAACATATGGACTGATCTTTGTATTTGACGATAAACAAAACAAGCTTATAAACACCATTAAGATATGATAACAAAAAGCATACCCACAGCAAACGTTGTGGGTATGCTGACAATTTCAAAAACACATTAAAACCCCTGTTGCAACATTACAACAGGGGTTTTGATATTAGTTTTTAGTTCTGAGTATTACCGCCTAAAGTAACTTCCCAGCCTGAGAATGCCTGATAGAGTAAAACAACGTCACGGATATCAGGCTGACCGCTGCAGTTAACGTCAGCAGCTACAGGGTTTACGTCTACTTCCCAGCCGGAGAATAACTGGTAGAGTAAAACAACGTCACGAAGGTCAACATCGCCGTTTTCGTTGAGGTCGCCGAGCATAACAGCGTTTTCATTTTCAAAGCTGTCAGCTGTAACTGCAACGCCTGCATAGCTCTTGACTGTTGCAGGAACATCAGCAGAGTATGCTACTTCATCTGTTACAAATGTAAATGTCTTTGAGTAAACAGTGCCCTCGTAAGATGTATCGCTCAAAGGATATGAAACGGTGTATTCCAAAGAGTTACCGTCTTTATCCTTCAATACTACATTTTCAAGACTATCTGTATCCATAAACATATCAAATTCTACTACAGCGCCATTTTCTGTAAACGCAAAATCAACGATTTCAGGGGTTGCTGTTGAGAGCATATTGATATTAACCTGAAGCTGTGCAGGGGCAACCTTGAGCCAATCGCTCCAGGCTGTCTGATAGCCGTCGAGAGTATACTTGATCTTCCACCAGCCCTGAGGAACATCCCAGCCATACTGACCAAGACCGTCTGAGTAGATAGGGTTTGTCTGGTTGTAGTTTTCAGCGTCCCATAAGATAGCGTCGTTATCTGAAGGCTCTTCGCTCCAGAAATCGCCTGAGCCGTCGTATTCAACAAAGTAAGCCTCAGCCTTAACGCCCTCTAAGCGATCAGATGTAACGCCTGCGTAAACATAACCTGATGGGTCGATGATCCATGAAGGCTGAATAACAGGGTAGAAGCATTCGATATCACCATCAATCGTTTTGCATCTGATCATTATTTCATTCGGAACTATTTCATCGAAGTAGATGTAATAGATAAAGTCTGCTACATAACGTCCCTTCTGACTATCCCAGTAAGCCTCTTCCTCAATTTCTTCCTCGCCCATTGTTGATACAACGCTTATATTGCTGTATCTTGAGGTGTTGCCGTCAAAGTCAAATTCAAAGTCGAAGGTTTTCTGATAATCTTCAAGCTGTGGATAAATAGTAATAATATCCTTTTTGTCATCAAGAAGGTCATAATCATATCCGAAAGCAAAATTATCATCTGAAACATCTATGCTCACAATAAATTCTTCAAGTGATGCAGCTTCAATATCATAAATCTTGGAGCTTTTCTTTTCATTGTCATCAGAAGCTACAGCTTCAATTTCAAAAACAGTATTTTCGTCACCGAGTTCGAGTTCCAATGAATATCTGCCAGCCTTGTTTGTCATTACAGTATCAACATATTCACCGTCAACGTAGATATCAACCTCTGTCTGTGGCAGATAATAGCCGAAGGCTTCTACTGTTGAGTAGCCTGTTGATAAGACATCCAGTGAAACAACAGGCTCTCTTGCGTAAATAAAGTCAATTACAGCTTCTTCACCACTTGTGCCCAGAATAGCAACTGAATCAAATTCAGCAAGATAATCTACATCAGGAGCGCCAATTCTTTTAAACTGAGCTTCAACTGTAAAGCTGCAGTCTGCAAATATCTCTTCAAAATTACCATCGTAGTGTGAAAGATATATGTAATTTCCATAAATCTCTGCATCTTCAGCAGGCTCACCGTTTACCATTACCGAGCCTTCAACAACCTCATAATTGACAGGATATGTAATAGAAACAGCGTAAATTTCATCGCTGTCAGATTCAAAACTGCCGTCAACATTTAATTCAACACAAACAATACCACTTTCTGACATTGGCTGTGCAAGCTCGTATGTTGAGTTTTTAAAATAAGTATTTGTTGCAATAAAATCAGTAGCGTCTGAACGGTAGAACCTTATACCTTCTGAAAGCAGACCTGCTGCCTGATTTGAATATGGATGAGTTGTAACAGCATAGTCAGGAGCACCATCGTAGAATGTATTCAGCTCACAAAGTGCTGTGTCAGGAATTACAACGTTTTCAAGCTTTGGGTTATTGTAGAATGCGCAGTCAATAGTTTCAATACCCTCTGGAATGTTTAAAGCTCTTAAATTTATACAGTCATCAAATGCTGACATACCGATGGTCTTGAGAGTGCTTGGTAATACTATTTCTTCAATACCTTCTGAGCCGTAGAATGCATATGGAATAAGATCTACTGTACCCTCAGGAACAACAACCTTCTTAAGATTTTTACAGCCTCTGAAGGTGTTATCTCCCTGATATGTGGCTGTAGGATCAAGACAGCCGGGATATGTTATCTCAGAAAGTGATGAACAGCCATCAAACGCCGCCATTGCAAGATAAGTAAGCTCAAAGTTTAAGTAAGCCTTTTCAAGAGATGTGCATTTTAAGAATGCTTCACGCTCGATCGTTCTTGCAGTTGATGGAAGAACGATTTCCTTGAGTGATTTACAGTTTGCAAATGCACGTTCACCGATTGATACAAGCTTTGACTGTGAAAGGTCAAATTCTTCCAAGAACATACAGTTTACAAATGCTCTTTTGCCGATAGTCTTGACATTTTTACCGATATCACCGAGTGAACGGATATGAACACAGGTGCTTTCATTTGTGTGGATATAGCCTGAGCCTGTATCTGTAAAGGCATAGCTGCCGATTGTTTCAACGCCCTCGCCGCCTACGATTTCTTCAAGCGTTTTACAGCAGTAGAAGGAATAGTCACCCAGAGTCTTTACGGTATCAGGCAGAGTAACCTTTTTTATAGGAGTATTTTTAAAAACCTCTCTGGGGATAGTAACAGTACCTTCAGGGAATGTATATTCTGTCAGAGGCATATTTGCAAGCGCATAATTGCCATAGCTTGTAAACTGTGACAAGAAGCTGTAGTCAGTAAGACTCTTGCAGTCTGCCAGAGCGTAAGAGCCGATAGATTTCTGCTTTTCACCCAATGTGATTTTAGTCAGGTTATCACAGCCCTGAAATGTCTTTGAGCCGATAGTGCCAAGCTTTACACAAGGCGAAAAGTCAATTTCTGTGAGGCTGTCACAGTTGTAAAAAATACCTTCTGTAAAATCTTCAAGTGCAGCAGGCATTGTAATGTCTGATAATGGTGTATCCTTGAAGATATAGCCCTTCATGGATCTTACTGTTGATGGAAGCACGATTTCTTCAATTCCACAGCCTTCAAATGCATTAGCACCGATATTCACAAGACCTTCTTCAATGTTTACGTCCTTTAAATTTGTGCATCCTGCAAAAGCGCTGTTGCCAAGCCAAATTACTGATGATGGGATTGTAACTGATTCAAGAGTTGTATTGTCCTTAAAACAATTATCAACTACTTCGTGTACGCTGTAACCGTCAATTTCAGATGGTATCACAACGTTTGCATCATTGCCGTTGTAGGCATAGATAAAAACCATCTTTGTTCTGGCTGCACCTACTTCCACAACTTTGTAGCTGAAGTCGCCGTAGGTGAGATAATCATCTGCGGCAATTACGGTTGACGGCAGTAATGTTACTACCATCGCTGCTGCTGATAACAGCGATAAAATTCTTCTGCATTTAAATTTACTCATTTGTTTCTTCTCCTCCAAACATACTTGAGTATATCCTACATAACTTTTGCAATATTATGCTAATTTCATATATTGCACCATATTAAATATAACAGTATATAACAGTTAAATCAATTACAGAAAAGTTACAATTTGCTACGATTTGTTTACAAATAAGTTCAAATGGTTTAAAAATACTGTTTAAAATGCTAAAAATCGCACTGTAAACGAATACAGGAAAACACACCGCAAAATGCAAATGTTTGAAATATATTTTAATATGTGTTATAATAAATTATCATTTTTAAAAAGAGGTTTGTATATGAGCCAGAAACTTGAGCTTTTGAAAAAATACTTCGGCCATGACTCTTTTCGTGAGGGTCAGGAGGAGCTTATAGATAACATTTTAATGGGTAAAGATAGTATTGGTATTATGCCTACCGGTGCAGGTAAATCGGTATGCTATCAGATACCTGCTCTTATGTCAAAGGGCGTTACTATCGTTGTATCTCCGCTAATATCCTTGATGCATGACCAGGTTTGTTCACTTGTTGCAATGGGTATAAAAAGCGCTTACATAAACAGCTCTCTTACCTCATCTCAGTATGAAACTGTCATTAAACGGGCATATAATAAGGAGTTTAAAATTATATATGTTGCTCCTGAAAGACTAGAAACCCAGTCGTTTATAGATATGTGCAAAACGCTTGAAATCTCCCTTATCGCAGTTGATGAGGCGCATTGCGTTTCTCAGTGGGGGCAGGATTTTCGTCCAAGCTACCTCAATATCTGCGATTTTATAAAAGCGCTCCCTTACCGCCCGACCGTTGCGGCATTTACAGCTACTGCCACAAAAGAGGTAGCCGATGATATTATCAGCATTTTAGGGCTTGAAAACCCTTACCGCTTAGTTACGGGCTTTGACAGAGAAAACCTCTATTTTGGCGTAATAAAGCCAAAGAACAAGTTTTTAGCGCTTTTAAAGCTGTTAGAAGAAAACAAGGGTAAAAGCGGTATTATCTACTGCGCTACGAGAAAAACCGTTGATGAGCTGACAGTAAAGCTCAATGAAAGCGGTATCACAGCCCGCCGTTATCATGCGGGCGTCGGTGACTCAGAGCGCCGTACAAATCAGGAGGATTTTGTATTTGACAGAGTGCCGATAATTGTTGCAACAAACGCCTTTGGTATGGGTATTGACAAATCAAACGTATCCTTTGTATTTCACTATAATATGCCAAAAAGCCCCGAGGCCTACTATCAGGAGGCGGGCAGAGCAGGGCGTGACGGTGCGCCCGCACAATGTATAATTTTATACAGCCCTCAGGATGTAATCATCAATAATATGCTCATAGAGCAAAGCGAGAAGAACTCTGAGCTTGATGAAGAAACCGCCCGCCTTGTGCGAGAAAAGGATTCAGAGCGCCTAAAGAAAATGGCAGTTTACTGCACTATGAGCGAGTGTAAAAGAGAGTATCTTTTGTCTTACTTCGGTCAGCGTTCAAAAAAGGTATGTGATAACTGCTCATCCTGCTGTGCAAATACAGAAACTGTTGAAATAACCATAGAGGCGCAGAAGATAATCTCCTGCGTTTACAGAATGAGGCAGAATTTCGGTACAACTCTTGTTGCCGAGGTCTTAAAGGGCAGTAAGACAGAGCGTATAAAAAGCCTTGGCTTTTGCGATCTTACTACATATTCAATAATGTCAGATACCCCTCTTGACGAAATAAAGAGCATGATAGATTTTCTTGTAAATGAAGGGTATTTAAACAGAGTAGGCGAGTATCAGCTTTTAAAGCTTACAGAAAAGTCAAATGCAGTTTTAAAGGGCAGCCCCGTGTTCTACAAGCGCATCAGAAAAACAGAGGCAGAAAAGCTTATCGCCAAAAAGGATAAGAAGTATCAGATGCAGTACGGCGTTGTAGATATACGCCTTTTGGAGCAACTGAAAAACCTTCGCACATCACTTGCAAAAAAAGAAAACCTGCCTGCATATATGATATTTTCGGATTCAGCTCTGCGAGATATGTGTAAAAAGCTCCCGACATCAAAAGAGGAATTTTCCCGCGTTGACGGTGTAGGTGAGAAAAAGTGTGTAAAATATTGCGATTATTTTGTAACGCTTATAAGAACCTTTATCGCAAACGGTCATAAGCCTATGCCCGAAGCTGAAGGTGAAGCTGATGAGAATGTTATTGATTTTCTTGCCAAAAACAAGGATAAGCTCAAGGTCCGTTCAGCTACATCGCTTACATATATCATTGACGGCTTTTTAGAGGATGTATCTATCCACGCAAAAAACCGTGAGATCTTCAACGCCATAGCAAAATGGCTTGTAAATGAGGGGTATATGTCGTATGGCGGCAGTCGCGATTCAAGGCTTGAAATCAACGAAAATTCACAGAGCATAGGTATCGTTGCAAAAAAGCAGATATCAAAGAATGGTACAGAGTATGAACAGATACTTTATACAGA
>CALBJC010000002.1 GCA_937892655.1 uncultured Clostridia bacterium | reverse complement strand
AGGTAAATGATGTTGATGACAGCTGGTTTTTCACAAGACATGGCAAGCGTATTCACGACAGAAGCCGTTATCAGCTTGATTTTCGTAATCCTGCTGTTATTGAACACGCAAACGAGGTTATCGACAGACTTATCAAGGAATACGGCGTTGGTTACATTAAGATGGACTACAACATTGAGCCGGGTATTGGTACAGAGCAAAACGCCGACAGCTTTGGCGACGGACTTCTCGGTCACGAAAGGGCCTATCTTGCGTGGCTTGACAGTATCTTTAAAAAATATCCTGACCTTATCATCGAAAACTGCTCAAGCGGCGGGTTGAGAATGGACTATGCGATGTTATCAAGACACAGTATTCAGTCAACCTCAGACCAGGATAACTACCTCAGATACGCAACCATTGCGGCCAACTCTCCTTCTGTTTTATGTCCTGAGCAATCTGCTATATGGTCATATCCATTATCTCAGGGAGATAATGAAGAGGTAGTTTTCAACATGGTAAACGCTATGCTTCTGAGAATTCATCAGAGCGGTCATTTAGGCTACATCAGCGATGACAGAAGAGCGCTTGTTAAAGAAGCTCTCGACGTTTACAAGAGTATAAGACAGGATATAAAGGTTTCAACACCTTTCTGGCCTTTGGGGCTTTCAAAGTTTTCAGATGAATGGGTGTGCCTCGGTCTTAAGACTGAAAGCACAGCATATATCGCTGTATGGCGCAGAGAATCGGCTGATGATACTATGAGTATTCCGCTTGATTTTCTCAAAAACAATGTTAGAAACTTGGTTGTTGTTGACGGAGATGAGGTTTGTAAAGAGTGCGGTTCGTCAAAGGTACTCAAAATAACGACGCTGACATCTGCTGTATCTACCCTTCATTTGAAGAATGCAAATACAGCTACAACAAACACAACTCATCAGCTACAGTTACCCTGCCAAAGCAGAATACTGCAAGACTTTTTAAAATTACTTTCTAAGCTTTTTTGCAAGCATTTTTGATGCAGTTTTTATAATACCCCACACTATAATTGCGGCAGAGGGCAGGATGATAATATCCCCTAAAAAGCTGTAGGGAGTATTTTTTGAAGTAAATATTACATTTGCCATAACAGCACTTTCTGCCCGCTCAGGCGCTTTAACGCTGAGCTTTCCATAAGGAGTAATGATTGCGGATATACCTGAGTTTGCGCAGTTTACTACATATTTACCGCACTCTACTGCACGCATTACCGAATGGCGAAAATGGGTATTGAGATTAAAGTCATCTCCAAACCAGGCATCATTTGTAATTATAGCGATAAGCTCACCGCCATTCTGACATTGTTCTCTGGCGGGTGCAGAATAAATACTTTCTAAGCATATCAGAGAGGTAATTTTTCCGTATTCGGTATTTATAGTATCTGATTTATCAAATGCAGATAGTCCCTTTTTAGTTCTGAGGATCTCAGTAACCGAGGGGACTATCTTTTTTACTAAATTCTCAAAAGGAATATATTCACCGAATGGAACAAGTTTGTTTTTAAGATACGGATTTTCGATCGTGCCATCAGGATTTACAACATACAAAGCGTTATAGGTTTTATCATTTTCTCGGTAAAAGCCCCCTGTTATGATAGTTGCATTCAGATTCTGCGCAAAACGTGCAAGGGCATTTTGTACTGATATATTTTCATTTATCTTTGAGTTTATGGCGGTTTCCGGCATAACTATTATATCGGGTCTGTTCTGCGCGGTTATACTGCTGCTAGCAAGGCGGTAATGCGCTTCGAGACTTTGCAGGGCCTTTACATCCCATTTTTCCTCGGCATCTAAATTTACCTGCAAAAGCATACAGGATACCCTTTGACCCTGAATTTTTGTAAAATGAGTTTTTGCAAGACCGTATACTGAATTTGCAGAAAAAACTATCATTGCTGATAAAAGGCAAAAGTACTGCAATCTTCTTGAATTTTCAGAACAGAAAGCGTTTGCGACAAGTCCGTTTATTACTAAAATCAGGAAAGAAATAAACAGTCCGCCGAAGATGCTCGCTGATTGCAGAAAAATATAGAAATCAGAAAGAATTGTACCTAGTCTTATCCATGGAAAGCTGAGCAAGGGTACATTTTCGCAAAACCATTCTGAAAGAATGTATAAAGCTGAGAATATAAATACATCGTAGATTCTGTTCGTTCTGACCTTTGTAAATATAAGCATGGGAATTATGTTTATTAAAGACACATATAACGCTAAAACTATTACTGCTATTACAAGCAGAGGTTTTGCGTATTTCTGAGAATTGGGAATAAACTGAGATACTCTTAAGATAAATGCAAACTGCAGAAAGTTTGATGTAAAAAAGTAAAAGGAGAGCATTATTACATACTCTTTAAAACTTCTGACCTGCCTTAATCTGTAAAAAAGCGGGATGAGCGCAAAGAATACAAACATGAAAAGCTCAGAACTCAGCGATACTACCGATATTAAAATACCTGCAATAATTGGCAAAAACAGCTTTGCTTCTTTTGAAAAACAATCTCTTAGCATATATTAAACCCTCGCAATATTGCAATTTTATAAAAATTGTGCAATAATATTCTAGGTTAGTTTTGCCTGATTATTCTGATTTATTAGTAAAGGAGCTGAAATTATGCTGTTACCGTCATACGCAAAAAAGGCAATTGAAACTCTATATAATAACGGTCATAAGGCTTATGCTGTAGGCGGATGCGTAAGAGACAGCATAATGGGAATAGTACCTTTTGATTATGATATTTGCACAAGCGCTACACCTGACCAGATGCTTGAGATTTTCAGCGGATTCAAGGTAATCAAAACGGGAATAAAGCATGGTACTGTAACTGTTATTATCGAGGATAAGCCTCTTGAGATCACAACATTCAGAAAAGAAGCAGAGTATTCAGACCATAGAAGACCTGACAGCGTTTTGTTTGTTGATGACTTAAAAGATGATCTTTCAAGAAGAGATTTTACTGTAAACGCTATTGCATACAATGATTATGAAGGATATGTTGATTTCTTTGATGGGATCGCGGATATAAAAAGAAAAACGCTCAGATGCGTAGGATGTGCACCAAAGCGTTTTGAAGAGGATGCGCTGAGAATTTTAAGGGCTGTAAGGTTTCACTCAACACTGGGGTTTGAGATAGAAAAGAATACTCACAATGCCATTTTTGAAAAGCTTTCACTTTTAGAATTCGTTTCAGCCGAAAGAATAAGAGTTGAACTTGAAAAGCTGTTACAAGGAGATAATGTTTATTCGTGTCTGATGACTTATCGTGATGTTATAGCGCAGTTTATCCCTGAAATAAAGCCTTGCTTTGACTTTGACCAGAAAAACAAGCACCACAAATATGATGTTTATGAGCATATTGTTCGTGCAGTTTCACTTTCGCCTAAAAGGGCGGATATCAGGGTATGTATGCTTTTGCATGATATCGCAAAACCACTTTGTATGACAGAGGATAAAAAAGGATACAGACATTTTAAAAATCACCCTGAAGTTGGTGCAGAAATTGCGCAGGATATTTTATCGAGGCTAAAATTTGATAACAAGTCAAAAAGCTACATTGTAAATCAGATTATAGAGCATGATAACAGATTTGAATGCACCAAAGAAAACATCAAGAGGTTTATTTCAAAATACTCATTTAAATTCTGCTATGATCATATAGATATAAGGTTAGCTGATACTAAAGCGCAGGGAGAATATAATCTCAAAGAAAAGCTCGATGACCTTGATATGAGACTTAATTTCATCAGAGAAACTGAAGATAACAACGAATGCGTATTTATAAGTCAGCTCGATATCAATGGAAATGACCTTATGAATATCGGCTTTAAGGGAAGAGAAATTTCCCAAACTCTTGATATTTTACTTGATGAGGTTATGAGCGGCAGACTTTGCAACAAAAAGGAAGAACTAATGAGTTTTTCAAAAAGGAGAAAAAAGGAACAAAATGACTAAAATTGAAAAAAGACTGTCAATAATCTTCTCTTTATTTGCAATTCTCTGGTGCTGCCTGATTTTTTGGTATTCATCAAGAGTTGCAAACCTGTCAGATTATGACAGCAGCAGTGTATTCGACCTTTTTCTGAAAATCTTCTATCCGAAATACAGAGGATTTTCTGATATAGAAAAGCTGGTTTTTCAGGATAAATATATGTATTTATTCCGCAAGTTTGCTCATTTTACAGAATATGCGATCTTAGGATTCTTTATATACCCTGCCCTTTCATTTTTAAAGCCAAAAGCAAAGCAGATATTTTTCAGCTTTTTCTACTGTCTGCTTTTTGCCATAAGCGATGAATACCATCAGCTTTTTGTTCCCGGCAGAGAAGGCAAGGTAACAGATGTTTGTATTGACTTTTTCGGAGCAACATTCGGAATATGCGCTGTACTTCTGGTTTTTTACATTGTAAATAAAACAGCACAAAAAAAAGACGAAGGATTAAAACCTTCGTCTTTTACTTTTTAGTATTTCTGCTTTGATGGGAGATATCTCTTTAAAGCCTTTTCGTTCTTTTCAAGAGTTACAGCCGCTGACCATTCAGCAACGAGCTTTTCAAAATCTTCGCTCTTCAAGTCTTCGATGATACTGTCTGTATATTCTTCAAGAGAATCTTCTCTTTCTAATACATCAAGCTTATTGAGAACAAAGATAACCTCATCCTCTTCAATCATAAAGCAATCGCCTACTGACTTTGCCTTAAACTGTGTCGCAAAATCTTCTGAGAATGTTGAAGCCTCAAGATTTACTACAAATTCATTTTTATACTTATCTTCCTCTTCTTCAGCTTCAGCGTCAGTTGCTGATTCATCAGTAGCATTTTCTTCTTCCTTCGGAGCATCTTCTCTCTCAGCGATAAGATCATCAAAGCTTGTACCGTCATTGAACTTATCGATAATCGCCTGAGCTTCATCTCTTACTGACTGCTTGTCAGCGTCTGCAAGAAGATTGCCTTCATCATCCTTCAGATCAAGCTCGATAACCTTGAATCTGATAAAATTATCTTCAAAGAATTCATCAATTTCTTCCTGTGTTGTACCATTGATACCGCCTACCTTGTAGTATTCAAGGAAAAGAGCATCACGCTTTGAGCTGTTGAACATTACATCTTCAAGAGACTCCTCACCGATACCAAGCTCGAGAAGATCTTCTGACATATAGCTCTGATAGTAGTCAACCATCCACTGAGCTGCTTCGCTCTGGTCTGATGTGAGAGTAAGACCAAGCTCATCAAACTTCTGCTCGATAGCATAGTACTCCTTAACGCTTGAGAAGGTTTCAGCCTGAACATAATCATTAAATGCTACACCATCAATCACTACATCCTTGAGCTTTACATCCTTATCAGCATTGTTAGCAGCAAGCGCTACTGTAGCATTATCCATCTGATAGAAAAGATAAATACCTGCTCTTAACTGTTCACCATTGCAGGATACTACCCATGCTGTATCTTCGCCACAAGAAGCAAGTGACAATGCACATACTGTTGCAACTGCAGCAGACGCAATCTTTTTTGTTATAGACATTTGTTTATCATCCTTTCAAAAGCTCATATCATCTGATATGACAATAACTTTTACTATTATATCTCATTTTAGCTTGTTTGTCTAGTACCTTTTTATTCGTACTTTTCAATTTCAATGGTATCTATCTTTATCTGGTCTTTTGGCTTATAGTTTTTATCGACCTCGGCATTGTTTATCTTATAGATAATATCCATGCCCTCAATAACCTGACCAAAAACTGTAAAGCCGCCATCAAACATAGGCGCACCGCCTACCTCCTGATACTTTTTCTTGACGTTATCAGGAAATTCGTATCCGTAATCCTTTATAAAATCGAAGAATTTATCGGTAAGACCGTTGTTTTTCTCGGTATTTATGATATAAAAACGGCTTCCGTTTGAATCCTTGATGGTGTCGCCATTTGAATCCATATCGCAGAAATATCCTACAGCGCCTGTGAAGTTGCGCAGATTAGGTGATAATTCATCGTCGATATATCCGCCGTTTGCCGCAACACCGCCAGTACCGTTGCCTTTAGGGTCACCCATTGCGATACATTCATCAAACTTTGAGTAGTAAATAATAGTTTCTGTATAGTAGCCGTTATTTATCAGCGCTTTGAAATTTTCAACAGCATTTGGCGCTATCTCAGGGAAAAGCTTGATTTTAATCTGACCGTAATCCCTTACATTTATAACAACGATTTCTTCACCTGCTACGGGCTTTGTGAAATTTAAAATTTCAACCTCTTTAGTTTTAGGGTTACCGCAGGATACAAGCGCTATGCAGACTACTACGCACAAAAGCAGAGTAAAAAACTTTTTAAAACTTTTCATTTTATTCTGCCTTCTTATACTCGCCCATAGTAATACTATAGATTATAACATCTTCAGCAGGCTTGAGATTTTCTTCATCGGTAACTGCTACCTTTGAAATAGCTTCAAAAACATCCATACCGCTTACGACCTGACCGAAAACTGTATACTGCTGTGAAAAGTTTGGTACACCGCCATTGTCGATAAAGCCGTTTAAGATATCCTCATTACCGCCTACCGAACGCATTTCGCCGATGAATTCTTCAGTATATTCAACTGAATTTACACCGATAAATCTGAAACCGCCATAGCCATCCTTTGCAGAAATTGAGCAGATAGCACCCTTGAACGGCCAGAGGTCTGCTGAATATTCATTCTTTATAAGGTCGCTTTTCTTCTTTTCGCCTTCATAGTTGCCGTCAATGTCACCGCCTGCGATAAAGTATACTCCATCCTGAACAACATTTACATAACGGTTTTCATACTCGCCGGCATTGACTCTGTCAACAAACTTTGCAACAGTATTAGGCGCATAATCTCTGTATAAAACAAACGAAAAATCGCCAAGTGAGGTTTTTACAATTGCCATCTCCTGACCTTCTTGTGGTTCCTGAAGCTGAACTAAATTTACGTTTTCAAAATCAAAGCTGACCTTATTCTTTTTCATCGCAAGCGCATAGAAGATTGTAAAAACTATAGCTATGACTGTAAGCAGAACAACGCCTGTTACAAGCCTTTTTATAAGCGCTCTCTTTTCAGCCTGACGCTGAATAGGATTGTATTCATTCATAATCAAATTTCCTTTACTTCTTTGTGATCTTTGTACCCTGTCTTGTTTCTTCGATGATGTAGCCTAAAGCTGAAATTTCATCACGGATACTGTCAGCAAGAGCGAAATCCTTATCCTTTCTTGCCTGCTTTCTCTTTTCAACAAGATCGATAATCTCCTGAGGTAAATCGAGCTTTTCTTCTTCAGGCTCAGCACTTGCAAGCTTGATCATATCAAGACTCAAAACCTTATCAAAATCTTCGATGAGTGCTATCTTTGTAGCGCTGTTTGTATCAGCCTTCAGAACATCATATACTGCTGTAATTGCAAGAGATGTATTTATATCATTATCAAGCGCATTCTTAAACTTAGCTTTAAGTTCTGTGAACTTTTCGTTATCAACTTCGCCTGACTTTTCTTTTAAAAGCTGAGCTATTCTTGCAATAAGCTTATTGAAGGTAACCTTAGCGTTATCAAGGTTTTCCCATGAGAATACAAGTGACTTTCTGTAGTGTGAAAGCAAGCAAAAGAAACGGTAAACCAATGGATTATAGCCCTTTTCTTCAAGGAGAGAAACTGTTAAGAATTCGCCCTTTGACTTTGACATTTTACCGTCATTTGTATTGAGATGGAGAATATGGAACCACCAGTTACACCACTTATGACCGATATATGCTTCTGACTGAGCGATTTCGTTTGTATGATGCGGGAACGCGTTGTCGATACCGCCGCAGTGGATATCGAGGTATTCGCCTAAGTGCTTCATACTGATGCATGAGCATTCGATATGCCAGCCGGGGTAACCGATACCCCATGGTGAATCCCACTTGAGCTCCTGATCATCAAACTTTGATTTTGTGAACCACAATACAAAGTCAGCCTTATTTCTCTTATTTGAATCTTCCTCAACGCCTTCACGAACGCCTACTGCCAAGTCTTCTTCCTTGAAATCGTTGAAAACGTAGTACTGTGAAAGCTTTGATGTATCAAAGTAGATGTTGCCGCCTGCTTCGTATGCAAAACCTTTTTCAATCAAGGATGAAATAACCTTGATAAATTCATCAATACAGCCTGTTGCAGGTTCTACAACGTCAGGCTTTTTGATGTTGAGCTTTACGCAGTCAGCAAAGAAAGCGTCAGTATAGAACTTTGCAATCTCCATAACTGTTTTCTTTTCACGCTTAGCGCCCTTGAGCATCTTATCATCGCCCGTATCGCCATCGCTTGAAAGATGACCAACGTCTGTGATATTCATAACTCTCTTAACGTCATAACCGTCGTAGCGAAGATATTTTTCCAAAACGTCTTCCATAATGTAGCTGCGAAGGTTACCGATATGAGCGTAGTGATATACTGTAGGGCCGCAGGTATACATTTTTACCTTGCCAGGCTCAATCGATTTGAATTCTTCTTTTTTTCTTGTGAGTGTGTTATATAAATACATAATTTATCTCCTTTACTTTGAACTGTCACCATTCATTTTTGACATCTGCTTTTCAAGCTTTTCAATTCTCATAAGATGCTTGCAAAGCTCCTGAGATACAGGGTCAGGGATATGAATCTGGTCTAAATCCTGAACTCTTACGCCATCACGCTTAACTATTCTTGCAGGCGCACCTACTGCTGTAGCGTTTGGCGGAACTTCTTCTAAAACTACGGCATTTGCGGCAATCTTTGCATTATCGCCTACCTTAAAAGGTCCTAAGATTTTTGCGCCGCAGCCAACCATTACATTGTTGCCAAGAGTCGGGTGACGCTTTCCCTTTTCTTTACCTGTACCGCCAAGAGTACAGCCCTGATACAAAAGGCAGTTATCACCTATCTCAACTGTTTCGCCGATAACTACGCCGCTGCCGTGGTCGATAAGTAGGCCCTTACCGATTGTAGCACCCGGGTGAATTTCAATACCCGTCAAGGCTCTTGTTAACTGAGAAATCATTCTTGCCGGCAGATATAACCCTCTTGTATGCAAAGCATGAGCAATTCTGTACATTGCAACTGCGTGAACGCCTGAATAGGTAAGCAGGATTTCAATACCGCTTCTGGCAGCAGGGTCACGCTCCTGAATTGATTTTATATCGTATCTTACATTTTCAACAAAGTTTGATAAACCATCAAAAAAGCTCATAAATCTCCTCCTGAAAATAAAAAAACCTCTTTAAAGCACAATGCTTTAAAGAGGCAGTATTAAACTGCGGTTCCACTCTTGTTTATACTCAAATTCTTTAACGCAGAATTACGCAGACGGATACTGACATTTCCCCGCCTGAGCTGACGGTTGCACTTCATATATCAAATGTACGCCGTCACACCACACCGACGCTCTCTGAAAGCATTTTAACATACTACTCTAACCGCTACGCTTTTATGATATTATACTATATGAAATTAGTATACCATATAGTTAAATGATTTGCAAGTAAAATTTTTGTTGCGACAAGTGCGACAGATTGTGTATTTTGTGGTTTATAATACAAAAAATCCGTTGTTCTTACGAACAACGGATTTTTTGTTGGTG
>CALBJC010000001.1 GCA_937892655.1 uncultured Clostridia bacterium | reverse complement strand
ACCTATACGCTCATTTGAAATAGTTTCTATTTTATTCATCAGCGTTTTCCTCACTTTCCATTAAATATACAGTATCAAGCTTCAGGCTCTTTGCAGCTTGAATAATCTCATCCCTTGAAACTTCATACAGCTTGTCAATATACTCCTGAGGTGTATAATTGGTTTTTCTGACAAACTGAGTAAAATCCCATGAAATCATATCTGATACATAGTCACAGCTACATTTTGCAGCTGAAGCTACAAATAGCTTTGTATTATTTATTTCATCATCTGTTATTTCGCCATTGATTATATTGTTCAGCTGATTTTTAATCTCGTCAATAGCCTTTTCAACATTTGCTTTTTCAACGCCACTATCAATAATGAAAGCACATCTGTCATCAAGATATCTTGCAGCACAATAATAGCAAAGACTTAACTTTTCTCTTACATTCAAAAACAGCTTTGAGAATGGTGAGCCGCCAAGAATAACAGACATAAGCTTGTTTGCAAGAAGATTATCGTATTCAGTCTTATACACCATAACAAGCTTACACTGATTCACATCAAGCTTTTCAGTTACATTTGCAACTTCAGTTTTCAGCTTTGAATGATATACAAATTCATCATTACATTTTGAATCAGATGCAAGAGGCATAAGAGCATTCTTTATAATCTCGTATGCTTCATCAAAGTCACCGCCGCCGGCAATAGTAACTTCAATATTTGAATTATGAAGAATATACTGGTACGCTTCATAAACATCAGCTAAAGTCAGACTTTTTGCCTGCTCGAGAGTACCAAAAGTAGGAATTGCGAGAGCTTCACCGATAAAAGCAGTTTCAGATGCCCTGTTTATTGCATACGATCTCTTTTCGTTTATTTTTGCTTCAATGCAATCAACCAGATCCTTCTTTAAACTTTCAAATAAATCCTTATCACATTCTGTTTCAGTGAATGCAGGTTTGAAAATACAATCCACCAGAATCTTAGCCATCTCACACGAAACTTTTTCGCCATCATATGCGAGCTTGTCTAAAATAAAATCAGTACCAACCATCAGAACGCTTTTGTCAGCAAGCTTATAGATATTATTCCATAAAGAACCGTTATAAAGGCTTGCAAGCTTCTGAGACATTGCAGTTATTGTTGGATACTCTTTACTGGCAGTTGTAATAATTGAACCACACAAAGCCTTTGATGAAGCATATTTCTCATTATGATCAGATATAAACCTGATAGCTATTGTGTTTGTAACAAACTTTTTATCAATAATTTTTGTAATACTTATATTATCAGCAATTTTAATTCTGGTTTTATCCATAAAAGCAAAAACAACTCCTCAATATAATATAACTTATATATTATATCACATTATATATGATTTTTCTAGTAGTATTTGAAAAAATATATAAAATATAAAAGCAGACAGTATTATTATATTACTGTCTGCTTAAAATTAGTTAATAATTATATTCTTAATCTCTCTTTGCTCAAGATAATCAATTAACATATCAAATTCAACCTGTGAATATTCAGATCTTATCAGCGTTACATATACAGAGCATCCGTCTGCAATATTTAATGCTTCATCAATTACTGTTATAGCCCTCTGAGATGATGACAAATCTTTAATTGAAATCTCCCGTCCGTCAGCAGTCACAAATGAATCTTCAAATTCTGTTACGTTTACTGTAAGATTCAAATCTGAAACTTCAGGTTTAGACTTTGAAAATACTTCTTCTGTTCCTGTAACAACCTTGTATGCAGAAACATCGAGAATAACCTTATCCCCGCTTACAAACACATTCTTAAATTCATACCATACATTATGAAGTGCAAGATATCTGTTCTCAGATTTTACAGATGAGCCTAAATAATTAAGGTCAGTATTTCTCATGAACGGAAACTCGATGTCACAAGCTATAACATAATCAAAATCAGATGCATCGATTTCAGCGGCAAAATATTTGATATATTCAATAGCATCTTCCTTAAAAGGTGATATCCACGCCTTGCCACCCTTTTCAGGGCTGTCATCAATCCATGTCGAAATATCATTTTCAAATGTATAACCAATTGTTTTTTCCATTCGGGATGTTATATGATCAGTAAGAACACTGAATCTTACAATTGATCTCATCTGGTTGAGCCTTATCGTCTGAGCAATCTCATCAAGCGATAACTGACCTACAACCGCTTCATAAGCAATCGCCTGATACTGATCTGTAAGGTAATAGATATAGCCGCCATCAACAACAAGGTCAATAACAACAGTATTATACCCTTGCTCTTTTGCGCTTAAAACAACAGCACTAAGAGCATCTTTGTTACTGAGAAGGTTTTTATTTAATGATAAAGCATACACACCATCAAACACCTCAACATCAGGCTCGCTGAGGTCATCCGATGTATCAGTTACGATAGAGTTATCTTCGATTTGTTCAGCTGAATCTGTTGAATTGGAAACCAAAGAACTTTCGTCGACTGTTTTTTCTCCTCTGAAAAACTCAACAACCGGCTTGCCTATGCTGAATCCTAAAAATACCAAAGCAAGAAAACAAACAACATATATAACAGCTTCAACTACCTTACGAAGAGTAGTTTTCTTCTTTTTATACATACTTGTACGCTTTGTTTTCTTGATTTTTCTGCGCTTATATTTATAAGCCATTATACTTCCCCCTACTTTATATCAGAACAAAAATGAGCATTGATACAATACCAATGTAAATGAGTGTAACCGGAAAACCTCTGAAAGAGCTGGGAACCTTATCATTTCTCAGCTTATCTACATTCATACAGACTATACATGATGCTATCAGAAATCCAAGACCCACACTGAAGGCATATAAAACATAGTCAAGCAAAGATTCTTTGTTTTGCTGATTGATAAACATAGTACCTAAAACAATGCAGTTAAATGCTGATAAATGTATAAATTTCTTTAGCTTGGCAAACAGTTTATCAAAGAAACGCCATAAAAACAGTAATGTAAGAATATATACCAAACCTATTATCAATACAAATACCAGCGGTTTATAAATATAACCCAGTTCGCCATAAGGAATAAACGACTGCGAAAAATACAAAAGTACAGATGATACAACGTTAATATATGTAATCGAAAGTGAGAAAGCAAAAACCTGCTTTGGATATTTTGAAGCTACAAATAATGTACTTGTACCAATAGCTGTCATAAAAATAGTGTTTTCAGCAAAAGCGCAGATAAGTGCAGCTAAAAGCATCTCTAAAAACAAGCTCATTTTCTCACTCCTTACATTAAGAATTAATACATATCGTCATCTGCCAAAACAACTGAAACAACAATTTTTCTGTATAGTGCAGACAAAAGTCCCAATAGAATAAATGCACCGAACGGATATGCAAGAATAGGAAAAGTTACAGGCATTCCTAAAACTGTAGATCCGATACTTCCATACGTCAAAATCTCTCGTATGAAAGCAAAAATCAAAACTGAAATATCAAAACCAATAATAAAGCCAAAAACATCAGGAATCATCTGAATCTTAAGCTTTCTGAAAAACCTCAGTTCAGTTCTTGATACAATCATAGAATTTGATACAAGAAGCGGTAGATAAATACCGAGACTGGTTGATTCAACAGGCATAAACTGGTTGATAAACATAATAACAACGCCATATACAAGCGAAGATGTCAAGGTATAAAGAATAATTCTTATTGCATAAACAACTCTTCTTGAGTAAAATGAACATATCATAATTGTGCAAAGAGTTATCAATGAAAAAGCAACAACAAACGTAAAAGCCAGCTTTAAAGTTGTAATTGCAGCAACAACCGGACCGATTATCATACCGCTGATAAATAGCGGATTTTTCAAAAACAAACCATCAGCCAACGTAGATCTGAATGCTTTGGTAACCGGATTATTCATCATTCTGTTCCCCGCTTTCCTCAGAATCAGAAAACCATATATTATCAAGAGAATCTTCTACCTGTTCATCTGAAACAATTTCAGTCGCCATTTTTGACGCTTTCTTCTCTTCAGCTTTTTGAATTCTTTTCTCTTTTATTTGTTTTAATATTTCCTTTCGCTCAGAAGAAAGCGTATCCTTCTTATCAAGAAGCTTCACAAAGCATTGACCGATTGCAGGATATACACTTGTTCTTTTTGACCAAATGCGAGTAAAGAAATCAGATACATAATAAAAATACTTATCAAGAGAATTAACAAAAATACATGCGGCTAATACACCAAAGATTGCAGCATTCTCTATATTCCCTACTCTTCTGAACAATACAGTAAAACAGCCAACCAAAATGCCATAAACAAGTCTTGCAGATCGCTTTTTAGGAACTATTGCGGGGTCGCAAGCAATAAAAATAATGATAAATAAAGTTGAACCGCTTAAAAGTTCATAAATAAGTGAAGAAATGACACTGTTACCCAAAGTTGGCATTAGATACTGAAAAGAAAATATAGTAGCCAGTGAAGATATAAATACCATTCGTGAAGCTGTAGCTCTGAACATAAAAGTCATAGCACAGACAAATAATACAATAATATGTGTTGTTCCCATCGGGCCTGTGTATGCACCAAGCATGAGATCAATGTACGATATAGACGGAACTGTTACACTATCTACAATACTTGTAAAAGATTGTGCGAGCTCAAGACCAGTATGAGAAGCAAGCGGTAAAGCACCATTTGCAACAGGGTTAGGATAAACAAGAATATACTCGCCCCAGCAGAGTGAAGAAAGCGCAAATCCTACAGCTGTACATGGAAAAATCTGATTTTCAAGACCGCCAAATGCAATCTTGCCAATAACTATCATCATAACAGATGAAATCGCCATGTACTCGTACGGTAATGATGCAGGCATAAGAAGAGAAAGAATAATACCGCTTATAACTGCCGTAAGGTTCGATTTTTTTATCTTTTTACCGCTAAGCTTTACAGCGATAATTTCTGTTAAATAGCTTGTTAAAGCCGAAATGAGCATAAGAATAATTGCTCTTTGACCATAATAAAACCAAGCTATAAAACATACGCCCAACAAACACAGACAGATGTGTGAATAATATGGCTTGTTATTTAGTTTTAAATCCTTAGGCGTTTCTATCGCCATATTATTCTCTGACATAATTACTCTACTTTCCTATAAATTAACTATCTTATTGTTTCAACAGCAAGCTTCATATCATCAGCATTAAACAAATATGAACCTGATACTAAAACATTAGCGCCATTTTCTTTTGCAATTGAAGCTGTCTTATCAGAAATACCGCCGTCTACCTCAATATCAACATCAAGACTTCTTCTTATTATTTCATTTCTCAAAGCCTTTATCTTTTCAAGGGTTTCATAAATAAAGCCCTGACCGCCAAAGCCGGGTTCAACAGTCATAATCAAAACCATATCAATCTGCTCAAGATACGGATAAACAACATCAACCGGAGTGTTTGGTTTTACAGTTAAACCAACCTTAGTATCATTCTTCTTGCACAAATCGATACATTTCTGAATATCTTCAGTAGCTTCAACATGAAATGTCAGAATATCAGCACCACTCTTACAAAAACGTTCAATGTATTTTTCAGGAGATACAATCATGAGATGAACATCAAGAGGCATATCTGTAATTTTTTTTATGCTCGATAATACCGGTAAACCAAAACTTATATTGTCAACAAAAACGCCATCCATTACATCAAAATGCAGCCAATCAACACCTGCATTTTTTGCTTTTTTAATTTCATTCTCGATATTTGCAAAATTTGCTCCTAAGATGGAAGCAGAAATCAAATTTTTCAAAATTATTCCCCACCAATATATAATTATTGCTATTATAGCATACTTTTTTAATTATATATTATTATATTATTTTCGTCAACTTTGAAATAGTTCTTTTAGATATTTTTGTTTTTTTATACAATTTGATGATGATTTATAAAATCAATTTATTGATTTTTTCAAACAAAAACACCATAATCAGAAAAGTGCTGATTATGGTGTTTTCCCATAAAAAAATGGGCATTTATAAAAACGGTAATACCTTCTGCGACCTATGCAGAAGCACCCCTGCGGACACTAAGTGTCACTTCCGCATCGCAGAGTACTCTATACCGTATTTTATATTATGCCCGAATTTATATTTTTGATATTATAAATCTCAAGTATTTTTTTGACAACAGAATCTTCCCTGTTTGAACCAATAACAAAATCTGCTTTTTCTTTTGTAATTATTTCCCCGTTATCTACAGCATAAGAAACATCAGAAATCTCAAACATCGATATATCATTAAGATTATCGCCAAAAGTTATCAGCTTTTCAAAGCCAAATCGCCTTTTTAGTTCCAAAATTGCATCTTGTTTTGTAGCCTTCAGTGGCATAATCTCGCAAAGATATTCATCACGGTAGATTTCCTTTTGAAAAAGAGCATTGCAAAATCCGAATGATTTTACTCTATCATAAACAAGCTTGGCATCCTGGTAACCACCAATATAGCAAAAATAAAACATCTGACCTGTATACTCTTCGTTTTGTTTATAGCACGGCGTCAGACGCTTTTGTTTTTTTCGTTCGTCTAAAAAAGCTTTAATCTGTTCAGTTTCTTTCCCAACCCGCCATTTCAAGCGTTCAGCACCATTATCCAAAGTAAAAACCATTGGAAAACATCCAATCTCATTGAAAACTTTGATTAATTTGCCTGACTCTTCTTCAGTAAACGAATTTGACATAACCTTTTTATTTGGCACAACATACTCAATAAATACGCCATTCTGAGTAATTATGGGTAATCTGAAGTTTAATTTAGAAATCAATGGACTAGCTGAGTTTATAGAACGCGCAGTTGCTACTGTAAAGTTAACGCCTTTACGCACTAATTCATTCAAAGTTCTTATACATTCATCAGAAATCGATTTATCAGGTCTTAATAAAGTTCCATCTAGATCAGATACAAATAGTGTTTTATCAATATCAAATGAATCAAATGAATTCTTATCCATTAATATAATCCTCTAAAAGCATTTTTGCAATTCTTGCATCAGCAAGCTTCATAAGCGCTTCTTCTTTAGTAAACCAATCTGCCTGTGAAAGCTCAGAAGACAGTTTAAACTCATTTCTGGTCACTTTACAAGCAAAACCAAGCATCAGATTATCCTTTTTTTCATACGGATAGCTGTTTACATATTTACATTCAATAGTTTTCAATCCTGTTTCTTCATATATTTCACGCATTGCAGCTTCCTCAGCACTTTCACCTGGCTTCATAAATCCGGCAACGCACACATATCTGTTTGTATCACCATATGACTGCTTGATGAGCGCAATATTTTCATTCTCGTCAACAAGCAAGCATATTACACAGGTATAACAAAACGAAAACCAAGGTCTTGAACAGTTGTTACAGTATGGAATAAGTCCTTCATCACCTATTTGCTTTTCTATGAGTTTATTTCCACATTTAGGGCAAAAATCAAATTTCATTAAATCACCTATTACTGTTTTATAGTATTTTTATCCTTAGATTTCTTTTTATCATCTTCGTTCGCTTTATAGCCAACGCCCATATCCTTTGGAATTATGTTTGTTTCGAGTAAAATGTAACGCTCATTTTGCATCTTTTCAATAAATTCAGAATCAAGCTCAAACATTTCGCTAAGCTCCTGGTTATTAACATCAGGTCTGAATTTTCTTCGATGAAGCTTTCCAAATCTATGATAATTATAATTTTTCCAGAAAATCAAGAATACTACAAGAATAAGAAAAGCTATAAAAGCAATGAAACAATATCTGTTAAGTTCAGCAATCATTCTTCTGTTAAGATAGAATATTTCAAAAAGCTTCCATCCTTTTTTGATAGCAAGATTGCCATAAATATAGTATCCGACAAAAGTAAAAATTATAAACCAGCATACAATAGTCAATATCCATTCAATAACCTTTTTCCACTTCTTCTGTCTGCCGTAGATAAGGTGTTCTTCGAAATTATATTCGACCTTTTGTTCTAATGGTTTTGAGCGTGCATCAGCTCTTTGTTCCATATTACAACCCCCTGTCCGGGCTATCCCATGTTGCCATTTTCTTTCTCTTTTTGAAAATCGAAGGAAGAGATGTAAGAGTTACTATTGCATTCAAATGCCAGTATAAGAAAGGATACCATACAGCGATAAACGCATTTCCAACGAGTTTACTATCGTATTTTTTATCAAGATTCATCGCAACGCCAAATTGCGTCAGACAGACAACTGATAAAAACAGATTACGTATAATAAAGCTTTCCCAATAAATACCATTAAAGAAAATAATACTTATTATAAGTAAAATTGTTGTCAATAGCCAGCATAACGCCCAGATGATAGATGTTATCTGCTCTAAATAAACCAATACCATTCTTCTGGTTTTCCAGTCAGCCATAACATCCTTATGACGTTTTAATATTTCCATACCGCCGTCACACCAGCGTTTTCTCTGCTTATATAAGCCCTTGACAGTTTCAGGAACAAGCATCATACAAAGAGCACGTGGTTCATATCTTACATCCCAGAATTTCTTTTCAAGCTTCCATGTAACACCGATATCCTCGGTTATCATATCTCTGTCCCACAAATTGCAATCGATAAGCGCACGCTTTCTGAAAGCAACTACTACGCCAGAAACAGTCATTACCTTACCCCATATACGCTGAGTACGCTTGATAAGGCTGATAATTGTTGAATACTCACAAAGCTGAAGCTTCGCAAGCAAAGAGCTTCTGTTTCTTACTCTTGGGTTACCTGTTACAGCACCAACTCTTTCGCCATTATACGGATTAGTAAAATGAGGTATGATATAATTCAGTGCATCAGGCATTATGTATGAATCAGAGTCAACACCCATCAGGATTTCTCCCTTTGAAGCTAAAAGGCCAAGATACAAAGCATTAGCCTTACCATTATTCTCTTTCAAATCGATAAATCTGAGCTTTTCATATTTAGGAAGGAGTGACATAATTACTTCAGCAGTATTATCACTACTACCATCATTAATAGCAATTATCTCGTAATTAGGATATGAAATTTTTGATAACTGTTCAACTGTATTCTCTACAGTTTCAGCTTCATTAAAGCAAGGTACCAGAATAGATACCATAGGTGTTTCATACAGCGGCAATGGTTTTTTACGTTCATTTGAGTAATAAAACATAACTCCGCCTATCATCCACACCAATGACATTATTACAGGATACCAAAAAACATACAACTCGATGATTCTAAGCATTTTTATCCTCTTTTCAAAGTCTGACAAATGTCAATTTTCCCACATACAACTGTATTTTAGCATAGCAAATCCCATATTTCAATAGGTCTTTTTGATGATTACGTTTACATTCAAAAATTTAACAAATAAAAAATATATTACAGTTTATAACCTGTAGATCCAATACTCTAAATAATAAATCGGTCTGATATTCTATTTTGAAATACCAAACCGATAAAGTTTATAAATTGTTTAAATTCGTATTGCAAATGCCATTCGTAGTCCATTGTAGTACCGTCTTATATCCGAGCTTTGAATACCATTCAGAGATATGAGTATAATGTATGTAGCTATAATCAAATCCTTCATTCTTTAAAATCTGAGTAGCATATTTTACCATAGATAGCCCTACTCCTTTATTTCTGTACTCAGGGAGTGTACCAACACATCCAGGACCGCCTATTTTGATTTTTTTACCGCTTATTTCATATTCACCCATATCCTCAACGATACAAAAGCTTACTACTTCCCCATTTACAAAACCGCAGAAAACTCTGTCAGTTTCTCCAAAAAATTCTACCCAATTATCTTCAACACACTTAACTTTTTCAAGCAACTCATTTCGATTTCCACAATAAAATCCAAATGATACTGTATTATCAAATGATTTTTCATAGATTGAATCATCAAAATCGTTAAGGTTAAGCATCATTTCATCAAATACAATTTTACTATCAGAAATAGACATAATATATTTACGATTAAAGAAGTCTGGATGCATCATATGAAATAATTCTTTCATATCAAAAGTATACACATAACCTCCTCCTTTGGAAAATATATTTAAAATAAGAGGGACAATCTCATCAGTTCAGCAAAGCTCAATACCGACAACGCCATATTTTTCTTGCTCTTCATTGGAATAGTATTGTTCCATATCAGATGGATGTGCCGTATTTATATCTTCTGTTGTATAACCGCACTTTAACATA